>NZ_JAVDUS010000002.1:0-496397 GCF_031456485.1 Bacillus sp. 3255
ATTTCCTATGCGCCGATGGGTGTCGACGTGGGAGATCGCGGGGCAGGAATGTATAAGTTGAAAAAAGCAGCCGCCGAAGCGGCTGCTCTTGTATGCGTCTTAGACGGCTTTCCTCGCAGCCTTGAGCTTCTCAAGCTCCAGGCTCACATCTTCCTGGAAAGCCAAATCGGGCGCGCTGCTCACAGTGGCATTAACCAGCTTGTTCACCCTAAGCGATGCTGCAGCTCTGGCCTCCAGCTGCCAGATTTGTTCTTCCATTCTAGCGAAGTTTTTGCCAATGCTCGAGGCATCAACCGAATAAAGCGTATTGTTCACTTGCTGTATCGCATGAGCCGTGTTCGCTCTGGACAAGTACATGAGCTTTTTATTTTGCAGCTCTTCGTACAGCTCCATCAATCTCTTCAATTGATCTTCCAGAGCCAGCGTCTGCTGTCTCATCGCCTCATATTGATCCTGGTGTGCTTGCAGCTTACGCTCTGTGGCCAACTTCTCCTCCACAGCCAGTACCGCCATGTCTTCCTCGTTCCGGTCAATCGCGATATTTGCTTGCCGGGTGCGCTTCTGTACGAGGTGTTCAAGCTCTGCGATGATAACTTCATATTTCCGTTCGGCAAGCAGTTGATTGGATAAGGCAAGCTTGGCTTCCATCAGTTTCCCTTCCAGCTCGCGTATATATTGCTTCACCATACTAAGCGGATTTTCCATTTTATCCAGCACCTCATGAATGCCAGCCATGGCGATATCGTTCACACGTTTGAAAATTCCCATTTATTTCTCCTCCTTAAGTACGTTGCGTTCCCATTGATCCAAGGTGGCCGCCCGCTGCGCAGATGAAGCACTGTACATAACGGTATGCTCGTCCATCATAAAAGCAGGCACCGCCAGTTGGTTGATGTCGGTTCTTCTATTGTGGATTCTTTTCGCCATTACCCATACCAGAATTAGAAGGATAAGTCCGATAACAATCCCAAGGATAGGTCCACCATGAAATCCGTGGTGATAATGACTATCAGCAAATCGCTCCGCAACCGGATTACCGACATGCAGCCGGGGGGCCGGAAACTCATGTCTCATGCTCTCCACCTCTCTTCTCTCTTCTCTCTTATTCGCGTTACAAGTTGAAGTATAGACCCCGTATCTTAAAGGCCAATTAAAACCAACTGAAAGAGGGTTGAACGTTCACTGAGAATCTGCTGAATGCTGCACCTGCTTCTGTACCTGCATCTGCACCTGTTCCTGTGCCTGTACCTGCTCCTGCTCCTGCTCCTGCTCCTGCACCTGCACCTGTACCTGTGCCTGTACCTGCATCTGCTCCTGCTCCTGTTCCTGCACCTGCACCTGCACCTGCACCTGCACCTGCACCTGCACCTGTACCTGCTCCTGCACTTGTTCCTGCACCTGCACCTGCACCTGCTCCTGCACCTGCTCCTGCTCCTGCTCCTGTTCCTGCTCCTGCACCTGCACCTGCACCTGCTCCTGCTCCTGCTCCTGCTCCTGCACCTGTACCTGCACCTGCTCCTGCTCCTGCTCCTGCTTCTGTACCTGTACCTGCACCTGCACCTGCTCCTGCTCCTGTTCCAGCACTTGCACCTGCTTCTGTACCTGCACCTGCACCTGCTTCTGTACCTGCACCTGCTCCTGCACCTGCTCCTGCACCTGCACCTGTTCCTGCTCTTGCACCTGCTCCTACACCTGCACCTGTACCTGCTCCTACACCTGCTCCTGCTCCTACACCTGCACCTGCACCTGCTCCTACACCTGCATCTGCACCTGTTCCTGCACCTGCACCTGTACCTGTACCTGTACCTGTACCTGTACCTGTACCTGAACCTGTACCATTACTTATAAAAAGCAAAAAAGCAGCTGCCAAGGCAAGCCGCTTCTTCTGACGCTTCGTTCATCTATCCTCCAAAGCGTTCCCATCTGCATCGTAATGGCGAATATGCGCAATTAAGTCTTCATAATTCACCCATGCAATCCCTACCTTCTGATCCGCAGCGCCGTACGAAATAATCAAATCGTCGCCGACTACAATGCCAGCCGTTGCGAACAGACACGGGGTCGGATAGTCCGAAGGCATCTCCCAATCCTGCTGCGCAAACATCAGACGATCGGGACACCGGTGCGTGACGACAGGGAAGCCATTATCGCGCTCTTTCACGATCATGAAGGATTGGGTATAGCCGAAATGTACATCTTTCTTGCCGTGATAAGAGATAAGCCATTCATCTTCGGAAATTTGCAGCGGCGGCCAGCTGGCGCCAATACGGTCTTCCTCCCAATCGAATATGCCGGTTGCCATGAGGCAATGTGTGGCTTCAGACGTCGCGAAATCCTCGATCCGCTCAGCAGCGGCAACAAAAATGGATGGCATCCCGGCTGCTTCTCCGCCCGGGAAATGAGCCGGGTTCATCGGCCTGTGCAGAAGCACATACTGCCGCTTACCGTCTATCATCATTTTCTCAGGAAACAGGAACACATCGCGATTATCGCTCCGTGCCCCATCCGTTAGCGGGCATACGTATGTGAAAGCCTCCTCGTAATGACCTGCCTTCAGCTTATCCAAATTCAGTTTATACAGCACCGTCACCGTTTCGTTCATTCGAGCGGTGACATGGAACGGTTCATCGCCAGTGAGCGCCCACTCCGGCACATAGTCATACCGGGTCTGGACGGGAGGGTCTTGTTCCACTAACCAATAAGGGCCGGGCGGGAACAGCCTGCATGCCACCGAGACATACCATTCGCCTTCCACCTGAAAAATGCGAGGATCCTCGATGCAGCCATTGGCATAATCCTTCACAAGCTCGCCGTTCACATTATGAATGACAATGTCAGCTTCGTTCCAATTCAAGCTTGGCGCCAGCGCAGGACGCGAGAAGTCGGCCTCCCAGGTCGCTCCAAGATCGTCGCTGAACGCATAACCCAGAAAGATCGGATACGGATCATGCTTGCCTTCCAATCGCTTCTGCGACCATGGCCCTGTCGCCCGGAACAGCATATGCAGCCTGTCGGAAACGGGATCTTTGACGATGGCGGGATTAAGGACCATCTTGCTTGCCCAATCACAACCCGCAGCAGGTTCTAACACCGGTTGGGATGAATATCTGAATTGAGGTGCCATGTGTGCAAGTGCCTCCTAGACCATATTTTACTCCTCCTAAGCATAAGTTAAGGACGAATGCGAATAAATAGACATAGTCGACGAGATCTACAAATGATGTCGTTTTTTTCACATTCTACCGTTATAATAAACTTAGGACGGAAGAACGGAGGAAAGCAGCTGCAAACACCGGTGGTTTACGAAAACTTAAATATTAAACACCAGATGGGCAATATGTTGATCAATATTTTATATATCAATTATGAACCCCCCGTTCCTTCCTGGTACTACGGCAATCATTGCCACAGCAGCTATGAACTGCATTTTATTCCGAAAGGCAGAGGGCTGCTGCGGGTGTCGCACCAACAATTTCAAATTGAACCTGGCATTTTCTACGTGACGGGGCCCGGGGTGTACCACGAGCAGCTTGCCGATCGGGATGATCCGATGAGCGAGTATTGCATTAATTTTGAGATCAAAATCCGGTCCGGGAGGCAGACCAAGGGCAGCACCTATCTCCAATCGGAAATCGACGAGGTCCTGCGAACCTTAACGAACACCCGCTTCTGGTTCGGCAAAGACGAGTTCCGTACGGTCTTGCTGTTCGAATCCATCCTGAAAGAATTCGAGATGCAATATTTGGGCTACTATACGGTGGTACAAAGCTTAGTGAGTCAAATCATTATGAACGCCGTTCGCTCTTTTACTCAACATAAGAAATCCAACTATTATATCCCTCTTAAAATTCCCGACGACTCCCGGCGCTATATCGCCGATACCTATTTCGACGATCCGTCTCAAGAGCTTACCCCGGAAGCATTGGCCGGGAAGATCGGCGTTAGCGTTCGTCAACTGGAACGGATCATGAAACAATATTATGGCGTCACATTCAAAGAGAAGCTGCTCGAAACCCGGTTGGAGCTTGCCAAACATCTGTTGCGAAGCGGTGAACTGCCCATCCATCTGATCGCCGAGCGAACCGGCTTTCGGTCCGCGAGCTATTTCTCCAAAACCTTTCGCGAACAGGTATCTCTTACGCCTCAACAATACCGCAGGCAGGAAGCTGAGGAACCCGCACTGTAGACATTCATGGAAACAAATGTACATCGTCACCCTGGATCCGAATTTGAAGGAATCCGCTCTTCCCGAATCGAATGGCTAACTAACCATACTTCAGAGGAGCAGACATCATGAATACGGCACATAAGATTACAACCCAGGATAAATATTTTTTGACCGTTGAAATAACCGATTATTTTGGCGTCCGCACGGAGCAGTTGGAGTTATTCGTTGACATCGGGACCAAACCGACGGTCGGGCATTATATCGATTTGTTCTTAAGACATTATGATCTAGAGGTCGAATTGAAAAATATTGCGCCTGCGATGGAGTTTAAAATTCTTCATCCCAAACCGCAGGGAATACGCGTCCTGAAGGCCATCCGGCTATCCAGAGACTGGACTTACAAGCCGATTACTAAGCTATAAGTCAAATGAAGAAGCAGCTGCTCCGGGCGATGCGCCCGCCATGAGCGGCTGCTTTTTGCATTGGCGGCAGACGTCATGATGCTCGTTCGCATCTTGCTGCATCCATGAAAAGTCTGGCAGGAAAGTCGAATAGCGTGATAGACTTATCCCTATAAGCGCTTACATCCACATTCCCTCCACGAACCACTGCATAAGCGATATAAGCCCTTGAATCTTTTCATGATTGGAATTCGTTGGCCTCGACGGGGAAAGGAGCGTACGTTCATGAAGCTGCCATTTGACCTTGCAAGGAGACTGGAAATCAGGGGTGGAGGAAGATGAAACTCGGTGATAACTATGATTTATCGGATGAAACATACGCGATTGTAAGCGTTATCGCAGATCGGCTCATTCCGAAGGATGCTTGGCCTTCGGCAACCGAAGGCGGCGTTACGGAATATGTGAAGCGGCGCGCCCAGGAGGATCCCGGCACTTGGAAAGATGTCATCGAACCCGGGTTGCGCGCCCTGGATGCGGAGGCTGCCGCCTTGCATGGTCACCCCTTCTCTCAGCTGTCGGGTGACAAGCAGGATGCATTGTTACAAGAGCTTGAGCTTGATCGTACCCGTAGCAGCTGGCCTGTTTCGCCTTCGGCGAAGCTTTTCTTTGCTGCCATTCTGAACCTGGTTGCTGAAGGATATTATGGAAGTCCGGAAGCCGGCGGGAATCTCGGCGGGAAGTCCTGGGAGATGCTTGGCTTCCGCCCGGGGCCGGTATCGGGTACCGGCGCCGCGAATCCGGAGACGGATCTGCCGCAGCGAACGATCGAACAGCTTCGTGAAGAGTATGATGCAATCGTCGTGGGAGCCGGGGCCGGGGGCTCGGTGGCAGCGGCCGTATTGGCCGAAGCGGGGCTCCGCGTGCTCGTCGTTGAGCGCGGAAGCTGGCTTCGCTTCGACCAGGTAGGCAGCGATCATCTCCGCAATCACCGGTTAAGCAAATATGGCCACAATACAGGGCCGGAGCTGGAAGGCCATCCCCGCACGATCGTGCTGGCGGACGGCACCGAACGGATAACAGCCCCTATCGATGGCGGCTATCATAATAACGCGATGACGGTTGGCGGCGGCACACGCGTGTATGGAGCGCAAGCCTGGAGATTTCATCCGGATGACTTTCGGATGGCGACCCGTTACGGCATACCGGACGGAAGCTCCCTTCGCGATTGGCCGCTTAGTTACGAGGAGCTTGAACCTTATTATGAGCGCGCAGAATGGGAAATCGGCGTCTCGGGAGACGGAGACGCACACCGCGGATGCGGAGATCGTCAGCGGCCATACCCGATGCCGCCATTGCCCAGTACGCTGGAAGCGGAGCGTTTGGCGCGTGCGGCGGCAAAGCTGGGGTGGGACGCAGGACCTGTCCCCCTTCTCATCAATTCCGTCGAGCGCGACGGCCGTTCCGCCTGCGGGAGGTGCGGGCAGTGCGTCGGGTTCGCCTGTCCGACGAACAGCAAGAACGGCGGTCACAATACGATGCTCGTGCGCGCCATGGCTACCGGCAACTGCGATCTGATCTGCGATGCGATGGTCGAACGAATCGACACTGAGGGAGGCAAACACGCTACCGGCGTTCGGCTTGTGCAGGCTGCGGGAGGCTCGCTCCGGCGGCTCCAGGTGCGGGCAGGGCACGTGATCGTTGCTGCCGGCGCCATTGAAAGTGCGCGGCTGCTCCTCCATTCGGCGAGCGATGCCGAACCGAACGGCATCGGCAACCGGTACGGGCAGGTCGGAAGGAACCTTCAGGGCCATGTGTATTCGGGAGCCTACGGCCTCTTTGACGAGCCGGTCCAAGACGGACTTGGACCCGGGGTAAGCATCGCTACCCGTCACTTTGCCCACGGCAACGGAGGCGGGATCATCGGCGGCGGGATGCTGGCCAATGAGTTCACCCGGCTGCCCCTCATTCACTGGTACCGCGCGTTAGCACCCGATACCGTGCGGTGGGGTGCCGCCGGGAAGGCTGCAATGCGCGAGAGCTACCTGCGCACCAGCCATGTCCAGGGCCCGATCCAGGACATTCCGACGCCCGAGGCGAGAGTAAGGCTCTCCCCGGCGGTCAAAGACCGCTTCGGCATGCCCGTCGCCCGGCTCTCGGGAAGTGTCCACCCCGAGTCGCTTCGGGCCTCCGCCATGCTGGCGGAGCGCGCGGAGACTTGGCTCTGGGCGGCCGGCGCACGCCGGGTTTGGCGGACGCAGCCGGGCGGAGAGCTTAGTGCGGGACAGCATCAGGCGGGAACCTTGCGCATGGGGGACGACCCGGCGGTTTCCGTTACCGATCCGAAAGGCCGCGTTCACGGATATGACAATCTCTGGGTGAGCGACGGCTCCGTCCATGTAACCAATGGCGGCGTGAATCCGGTGCTGACAATTCTGGCCTTGGCTTTCCGCACAGCCGGAAATCTGGTTAGGCATGGCTAACGGACACAGCGGCCCTTATTCGGCCAATGATGGCCGAATTGGCATTCTAACGGACACCAATGTCCCTATTTGCCGATGCGTATGCCATTTGCGCCCCATTTGCGGTAAATAAGCGCTTCGGTGTCCGTTACATTGGCCGCGCGCCCACATTCCTGGGTTTAACGGCCGTGGTGTCCGTTAAACCTGGCGGCAGCACAGCGCGCTGGCACGTGCTCGGCAGGAGACGCGTACTCCTGCCAAGTGCGCCGCGCTGGCACAAGCGCATCTCCGGCAGGCACGCGCTCCCGCCTCTATGCAGCGCCGCCCCCCTGCCCGAGCCGCCTAATAGCCTGCGCGGCGCATAAAGCTTGCCGCCCGCAGGCCGCCAAACGCACAAAGGGCGCCCCCCAGCCATTCACATAGCTGGGGGGCGCCCTTTACGTTTAGCTGCGGCGAGCAACGCCGAGCGTGACGATTTCGCAAGCACCTACCGGCAGCGACAATCGGCCGTCCGAGACAGCTGCGTCGACGCGCTCCCCGTGCTCTTCGAGGATCGTGCTCTTGTAGAAATAGTAGTGCGGAATACCGGCCTTCAGCTTCAATTCTGCAGCTTGAGGCCTCATGTTGTACCAACGGAGCAGCAAATCTCCGGTTCCTTCGTTCATTTTCAACGAGGAGAAAGCCAGCTCCTCGCCTTCCCACTGGAATAGCCCGAACGTAGGCGCAATGCTTCCCCCGTGAACCTCCGTCTGGCATAATGTCCACGGAATCTGGAATTGATAGGCTTCCGCATATGCCCTGGACTGCATACTGGAGTTACTGTACGGAATGAGCTCCATGCGTGCCGTATGCTCGCCGAGACACTGCGCCTCCGGCGTCGGGAACAAGCCCCAGTCGCCAAGCTCGCCAACCGCACGGAGCAGCGTTACCGCAATCGTATTGCGTCCGTCCCGCAGAACCTCATACTCGTTCAAGCCGAGGTTGGCAACAACAAGACCTGCTCCCGCCTCGCTGACATCAACGAATGCCTGTTGGTGCTGCGTATTGCTCGGATTCTCCCACTCTCCCGCCGGCGTGTTGTCGCGCTGCGGGATTTCGAACATAGAGTCCACACGGTGAACATTCGTGTTCAGATCCGTAGGGAACAGCATCCGCAGACGGTGGTCCTTAGCCTGATTGTTGAACGCCGACTCCACTACGACCCCTTGGCCGTTGCGGCTCAGAGAAACAACGGTCCGGATCGTCATCGGCACCATATGCTTGGAACGCTGCGCTTTACGATACGGGAAGTAGACCAAGTCACGCTGTTCTTCCTCCAGCTTCTCATCCGCCGACGCCGGGATCTCCCACGCATGGACGATTTCGATTGCCGCCTGATATGGCGTATCTTGCAGCACGCGGATTTGCGCGGCCAATCCTTTGGTCGTTCGTGCCGTTTCACCGTCCGGTTGTTTGTACATATACTCGTTGCCGATATCCCCGGTATTCTCATAGACGCCCAGATCGCGGTACGTGCGGCCGTTGGTTTTGTCCGTTACGGCGAATGAACCGTCATCCGCAATGGTTACTTTCAGAACCTCATTCTCGAGTGTCCGGTCTCCGATAAGCAGCGAGGACGTGGGAGGGAGCGTCGACGCCTTCATCACCCAAGCGTACGTTTTCAATCCCAGCGAAGGAACTTTCCCCGCTTCGAATGTCAATCTCACTTTACGGCACATATACGGCTGACGGAATTTGTCATCGGGCAACTCGTAGCCGAATTGCAACCCGGCGTCTTCCACCGCGCAAGGAATTTCCACGCCATGTTCATCCACGAGCACGCGTCCGGCAAGATCGGCTTCCTTGGCGAGACGGCTTGCTTCCTCCAGCGAGTAGCCATCGCGGAAATATAAGCGCAGCGCATCGATCTCGATAGTTACAACACCCGTACGCTCCCAACCGGATGTATTGAAGACGACAACCGGCAGTGCATCCTTCCCGAAGCTTGATGTATTAACCGCTCCGGCAATGGCACGCGAGCTTGCTTCAACGATCGCCTCGGCTACATGCCGGCTTTTCTCGAAGCGTGTGACCATTTCCCGGTGCACTTCATCGACGCTGCAGCCGCAGATGCTGTCATGCGGATGGTTCTGCATGAGCGTCTTCCACGCATACGTGAACAGATGGTGCGGATAGTTCTCTCCGGCGCGGAGGACGTGCGCGAACGCCGCCAAGGGTTCGGCAACTTTCTCCAGCATCGCCTGCCCCAGCTGATTCATCTGCTTCAAATACACGCGCGCCGAAGCGGTGTTCACCAGCGTCGACCAGCCGTCCGTGCGCTGGCTTCGCAGCTCGCCTTTGACGGTAGAAAGCTCATGCTTCAGCGAACGCTGCACAGATTGCAAATAATCGTGAAAGTTCGAATGAACGAATACGGTATCCGGATGCAGCTCACGCGCCGTCTGAATCGCTTCGGGCAAATCGAGCTGGATCGGCTGATGATCGCAGCCATTCATGAAGAGCAGCTCGCTTGTTGACGCATATTTCTCTGCATCCGCCAGCTTCCGCTCCCAGTAGGCTTTCGCCGCTTCCGGGTCAGCGGGAATTTCATTGCCGTTCGAATACCAATTGGCGAATAAAATGCCAAGCACCTTGGAACCGTCGGGCCCCTCCCAGATCAGCTCCGAGAACGACGATTCATAATCGCCGTCGGAGACGGTGTTGTTGAAGCCCGTCGGCTTCACGCCGCGGCCGAACAGCGCGTTCGTAATGCCCGACTGCTGCATCAGCTGCGGCGTCTGGCCGACCAGTCCGAACGTATCGGGGAAATAGCCGATTTTGGCCACGGAGCCGTATTTTCTCGCATCCTGATGACCGATCTGCATGTTGCGCACATTCGCTTCACTGCTGGTGAGGAACGCGTCCTGCAAAATATACCAAGGACCGATGATGATACGGCCGTCCTGGATATATTTCTCCAATCTGCCCTTCTGATCCGGCCGTACCTGCAGGTAATCCTCCAAAATAATCGTTTGGCCGTCCAAATAAAAACTGCGGTAATTCGGGTCGTTATCCAATTTATCCAGCAAGGTGTCCACCAATTTAACAAGGCGTACATGATGCTTCTCATAAGGCAAATACCATTCCCGGTCCCAATGCGTATGGGAAATAATATGCGCCGTTCTCTTCGTGCTCATGGCTTAGCTCCTCTCGATATGAACTTCTTCCGGCCGGTAGACGGACAGGATGCTGCCCTTGCTGTCAGCTGCAAAAAGTACGGATCGCTCCGCTTCCAAAGTAAACGCATAGACAGCCCCGCTGTCCGTATCCTTCACTTCGATCTCCGCGTCCCACGCATATTCGGATACGAATACGTATAAGAAGCCGTCTCTATAACGAAGCTTCCTCCCGAAGACACCGGCGAGATCGCCGCCCTGGCTCCACTGCAATCCGCTTTCGCATCCTGCCGCTTCGATCGCATACCGGTACAATTCGACCAGCGTATCCGTTCTCTCGTTCAATTCGACCGGCAGCGGACTCCAGATGAGTCGGCCGCTGCCAAGCGGAATGTGAACGACGGTGTCGCCACGGCCGCTTCCCGCAGCCGCAGGAATGCCTGTGCGCACTTCCTTCATCACTTCTGCGATGCGGCGCTGACCGTAGGATACCGGCAGTTCCGCGCCGTGCAGCAGAAGCCTTTCTTCCCGGCGCACATTGTGAAGCGTCCCTTCGCCCAACACATCGGTCAGACGCGGCATAGGATGCCAATAAGCATCGAGACTGACCGGACCTGTTGCCAGCAGCGTCGCCCCCGTCGTCTTGACGATATGGATCAGCTTGCTCCAAGCCTGCTCATCGATGTTATGAGCGCTAGGCAGCACAATCAGCTTCGGCGGCTGCTCCGCCAGATCGTCCAGATGATATTCCGATGCGCCGCGCAGCGGCATGTTCATCTGGTAGGAGAGTACGCGGACCATCCGCGTCGTCGCATCGTACGCTAACTGCCGGTTGGAGAAATCGTTCGAATAAGGGAAAATCGCTGCGATGTCATCCAGCTGCCGGTCCCGGAACAGATCCCGGATCTCCGCCATGAACCGGCCGAAATCGTACGATACGTCCGCTTCCGGTTTCTCCGTGCCGTCCGCGCGCAGCGCGCCGATATGCGATTCGTTCGCATTATCCATATAGAAGTTCGTATTCCAGATCCAATGAATGGCTCCGGCACCGCCGGCTGCGAAAGCATACGCATACTTGCGCTCCAGCATGCTGCGGAGCTCGTTCTCCGAACGCTTGGCGCGTCCATCCGGCGTTTCCACGTACATGATGCCCGTCTCTTGAACCACATTGGGCTTCCGAGCTGTTTTCGCAAAAATGCCGTCCCAGAGGAGATTGTCGTTCAGCCACCAGGAGTGAACGGTCGTGTAATCCACAGCTTCCTCATAGAAGAATGGCGATGGCCGCTGCGCGCCCAGCGCCTCGTCCTGTCCGACCACGACAAGCTGGTTAGGACTGATGTCCTTGATCGTATCGTAGAGCTCTTGGGCCCAGCGATTGTGCATATCCATTGAGAATAAGCAGTAATCGAGCCAGCGGGTGCCCTTCTTCGCCCTATGCATATCCTGCACGTCAAAGTTGATGTCTCCGGCTTCGGGAATGGCCGCCGCTTCGAAAGTCGGCAGCTGTTCCGGCGACATATTCCACCGCTCCTGGAGCCCTTCGATGCTTCCATGGCGCTCCTTGAGCCAATTGATGAAAGCGGCCTGCTCGAATGCGTCCCTGCCGGAACGAGGCCCGTCCGCGAAAATTTGCGCCGGATCGAACATCGACGGTTCGTTGATCAGATCCCAATCCACATGGGTCGACGCGCGGTGACGCGACACGATCGAGCGGATGAACCGCTTCTGCGCCTCGACGCTTTGAGGATCCAGGTAGGGGTTGACGCCTTCCCATGTTTCCGGTGTGAAGGAGAAGAAGGTGAACGTCACCTGCAAGCCGTGTTTCTTCGCCGTTAAGAAGAAGGCGTCGATCGCTCTCAGCACTTCCTCGGAAGCATGGCCGTCCACCTGCATGATATTCCGGTAAGCCGTCCATATGCCCGTACGAATCCAGTTAATGCCCGCCCTCGCCATCTGCGCCATATCCCGGTCCCACACATCCGCATTCGGCAGGAACAGAAATTTGCGCGCAACGTCGGACGCCATATAGGTCATGCCGACAATCGGCAGGGGCCGTCCGTCTTGGATGAAATAGTCGCGGTCGCAACGGACCGGACTTCCTTCGGCGAGCAAGCTCGAATCGTATCCCCAGAAGCCTTGGCGCAGCATGCGAATCTCTCCGTCCGCCGACTCCGCTTGACAGGTCACACGGTACAAGCCGCGCTCGATCGCCAGCGGCACTGGAATTCGCATACTGCCGAATTCCTTGGTCACTTCGGCTGTCACGCGCTGCGCCCATACGGCCTTCCCGCTCCCTTCACGCTCTACCTTCAGATCGAATGTCCACGCTCTCGACGCAGCTCCGGCAACAGGCCTTCCCAGGTACTGCGTTTGCAGCGTCAATACCGCATGCTCCCCAGGCTCATAGCTGGCATAATTCGGCTTGATCCACAGCTCCGTAACGCCTTGGGCGCACATCGCCGCCCAAGCGATCAAGGACTGCGCTCCGCCATTCGCCCAAAACGTTCCACGGATCGTAGTGTTCACGAACAGCCACCGCGAACCGGCGAACTCGCCGCGGGTGTTCTCCCACAGCACCACCGGCGCCGCGATCTCCCGCCCTTCTTGGCTTACGCCCTTCAGCAGCGGATAGATCTGCGTGCTCATCGTCCCTGCCGCTCCCATCTGAAGGGGCAAATCGCTGTTACGCGTCGTATGCGGCACCATGTTCCATGTATCGCCGATCTCGAACAGCGATTCTTGCCCCGCCAGCAGCGGCACCGCCGCAGACGCCGCAAGACTGCGAATTTCCTTCGATTCCACCGGGAGTATCTCATGTATGAACAATTGCTGATGGTAAGCGGTTTGTTCCGCTTCCGCATACCAGCTGCCGGCCTCGCGGCGCACAGGCCGCTTGAAGGCGGCGCCGCCGATGCTGAGGAGTGCGCCGCCGCGTCGCAAGAACGCCAAAATGTCCGGCCAAGCGGACTTCGGGAAGTAGGGCGCATGCAGGTTGACGAAGCATCCGCCTTCCGCCTGCCGGAGCGCTTCACCCAGCGCATCGACGCCTGCTATGCTCCCGCCAAGCGCCGTCAGTTCGGCGGCCGGAACTTCGCTTGCTGCGCCGCTCGGGAAGCCGGCCTCGTAGAAAATGATAATGGGACGCCTCATAGCAAGCCTTCCTTCATGGCTTGATACACCAGCTGGGAGAACAAGCTGTTGGACCAAGCGAACCATTTTCGCGTGAAAAGGGCGGGATCGTCGGCATGGAAGCCCTCATGCATATACCCGGTGTCCGCGTCCGTCGCTTCAAGCATGGCGATCATCGCCAGCTTCTCTTCCGCCGTGGTCGCCGTTATTCCCTGCATGGACAGCGCCATATGCCAAATGTAGTTGTCCGGCGTGTGGGGGCTGCCGATCCCTTTGGCCACTTTGCCCTCGAAGTAGAACGGATTCTCCTTGCTGAGCGCAAATCGTCTCGTATTCCGGTAAACCGGATCATCGGCGGATACATAGCCCAGATACGGAATCGACATCAGTCCCGGCGTTCCCGCATCGTCCATCAGGCAGTAGTTGCCGAAGCCGTCGGTCTCATAGGCATAGATCGGGCCGAACTCCGGATGGCGGTAGATGCCGTACAGCTGGATGCCATGATCGATATCCGCTTCTAGTGTCTTCAATTCATGCAGGAAATCGGTATCCCGGAACACCCATTCCGCGAATTCCTGCATATGCCGCAGCGCTACAACCGCGAACATATTCGCCGGGATGTTGTAGTGGAAGTCGCAAGCATCGTCGCTTGAACGGAAACCGGACCAGACCATGCCCGTATAGTTCACAGGCATCCCCATGCCGTTATTGCGCAGCGAGTCGGTCGGAATGCCGTTATTGCGTGTGAACCGGTACGGCGACTCCTCGAAGTGGCGCTGCTCCGTCTTGAACAGCTCATAGATACGGATCATCGCCGCCTTAAAGCCGGCATCGAAAATATCCGTCAACTCCGTTTCCTTCCAATAGGCATAGGCCAGACGCATGGAGAAGCACAGCGAATCCAGCTCGAATTTCCGTTCCCACACCCATGGGGACATGTCCGTCCGGTCTGCTCGGTTCCAATGCCAATCGTTCGCCGATTCATTAAAAGCGTTCGCGTAAGGGTCGATTAAGATATAGTGAATATGACGTTTAATGAGTCCGCTGAGGATGCGCTGCAGATCGGGATCGTTCTTCGCGAAAGGCACGTAGTGCATGACCTGTTCAACCGAATCGCGCAGCCAGGAAGCCGGGATATCTCCGGTAATGACGAAGGTCGTGCCGTCCTCCATCAATTTCGTCGTCGTTTCCAATGTATTGGGGAAGCAGTTCTTAAATAACTGCAATAATCTCGGGCGATGGGCCAGCTTCACTTCTGCTTCCGCCAGCACGTCCTGAATCGCCTGCGGCAGCTCCAGCTTCGGCATCGCAATTTTGGGCAATCTGAATTGTTCCATGGGATATCCTCCATCATTTGAATAATGAACAATGTTCGTATAAGTTCTTCGGATTTACTCTTTCACCGCACCGATCGTCAAACCTTGAATAAAATACCGTTGGAAGAACGGATAGGCGAAAATAATCGGTCCTGTCGCAAGCACGACCATCGCCATCCGCGACGTATCCTGCGGCAGCGATTGCAGCAAGCTCACGCCGATGGACGGGTTATTCGTGTTCTGAAGCAGGAACTGCATGCTGTTCTCGATTCGCATAAGCATCGACTGCAGCGGCACGAGATTCGGCGAATCGATATAGAGCAGTGCATTAAACCAATCGTTCCAGTATCCCAGCGTGCTGAACAAACCGATCGTTGCCAGTCCCGGAAGCGAGAGCGGCAGCACCAGCTTGACGAAAATGCCGAACTCGCCGGCTCCGTCGATTTTCCCGGATTCAATGATCGCGTCAGGCACCGACGTACTGAAGAACGTCCGCATAATCATCATATAGAACGCATTGCCGGCCAAGGGCAAGACCAGCGCCCACAGCGAGTCCTTCAGTCCCATAAGCTGTGTAACGACGATATAGGTCGGGACAAGCCCCCCGTTGAACAGCATCGTGAAAAAGGCGAAAAATCCGAAGAAATTGCGGAATTTAAAGCTTTTTCTAGAAATCGCATAGGCAAAAGTAGCCGTCAGAAGCAGGCTGACAATCGTTCCGACGACGGTCACCAGAATCGTGACGCCGTACGACATCAGCAGCTGATCTCCCGCTTTGAACAAGTATCTGTAAGCTTCCAGGCTCCACTTCTCGGGGAAGATCCGGTACCCGTTCGTACTGAGCGACTTCTCGTCCGTGAACGAGATGATCGTTACGAACAGGAACGGAAACACGCAAGCTAGCGCAAAGATTCCCGCTACGAGATTAAAGAGCACATTGAGCACAGGCGGTAATTTATGAAAGTCACGACTTTTCATCGGTTTCGTAATCACGCTATTTCCCTCCTTTCCGTTCCGTTCATTAGAACAGCGCGTTATCCTTATCATATTTCCGGACAATATAGTTGGACGTCATGACGAGAATGAAGCCGATCACAGATTGATAGAGACCCGCTGCGGTACTCATCCCGATCTCCCCGGTCGATTTGAGGCCGCGGTATACATAGGTGTCAATTACGTTCGTGACCGAATACAGCGTTCCCGAATCTCTCGGCACCTGCAAGAATAAGCCGAAGTCGGCATAGAAAATACGCCCGATCGCGAGCAAGGTCAAGATCGTCATCAGCGGCTTCAGCATCGGGAACGTAATGTGCTTGATTTGCTGCCATTTGCTTGCGCCGTCAATCATTGCAGCTTCATAGAGCGACTTGTCAATCCCCATAATCGCCGCCAAATAAACGACGGAGCTGTAGCCTACCGACTTCCACAGGTAAACCAAAATGATAATAAGAGGCCAGTACGTCTTATCGTTATACCACTGGATCGGATCGACGCCGAACGCCGCTAGAATATGGTTGAGCATCCCTTTATCGAAGCTCAGGAAGCTGAACACGAAATAGCCTACAATGACCCAGGATAAGAAGTAAGGCAGGAACATCCCGGTTTGGTACACTTTGGCCAGCTTCTTATTGGCGATTTCCGATAAAATAATCGCGAGCGCCACCGAGAGTACAAGCCCGACAACGATAAACACCGTATTATAGAGCAAGGTATTGCGCGTAATGATATATGCATCGTTCGTGCTGAATAGAAATTTGAAATTTTGCAGGCCGACCCATTTGCTTTCCATTATGCTTGCCCAGAAGCCGTCCCGGCTATAGCGGTACTGTTTGAATGCAATCACCATACCGGCCATCGGTAAATACGAGAAGAACAGGAACCAAAGCGTCGCCGGCAGCGCCATGAGCAGCAGCACTCTGCTTTGTTTAACATCTCTCAGAAATGCTCCTATTCTATTCATACAATCACCCCTCATCTTGAAGATTAAAAAGATCAGGCGAATGCTTTACATTCGCCTAATCCAGCATCTGATCTTATTTCTTATTCGCCGCTCTCCAAGCATCGATCTGGCTTTGCGCTTCCGCCATGATTTTATCAAGCCCGGCCGCTTTGAACTTCTCATTCGCTTGCGGGATGAATTTCTCCGGATCGACGGTACCCGTCATCAAGGTTGCCCAGAATTCTTCTTTGACGTTCTGAACCGCCGCAATTTCACTCGTTACTTTCGAAGGATCGAAGTTGAAGCCAAGCAGCGGTGCCGGTACGCCGGTATCGTTAAACTTTTTGAACTCGTCCCACTTGTTGTCAGGATCTTTCTGGTCTTTGTACGTCAGCAGGACGTTCCCAAGCGAGAAGGTCGGCATATCGTAATTTTTGGATTCCGGCAAGTTTTCCATTTTATCGTTATCCAGCTTTTTGTAATGGACGCCTTCGATACCGGAATCAACCATATTGCGCAGCACCGGATCCGTATTCAGCAGGTTCAGGAACTCCATCGCTTTCTCCGGATATTTGGAATTCGCCGAGATCGCTTGCATGGAGCCCATAACGGACCAGTTGTAAATGAAAGCCGGGCTGGCTTGTTTGGAAACAACCGGATACCCGTAGCTGGCCGACCACAAATTGTCTGCGAACGGTTGATTCGTCGCTTTGTCCGCGAACCATTTGCCGGTCACTTGAACATCGTTCAGCGAGCTGAGCGTTGCCGCTTCCGTTGGGATATACCCCGCTTTGTAATATTTGTTCATCGTTTGAAGCGCTTGCTTCATTTCCGGCGTATCCAGAATGTTAACGACTTTGAAATCCGGGTTGTCGACTTTGACAGCCATCGGCATTTTCTCGATTACATAGTCATATGGAACGTAAGGCATGAACGTTTTGTCCACGGCTAACGCATATACATTCGGCTCTTTCTCTTTAATCGCTTTCAACAACGGCTCCAAGCTTTCAATGGATTTCACATTATCTATATTCAAGTTGTATTTATCGACCAGGTTTTTATTGAAACGCCATACGTCTTGCGCCGGAAGCTCTTTATTCGCCGGCACGCCGTAATTATGGCCGTCAACTTTGGAGCCGTTCAAGAATGCCGGGTCCAACGCTTTCACAATGCCTTGTCCATTTTTTTGGAGCAGCTCGTCAATCGGCTTGAATGCGCCTTTCCGAGCGTTCTGCACATAATCGAAGGCCCATGAAGACGTGAACATGATATCCATCGGTGTTCCGGAAGCGGCCATCACCTGCATTTTCTGCGGGTAGTCGCCCCAGTCGATCATGTTCATTTTCACCGTTACGCCGATTTTCTCTGCCGTATATTTACTGACCTCGGCCATAACGCGGTCAACGTCCTTCTGCGGAGTACCGATCGTATACCAAATCAATTCTACCGGTTTGTCCGGTGAACCCGCTCCATTGTTATCGGCAGCGTCTTTACTGCCGCATGCGCTAAGTACCATAGAAGCTGCAAGCGTCAGTCCGAGTGTCGCAGCCAACCGTTTTTTGATCTTGCTCATTCTTGTATCCTCCCTGTTGAGTGCTCTAATGTATAAGCCCGAGGGGGCTATATTTACAGTACCTCATGAAAGCCGTTACAAATAGACGATAAATTAAATGTATCGGTGTACAAATCAAAGAAAAAACAGAAAAAAGGACTGCACTCCAGTTTTCCCTAGAGCAGTCCTCTATAATCGGTTGGGGATATCCCCACATACTTCTTGAATTGTTTATAGAAATAACCGACTTCCCAATACCCCACCTCTTTGGCAATGACGTGCACCTTGGTAGTCGTCGTTTTGAGCAGCTCCTTCGCTTTCTCGATCCGGTACCGGTTGATATATTCCGTGAACGATTCATTAATTTCTTTGTGAAACAACTGTCCTAAGTAAACAGGATGGATATGGTAGTGAGCGCCAAGCATTTTGAGCGACAGCTCTTCCGCGTAAGATTGATGAATAAATTTCAATACCTGCTGCACAATCGGACTTCGAACGTCGGAGAGTAAGCAGCCGATGGTCATATCGGCGACCTCTACAATCACTTTCTCCAAATCGTCCAGCGTTACGGCGCTCCTGATTTGTTGAAACGCTTGATGATAAACGTCCGCTTCCTCGGTATGGCGGATCGCTTTCAGCTCCATTTTGAAATGAATGACCATCTCATAAGCGATATCTTGAAAATGCTGCGGCGTGATACCAGGCAGCGCTTGCATGCGTTTGAAATCCTGCTGAATCAGCAGACGCAATTGCTCTTGGTCCTTAGCCACAATCAGTTTGGCATAGGAAGGCCAGTCTATGATGGAGAAATCCGCCTTGGGCTGACCTTCTTGAAACTCCAGCTCCGCAGCGTCAATCATGAGCAGCTCGGGATAGATCCAGAAATATTCCTGCGCCTTCTTCGCCGCCGCGTAACTGCATCCCGCCTGCTCCGCAAGAAGCTCCACGCTGCCAATCGTGATGCGGAGCAATCGGTCATGCTGCTCGACTTGAAACTGCCGGAGGTGCTCCTTCAGTTCTTTCCTTTCCCGCTCGGCATCGTTCATGAACGCCAGCAGCACGATGTCTCCATCCATGTCGGAGAATGCGCTCAACCAGCGGTGCGGCTCCAAACGCCGAGTGAGAAGCTCGAACATTGCTGCGGCGCCGGATTCGGCTCGAAGTATAGAAACGGCCACATAGGTACAGTCGAGATCGATGCCCAGCAAATCGGCCCGCTCGTAGAATTCAAGCGGCGCCATCTGGTTCGTAAGCCACCGCTGCAAGGTGTTGTCCTTCAGAATTTGCTTGTTGTAGGCTTGGACTAATTGTGTCTCTTTGGAAGAATGCAGCTTCTCCACCGTATTATGCAGCGTCGCTTTCAGCTCTTTGATATTAATCGGCTTCAGCAAATAATTCTCAATGCCGAGCATCATGCCTTCTTTTAAATACCCGAACTCGTCGAAGCCGCTGAGCACAATCACCTTCAACTCCGGATGAACGGATCGCGCATGTCGAATCAAATCCAAGCCGTTCATGACAGGCATCGAGATATCGGTCAGCAAAATATCGACGGAAGTTTCCCGCAAAGCTTCCAAAGCTTTCTGCCCGTTGCCGGCATGTCCGACAATTTCCAGTCCTGCTTCCGCCCAATCGATAATGTCATACAAACCTTCGATAATGAAAGGTTCGTCGTCTACAAGGAAAACTCTAAACATCGTGCCCCTCCTTCCCGTCGTCAGCAGGCAGCCATACATCGATGCACGTTCCCCGGCCCGCTTCACTGTGCACTTCAATGCCGAATTTACCGCCGTAGAGCAGCTTCAGACGTTGATTAATGCTGCGCAGACCGAAAGATTCTCCTTCCGTTTCCTCCGATTGCAGCAGCATCCCGATCTCTTTCAACCGCTCTGGGGATATGCCGTTGCCATTGTCCTCCACTTGAACGTGCAGGAAGGGTTCCTCAAGTCGAACCCGGATATGCAGCTCGTTGTCTGTGCTCTCGCTTCGCAGTCCGTGCACGATATAATTTTCGATGATGGGCTGCAGCGACATTTTCATCACACGGCGGGAAGCCAGCCTGGGATCGCACGCGATCGAATAAGTGAATTTATCCTTATAGCGAATCTGGAACAGTTCCAAATACAAGCGGCAAGCTTCCAGCTCGTCTTTCAGCGTGTAATTCCTCTTCTGCTGAACGAAGCTGCGGAATAATGCCGATAAACTGTAGATCATCTCACCTACGTCATGAGCGCCCTGGGAAATCGCCCGCATGCGGATCACTTCCAGCGTGTTGTATAGAAAATGGGGATTGACCCGGGCCTGCAAGGCCGTTAGCTCCGTATGCTTTTGTTTGATCTCCGCCTTATATACACGGTCGATATACTGATTCAGTTCATCGATCATCTCGTTAAAGCTGCGCGATATTTGGCCGAGCTCATCCTCCCGGTTATCCTGAATCCGCGCGGTCAAGTCCCCTTGCTTGACCTTCCGCGTGAACCGGATGATGAGATTAGTTCGTTTGGCGACATTCAGCACGACCAGAGAAGGAAGTAATATCGCAATCACAATGCAAACCGCGCCGATCGAGAAGATCGTGCTTCCGATTCGCCAAGAGGAAGCCGCCAGCTCCTCTTTCGGCATCAAGCCGACGACGATAAAATCCCCTTTGTTTTGCGTAAGCTTCGTCACATAATCTGTCTTGCTCAGGTCGTTATGTTCATACATCGCGTTCACCTGATCCATGTGCGGATAAGGCTTGCCGTAATACCGATCGGAAGAGTCGAACAGCACGCCTCCATCCGAGGACAGAACGAGTATCGTCCCTTTCAGTTCGGCCTGCTCATTCGATAATACGTTCCAGATGCCATCCGAGCTGAAAAATACAACCTGTTGACCGATGTTTTTCAACGTTTGCTTATCGCTGATCGGTGTCCGCACCGAGTACAAATGATTATCCCATTGATTCGCGGCATCCCGCAGCCAAACGTTCGGCAGCGAGACGCTCTTGTTGTCCAGCGCCATCACATCCGGGATGTAGGAATGCGCCGCGTTCGCGGAGATCATCCTCATCGGCCGGTTATGGCTGAGGACATACAAGACTTGCTGGTCCACACTGTACAGCATCAGATTGCGAATGTCCGCGTCATCCTCCAAACGGTTCTTGAAATAATCCAAGCCGTCATTCCACGTGCTGGTTCCGCCCATGTTATATTGTTCAAGACTATGCTGCACATATTCTTGAAAGGGGTGCTGCAGCATGAAGGAGACGCCGGCCGCCAGCGAGCTGTCCCTGTACAGCCCGAATAAGATGGACTGCGCGGAGTCATACTTTTGCCCCAAATAATTGTTTACGTTCGTCATCGCTTTCTTCTGAATATCCAGTTCCCGGTTGATGGCCGCTTGCGACATTGACCGGTACATGAAATACGAAAATGAAATAATCGTGAGAATGGTAATCAAAGAAAACAGGAGCAGCAGCTTCATGAACAAGTTGTTTCTTAAGTGCGTTATACCCAGTTTGCCGAACCCCATCAAGGCTATCATCTCCTGCTCATAATCGGGTTCATTATAACACCAAGGAACGCCACATGAAAATGCGGGAATAGGAACGAAGAATGCCGCCGTATCCTACACCCCACAGCCCCGAACGAATTCCCGTTAGGAGGATGTACGTGTTTCCTGCAAGCTGCGCTTCGTCCCTTTCACCGATAAGATGAAACAGAATAACAAGACTAGGCACGCCAGCGTATACGGGTAATTGACATCCAAGTCGAATAAATATCCGGCTGCAATCGGTCCCACAATATTGCCAAGACTGGTGAAAGCGGAGTTCAGGCCGGCGACATAGCCTTGCTGATCCTTAGCCACCATGGACATTTGCGTGCTGATGGCCGGCCGTAAAATATCGATCGCCAAAAATACGACAAAGGTCACGGCAAAAATCATCCAGAATCGGTGAACGAAAAGCGTCAGCAGAATAAACAAACCTGCAAACAGCAGACATAGGGAAATGACGCGCTTCTCCCCAAAACGTTTCAATATCCAGCTGAAGGCCGTCATTTGAACCACGGCACCGGCGATGGACCCGAACGTTATGATGAAGGCGATATCCTTAGGCTGAAAGCCAAATTTCTGATCCACGAACAGGCCGAAGATCGTTTCGAAATTAGCAAGTCCGAACGACATCACAAAAACGATGATTAAGCTTAAGAAATACGGCTCTTTGTAAGCATTCCTCAATTGCGTAAGCAAACCCCTTGGTTCAACCGGACCGGATGGCGTATCCGCTGCATGCTCCTGATCTTGGCTTGGAAGCGACTCCCGAAGGAAAACCAAAGTGATGCATGCCGCAAAAACCGCCGCAGCCGCCGCGGCGTAAAAAGGTACGCGGATGCCGAATTCAGCGATATAACCGCCGATGCCCGGTCCGATAATAAAGCCCGTTGTAATCGCTGCTGTAATATACCCCATCCCGACTGCGCGTTCTTCCGGTGTCGTGATATCCGCTGCGTAAGCCATAACGGCCGGCATAATCATGGCGGCACTGACGCCGCCCAGCAATCTCGAAACAAAGAGCAGGCCGGCCGAACCGGCTAATCCGAACATCGCTTCCGAGACGGCGAACACGATCATGCCGGCGACGATCATTCTTTTCCTGCCGAATGAATCGGCCCAACGGCCGGCCACTGGCGAACAGAGAAGCTGCGTCAATGAAAAAGCGGCAACCAACAGGCCGATAATTCCTCCCGTAATGCCCAGACTCTCCATGAACTTAGGCATAATCGGGATGACAAGCCCTATTCCGGAAAAGACCAATAGTAAATTAAACATGAGAATGAATAATGCTCCCTGATTTTTTGTCAATAATTTCATGACAAAGTTCCTCCATTAATCGAATAATAATCCTGAATAAATATTCAGTATATTGACAAAAAAAAGGCTAGCGGATCCGCCTCGCAATGCCCTGCAGAAACACATCCATAGCCAGCCGATAAGCCTCTAGCGCTTCCTCTCGTTCCATTCTCCGGCTATGTTGACTTAGCCCCAGCAGCAAACTGTCCAAAATAATCGCCAGACTGGACACATTCTTGATTGCAAATTCATCGTTATCGATTCCCTGCTGAAGCAGCCGCCGATTAAATTCAATGTACCCTTGGACCATTTCATTTATCCGCTCCTCCACCTCCGGAGCTTTCTCCGCGTTGTTGAAAAACTCATCAGCGGCCTTCGTCAAGGGGTGGCTCATTTGATCAAGCGCCAAATATTCAGCCATACCGTACAGTTTATCGGTTGTAGTCAGGTACTGCTTTTCTTTAACCAGCCATGTCCGATCCCATTCCCTGTTCCAATCTTCAAGTAAGTATACAAAAAGCCCTTCCTTGTTCTTGAAATGATAATAAATGTTACCGGCACTGCACCCCGCTGCTTTGACAATGTCTTCAATGGCCGTTGCTTTGTAGCCCTTTTGAGCGAATAAAGCTCGCGCCGCATCGGCGATCTTCTTCTTTGTTTGCTCGGCTTGCTGTTGCTTTTTATTCACGCATGCTTCACCACTTTCCAGCTGGCAGATCTTTAAAATGAGAGTCATCCATTATACTGAACATTTATTCAGTATAGGTGATAAGTGAAGTCTTTGCAAACTTATCGTGTCAAAAAGAAAACAGCCGCTCCTTGACGGAGCGGCTGCCGCGGCGTTGGTATGGTACTAACTCTCTCTTTATTTTATGCCCTTTTGACATTGTCGCTTTCCAATATTTCAATGTACCCTTCCGTTCCATGCACGCGAATGCGCTGCCCGTCTTTGATGAGGGTGGTTGCATTCTCCACGCCAACAACGGCCGGCAAGCCGTATTCGCGAGCGATAACCGCTCCGTGGGTCATCAGTCCGCCAACTTCGGTAACTAAACCTTTGATCGATACGAACAAGGGGGTCCAGCCAGGGTCCGTAAAGGCGGTGACTAAGATATCTCCCTCTTCGATATCCGCATCTTCCATATGCAAGATGACGCGGGCTCGACCTTCTATAACACCGGAAGACACAGGTAGACCTGCAATCGCTTCGGTTGGCAGATTGTCTCGGTTGTACTTGCCCACAATGATTTCACCATCCGATGTAATCACTCGTGGAGGCGTTAGTTTTTCGTAAAATTTGTAATCCTCTTTCCGCTTGTTGATGAGCTGATCATCGAGATGATTAGTGCGTACAACATCGTGAAGTTCTTCGAAAGTGAGATAGAAAATGTCCTCTTTCTCACGAATAACGCCGGCTTGAAGGAGTCGTACGGCGTCTTTCATCAAAGCCTGTTTATACACGAAGTAGCGGCTGATCATGCCGTATTTCGGATATTCACGATATCCGATGAATGACCGGATGAGGCTGATCATTCGTTTAGTCTCGCTAGCTTTTGCTTCGCCATCCGGTAATAGTAGCAATCGTTCTAATAGCTCTTGCTCTTTCTCCAAAGCTTCCTGTCGCCCTTGTTCAAATTTCCGAATGCCGGCATTAGGCTCAAAGCTTTTGATATTATTGAGAATCATAGGGACAAGTGCCATGGGTTTCTCACTCCACCGCGTTCTCGTAATATCGATCTCCCCGGCACATCGCATGCCGAATTTATGGAGATAAGCGTTGATAGCGTCTCGCGCTTCCCGGCCGCCCTTCAATCTAACGAGTTCCTCCAAGAAGTTATCCGCTTGAACCTGCTGTAAATACGCAATCACTTCCGGATAAGGGCGAATCACATCCGCGACATCCAATAGCGCCAGACCCATCTCTGAAGTAATATTGTTCGGTACGGATTGAGAAAGTGTATCCGCTGCGTTTTTTTCGCCTAACCACTCGTTCATTTTTTCATTGATCCATGTCGTGGCATTAATAGCAGCCATGAACACAGCCGTACTTTGCGGGTCAAACAGGATCTTCTTTAATTGCTGGATATCTTCCAGAATAAAATCAAACAATTCCGGTCCCGATTTCGCTTGGATGTTTTGTTTTAGCTCTTCGATCGACGCTTGATTACGCTGAATCAAATCAGCAACGATTGTCGGATCGTTCTCGAATGGTACCGGCCCATCTGTATGATTTCTGCCAGGCATCGGTGGCGTTTGATCATTTGGCAGCAATTGTATAAAGTCTCGCTCGATGACGGTCATGAGTGCGCCTTTTATGAGCGGATCGGATCCTATGGTATTTAATAAAGCTTCCCGGCCGGCAAGTGTAGTGAGCCTAGGTGCAACATCGATAAACAACCTCCCCGCGGCTTTACGCATAGGTGCAGGAGTGATTAACAGGTAAAAAGACAATCCCAACGGTTTGATGGGATCCGTCATCATTTGTTGATGACCAACCGATAAATAGACGTGCTTTTCTTGGTCATTCGTTTCAGGGACCGGGTATAAAGTCGTGATTGGCCGACTCTGGACAATATAAAACATATCATCGGCCAAACACCATTCGATATCTTGCGGGCGACCGAAATAGGCCTCGATCTGTCTTCCTATGCGTGCCAGCTGCAGAATTTGGTGTTCAGACAGCGTTTGACTCTGCTGCTGATCGGGATCGAGCTGCCGGGTCTCCGTTCCGCCCTCTTTCCGACCATAGATCGCCAATTTCTTAGTCGCAATCCGCGTCTCGACGATTTCCTCTTCCTGAACTTTATAACAATCCGCAGATACCAAGCCGGAGACGAGCGCTTCTCCAAGTCCATAACCGGCATCGATGGAGAGCAACTTCCGATTGGAGGTCATTGGATCAGCCGTAAATAAAATGCCTGAAGCTTGGGGGAAAACCATCTTTTGAACGATAACGGATAAGTAAACTTGCCTGTGATCGTAGCCATTCTGCATCCGGTAGATGACCGCGCGATCCGTAAATAGGGAAGCCCAGCATTTGCTGATATGGTGCAAAACGGCTTCTCGGCCGATGATATTTAAATAGGTGTCTTGTTGCCCGGCAAAAGAAGCATGCGGCAAATCCTCAGCAGTCGCGCTAGATCGCACGGCATAAGCATGCTCCTCGCCATATTGGGAGAGATACTGCGTCACGGCCTCCACAACATCCCTCGGAATCTTCACTTCCATAAGGATTTGCCGAATTTCCCTGCTGATCTCACCAATTTGATCCCGATCTTCTGCTTTTAGCATGGTTAATCGGTCCAACAAAGCAAGATACGTTTCGTTTTGTTCGATGGCTTTTTGAAAGCCTACGGTCGTAACACAAAATCCTTCGGGTACATGTATGCCTTGAATTTTAGATAATTCCCCTAAATTTAAGCCTTTTCCGCCGACGAGCAAAAGCTGTTTCGTTTCGATTTCGTGGAAGCCGAGAACCAATGAAGGCATGCCAAATCACTCCTAATCATGAATTTGAGAAAACCATTTGACAAGAGTTAACCGGTCGTGATACACTTAAGATGTAAGATAGAATAAATGTGTTCGTATCACGAAAAACAGTCGTGATCTGATTATATCATCGTGTTTGTTTATGTGCAATACAGAAGAACCTGGACAGTATTTCCAGGTTCTTTTTTTGATGGACAACGGCAGCCGAGCGTATGCAGGCTGCCGTTGTCGATTAATGCATGTATGTATTCTTCACTCGTTTGGAATTCAATTATTTCCACTCCATCCCTGCCTGTTGAAGCATACCTTTGATGGCATTGGAAGCTACCTTGAACAGCTCTGCTCCGGAATATCCTTGGTACTTCCCATCTGCCGCGAGATGAGGCTCCAGCGATAGAAACCCTTCGTACTTCCGATCTCTTAAATTAGCAAGCAGCTCTGCAAGCTGACCATCCCCTTCACCGGCCGGAACGACCTTCCCTGTTTCCAAGAGCGCATCCTTGATATGAATATAGGATATATAATCATCTACAAGCGGGTGTGCTTCTGTCATAGGGCGGACACGACACTGAATATAGTTTGCGGGATCGAATGCACAGCGGAAATGTGAAGATTGGCAAGCCTCTAACAGGACTCGGCAGCGCTCTCCCGTATCCCCATAAATATGCTTCTCATTCTCATGCAGCAGGATCACGTGCTCTTGTTCCGCGATCCGGACAAGCTCCTTCATTCTAAGGAGCACTTCTTCCTTGTAGTGATCGGGGCTCTCTCCGCTTGGTATGAGAAACGAAAAAATACGGATGTACGGCGTTTCGAAAAATCGGGCCAAAGCGATGGCTCGTTGAAAATCAAGCAAATGAGGCTCAAAATCGTCCGTGATCTTGATTTTCCCGATTGGCGAGCCGATCGACGAAACTTGGATACCCCGGCTGTCTAATTGCTGCTTTATGCGCTCTACCTGAGCGTCCGATAATTTCAATACATTGGTTTTCCATACGCTGCGCAGCTCCAGATAAGAGATGCCCTCCGCGGTCAACGTATCTAACTGCGTATCCAAATCAGGTGAAATTTCGTCCGCAAATCCAGTTAAAGTGATCAATGCCATTCCCTCCCCTTATAGAGAGCGGGTCAAGTAAGACCCATTCTTACCCATTTTCTTTCGATGCCTGATGGAGGATCCCCTTCTATGCCTCTCAAGGTTTACCAAAACACAGCAAGGCTGCCGATTCATTTCCACCGGCAGCCTCGTTTTTTTATATACATAGAAGATCTTAATGCTTAGCCCCGCACTCAAGTTCATCCGCACGTACTAGGATGGGTCCCCCAATGAAAAAAAGCAATGGACCGCTGAAAAACGCAATACAAAGAAAAATAAAAGCTATTTGAGCTGCCATTCTATTCCTCTCCTTTACACCGATTATGACAGGCAACGTAATTCTCATACCTATCATAAAGTTGAAAAGAAGGAATGTAACCCACCAATTCATCATTTTTTACGCCATCCACTACTAATGTCTTTACTGGAAATAACGGATGTAAACCAAAAAAACGACAACCAAGATAACAACATAAAGCGCATTGAGAAGGGTTAATCTAAGAATGTTGCCTTTGGTTTTGTTGCTGTACTGACTTCCTTCCGTTTGGTTAGCTTTCGATATGCCTACAGCGAATGTGGCCAGGAGCCCAATAAATGCAATAGCGGCAATGAAAATATAGGATAACACAAGATCACCCTCTAGTTGATTGATTGTATGATGTGCGTTCTCTTCTTGATCCCTTGTTACTGGCCTTCTTGTTCATCCGTATTTACAAAAAAGAAAGCAGGTCCTTTCAAGCGTTCCAATATGATGGCCCGCGTTTCTTTGGATGGCACGACTTCCTCGAGCGTAATCCGCATACAGTCTAACCATGCCTCCGCACGACTTGGCGTAATTGGGAATGGCATATGCCGCGCCCTCATCATCGGATTCCCGTGTTCAGCCGTATATAACGGAGGGCCTCCGAAAAATTGCGTCAAAAACTGATATTGCTTCTCGACCAAAGAATCTATATCCTCAGGAAAAATAGGCGCAAGACTTGGATGAGCAAGAACTTTCGGGTAAAACGTCTCTACGATTCTCCGTATTGTCGCTTCTCCTCCGATATATTCGTATAATTCCATGAATGATCCCCCTTTGAAAAAGTAAAAAAAGCTTATATGCCTTCTACAAGTTTAAGTTTACCTCATTCTCAAAGTAAAGGATGTTATTGTAATCACACTGAATGAGATCAAATAATGAATATTTCTTTCGGCCTCCTCCTTCTCAAACAGCATCCTTCCCTCCTTGTGCCCGACTTAAGAATCGGCCTCTCACCACGGAAATCGCCCAATATATCAGCGGTGAACATTCTATGAAGTAGGCAAAATTGACCCAGGCATGCGTGATAAAATGATTAAGCTCGATCAAGTTTTTAACGGAATGCATAGACATTCCCACCATCACTGCCCCAATCGAGAAGGAAAGCGGTCTGGAGTCTTTAAGCTGCAGGAGTTGTGAGGAAATGAATACAGCCATATAGAGCAGGATGCTAATTTTAATAAATAGTCCTGCAATCCAAATGGCCACTACAATCGGGTCTAAATTTTCCAAAAAATCGCCTATGCGAATGAATCGCAGCATTTCTAATATGGGATATGTGAAATGTGCCATTAACGCCTCATCAAATAGCAGAATACACAATAAAAAATAGACCTCAAAGAAAAGCAGACTTATCATAGAGGACCATAGTAAAGTCCGAGGCGTTTTCTCTGCGTTAGCAAGGAAGGGAAAGATGAAAATGACTAAGAACATTTCGCCGAACCATGGAACAAACGGATAGCTCGTCTGAACCAGATCGCCTAAACTTAGATTGGTTAGTAAGGCAATGCCCCGATGGTAATCCAATTCTTTGCCCACTAGAAAGGGAACCAACGTTGCTGTGGAGAAAATGACAAAAAAGAATCCCGCGGCACATCGGAATATGGCCTCGATCCCGGACCTCACAGCGATGGCGATAACGAGTCCAAATGAGCCGGCAATAACCCATGCTGGCGTTGAAGGCAAATAAATCTGCACCAGAAAATCTGTAGCCTGCCGGAGGACAATCCCGGCTAGATGAATGAAGAAAAAGGCATAAATCACCATCATGATGAAGTTGATCCATCGGCCGACCACTTCCTTCCCATAATGAATCAAGAATTCATTCTGCCGCTTCTTTACATATGCAATCGATAAGCAGGCTATCAGGAGCCCGCCGGTGTGTGCGATGAATATGCTTACCCACCCCTGATAACCTGCTGTACTCGTCAGAGGGCCAATCAGAAAACCGGCGGCGGTTGAGAAATTAAATAAAACAAACATCAAACCCAGTTCGATTTGTCTGATTCGCTGCATGCCGACATCCTTCCCCTCATTCATCCCAGATGAATTAGAAATTAAAGACATATTCAATAATCCGGTTAACGCTTGGCAGATCATAAGCATGAATAGCCATTATATATAAATAAGCGGCTGCAAGAAACGAACCTGCAATCCAAAACGTTCTCGGTTTACGCCTGTGCCGAATTAGAAACTGGAGCTCATAGCCCGCTATTGCCACAAACACGATCGTTATGCCAATCATGAACAATCCTCCGATTCCTTCTAGTCTCGAATAACTGTATTTTTTTCGGTTCCAGTCCGTTTGACGAAGATTCGGGCATCTACATGAAACTCGCAATTGGCATATGTTTCACGCCAATGGCTCTTGATTTCTTTCCACTTCTTGGGGTATTTCCATGAGACCATTTTTCCGAAATTGAATACGTCAGCACCTTTGGATTGAGTCGTTCGCAATGTTCGAGTAACCCTGTCCTTCAACTGCTCCGATAGCAAGCTCTCAAGCATTCGTATTTGTTCGGGATCCATTAAATCAAGATTGGATTCAGAGGACAGCACATCATCCTCAGCTTCAATACGAATGCTGAATTCAATCTTGTCACCATGGACGATGGGGGTAATAGACGATTTGGAGGTTTGGATCAGAAAGCTGATCGTTTTCCCGTCCGTCGGTGAATGAATCGAGTTCATCGAACTCATCATTTTTCCATTAAGCCAGAGTCCTGCCCGCATCCCTATAACATCTAATGTTCCGACCATAGTCCCGCTTTTGAAAAGCGCCGCGCCATCTGTTCCAACCCATGTGCTCATTTTCCCTTTCTCACTGACCATCTCCATTTGCCCAATGGTCAGCAAACCTGTCACCATATCCCCTCCCGATGCTTCGGCTTCCAGAAAGTCCTTGATTGTCGCACCAAGCGTCACATTTCTCTGGGCGAACTCACGCAATACTTCGGATGGAAGCCGTTCGAAGACTGGGGTTAAATTGGCAATATCTTTCCCTGTGGTTGGAGAGACAAACAAAAAGGTTTTGGTATGGAAATTCGGTTCACGCGCCGTGAACTCTAACAATTGATCAATCCCGAGTTCCGCCATTTTGCGGCCGATGACAATAACACGGCAGTGGCCCCATGAAATTTCCCTTGACAGGTCCGAACGGATCTTCCGAATGGCCACAGGGATACTCTCGCCTCTTTTCGTAACGATGGAGTAGGGGTTGCCGCTAGTCCCTCCCAGAGATAGTCCGATTCCAGTCGCCATTCGATTGGGCAAAGGAAACCCTAACGAAACTTCATAGACGCCATCTTCCGGGTAATCAATAAACATCGCGGTCACAAAAGCGCGGTCATTGATCTCAATCCTTGACCAACACCCGCTCAATATGATTATGCAAGCAAACAGGCCAAACGCTCCTATAAGACGCTTCATTGTCAATCACCATCATCTTCTGGAATTTGCGGTCTTGGTCTATATCGCAGCCTCTGACCGCCTTCCGAACCATAGATCGTAGGTCTTTTCTTCATCATCCACATGGGTACACGAATCAGTACATCCTTCCAGTCACTAAAGGCAATAGGTGCTGTTGGCGTGAGGTAGGACGTCCCGAACGAACGTAGGGTTACCAGATGAAGATAAATAAGTATGATACATAGAATCACGCCGTAAAGCCCCAAAGATGCGGCAAGGATCATGACAGGAAAACGCAATAACCGGAACGTTAATCCCAAATCAAAATGCGGGATTATGAATGAGGCTATTCCCGTGATCGAGACAACGATAACCATTGGCGCTGACACAATGCCTGCCTGTACAGCGGCCTGTCCGATGACTAAGGCTCCGATAATGGAAACCGTCTGCCCGATCGGCTTAGGAATTCGCAATCCGGCCTCCCTTAGCGCTTCAAACGTAATTTCCATAATAATAGCTTCAATAATGGCAGGAAAGGGGACATTCTCCCTGGCTGCCGCTACAGCCACCAAGAGATTGGGCGGAAGCATTTCAGGATGGAACGTTGTTACGGCGATGTAAACAGAGGGCAGTAAGAAAGAAATCAATAGAAAAAAGTACCGTATCCATCGAATCCAAGTGGCGGCTATATATCTTTGGTAGTAGTCCTCAGCCGATTGAAGCAGCATGTATAAAGTAACAGGAACCATGATCGGCACAGGCGTTCCGTCAACAAGGACGGCAACTCTCCCTTCAAGCAGCGCTGCACATAAGGTGTCCGGTCTTTCTGTATACTGCACTTGAGGGAATGGCGAGTATGGATTGTCCTCAATAAATTCTTCAATATAACTGCTGCCCAATACGGCATCTATCTCTATTCGCGATATGCGCGTTTTGACTTCCTGCACCAGCTTTTGTTGGCAGATCCCTTCTATATAACAGATCATGACTGTTGTATGAGTGAACTCGCCGAATTGAAATTTTTCAACCTTCAATGCCGGGTGCTTGATGATTTTGCGAATCATCGTAATATTAACGGATAAATCCTCAACAAAGGCCTGCTTCGGTCCACGAATGACGTTCTCATTCTCCGCTTGTTGAATGGCCCTCTTTTCAACGGATTTCATAGGAAACAAAATCATGCTGGGCTCATTATCGATCAACAATACAATCGTACCTTCAAACAAGCCCTGCAATACGCTATTGACTTCGCTGCTGCTCGTAATCGCCGAAACCGGCAGATGCTTGAATCGAAGGATATGCGCTACGAGTTCCTCCGTCGAACCAGCAGGTATGTCCATAAGCAGCGGTGCAATCACTTGCTCTTGAAGCATTTTTTGATCGACGAGACCCTCGACGAAAATGAATACACAAGCAATGTGCCCCGTCATGCATTCATGAAAACGAATGTCCGCGCAATTTCTCAACTGCTCTTCAAACCATTGCCTTCTGCAGCTTAACTCCACCTCAACATTCGGCAGGGGAGACAGGTTAGCCAATGAACGGTTGAGAAATGTTTTGTTCTGCTTCTTAAACCAACTGGGGAAATGCATAAATACTCCAACTTTTTTCTTCTTAGCATGCAAATAAAGCCAAAACAATATTCATTGCAGCAATGAATAGGCGGCTTCTCGTTTTATTTGAAAACATTTTTTTCAAAGTTTTTGCTTTCATCCGTTTCAAAAATATCCCAATTGTTTATAAGTACTATAGAGCTTTAATAAAACTACCTTTGGGAGAGTGTTCCATTATGCGTTCCTTCAAAACAAAATTGATAGTGCTTCTTGCGAGTTCGAGTTTAATGATTCCTAGCGCCATTAGCGCCGCTGCTGAGACGACTGCGGATACGCCGCCAACCTACACGTATAAGAATGGCTTTATTCACACTTTTGTCGACGGTATGTATATTCCCGGCTGTTATTTAAATGTGGATGAAAATACCGTAGCTGCTTTTATCCCTGGCGGGGTAGGCGTTATTGCGGTCGATAAGGATGCTGTGTTACCTGAAGGCTCCAAATTCTTGAAATAGCTTTAGGACTAAACAGATTCTTAAGAAATCAAAACAGCGACAGCCGTGGACGTGGCAATAAAGTCCTTGGCTGTCGCTGTTCTTGAACGCAATTACTCTAGTTTCATGTAATAAAGATTAGTGACATCAGCTTTTGTAATCGTATGAGCGCCAGACGCAAGGGATACGGTGATCATACCGTTCGTCATTGCATAATCGGTTCCGTCGATCTTAACTTTTGTCCCGTCGGCCGTATTCAGCACTAATGTTAACGTGGATGCTGTAGTCGTCGTAAAGTCAATCGTAGTTCCGGACTCCATTTTCAAGCACTGGGTTAGTGTTAAACCGTTATAGGCCACTGTTCCCTTCGTTGTTGAAAGGTTCCCTTGAATATGGAAGAAGCTGCTTGTTTTGCCATCCGTCGTAAAGTTATGAACAATTGTCGAAGTAGGCGGCGGCGTAGGTGTAGGTGTTGGCGATGTTGGTGGCGTTGGTGTTGGCGTTGGTGTTGTTGGTGGTGCGGTAGGCGTTGGTGTTGGCGTTGCCGGATCTGTTGAATTACCGCCCACAGAGACAAGCTGCGTGGTGTAACTTTGAATTTTAGACATCAGGGCCGAATTCAGGACTGACGATGTGTCATCGACGGAATCAACGAATTCCCATGTAAAGTCTCCGCTATTTAGCCGTCCCGCTTCTGCAGTAACCACTTGTTCCACCGTGCTTACAGCATCAATGTTAGAGACATTAACACCCGTGTCGATCGTCGTATCGAAGTTATTATAAGGTGTTCCGCCTGATAATGCTTTATAGATGTTCGGAACTGTTTCATTTCTTGTCGAAGCTAAGTAGGCATCGAATTGGGTTGCACTAGCGGGAGCTGTTCCTGCATCGGAATTTGCATAAATAAGACTTCCAGGATCCAGCGTAATGTTATTGTAGGCTTTAATCATACCTCCAGGTTCACCTGAGAAAGTACCTTCCCCATCCTGCATATCCGTACCCTGTAAGGAAATCAGCATTGGGTTTTTGGCATGTCGGTAATAGTTGGATTCTACGAAAGCAGAACTTCCTGTTGTAGCACCCACGCCATATTTGGAGACACCATCAAAGAAATTATTATAGATATGGATAGTCCCTGTTCTTATACGCGGATGACGAGAGTCTGAATGGTCAAACCAGTTATGGTGGAAGGTGACGAAGAATTCCGATGTTTCACTCAAACCGACGAGAGCGGCTTTGCCGGAATCCCAGTAGTGATTGTAGGCGATTGTAATATAAGTCGATGCTTTTTTAAGGTCCGTTGAACCATCGCCTTTTGCTTGGTCGGCATCTCCTCCTGCAGTTCCATAGAAAATATCGTTATGATGCAGCCAAACATTCGCATTCCCCGTATCCAGGGAAAGACCATCGTCAGGGAATAACATGATCCCTAAGTTTCTAACCTCTACATTACCGACATATCTGAGCAGCATTCCCCATCCATACGCATAGGCGTCTTCTCCGATACCTTCCAAGGTCATGTTCATTTCCGAATAGTTGGATTTACCTTTAACTTCAAGGAATCCACTGCTGTTCAGCTGTCCGCTCATGTCGGCAGCGGTTACTTTCCCAATAAATCGGATGGCTAGCGGCGTTTTATCATAGCCTTTTTGTCTTAAGGCCAGGATCGGACCTAGACCAACTCCGGTTTGTACATCCCCTGCGCTATTGATTTTCACATCAAGAGCTACGGTTTTGGCAGTCGCAGAGGTTACATAAAGAACTTGAGCGCCATTCTTAAGCGTGCCATCCTCATTATAAGCACCTGAACCTGTGCCAAATGGCGAGTTATCTGCAAAAGCAAACCCGGATCTGTCATGCGGTGCTACCGATATCGCATTGGAAACGACACTCTCTTTGGAACCATCGGACAGTACCGCTTCCACCTTCATAACATAACTGCCGGCTGCAAGCCCTACAGCGTCAGCTCGCCAAAATGCAGCGTATCTGCGGATTAATTGCGTATCGATTTGTTTATATTGAGCATCTGCCGCGCCGGCAGGCTTAACATAAACATTATACCCCTGAGCATTACTCACAGGCGCCCATTTAACATAGGCCGTCTCATTCCAGCCTCCGCTGTTGCTGATCGAAAGACCGGCAGCATGTACGGCCGTATTGGCCACGATGAAAGATAGCACAAGGGCAAACAGTAAAACGTAACTCGTTACTTTGGCAACACTCTTGTTCAATTGAATTCCTCCCGCAGTAGATTGGTTGAGAATACTTGAAATCGCTTACAAGTTTGCTCTATCCCCCCTCTCGCATCGTCATCAATCAGCTCGAGCATCCTCAGCGTACCAGTTATGAAGGCGGTGCCGAAATAATCATTTGCTCATATCCCCCCTATTTCTGAGTTAATGATTATCGGCGAGGGATATGATACTTCGAGATCTAATCAAATAAAAACAGTTATCTCCGCTTAGAGATAACTGTCATTTTTTATGGTACCGCGGAACCTAGTTGCCGCCGCCTTTATGGTGGCCAACGACTTCTCCTGCCAATGTAAAGTTAGAGAAGGTTGCCGTGTTGTAATTGTGAATGCGGCTCGTATTTTGAGCGGCATCGACGGCAAAACCGATATACACCGTTTCGTTCATCGCAATCGTTTTATGCCCCACTTCCGTCCAGTTCGTTCCGTCTTCCGAAGCGTACCCCGTGATGGTGTCCCCTATTCTGGCAATTTTCAACCAATAAGGCAGTTCCGTCCCTTTCAAGGTAGGTACACCGTAATCCTCCGGTCGATCGTTCTCGCCAAGCGCTAAGATCGGCTCCCCTGTGGATGCACGTGTTGAAAAATGAACGGAATACGGCGTATCTTGCTTATCAGCCTTCACGACCGACGTACTGATGATGGCTGTAGCCGCATCCGCCGCGAGACTTTCTCGAATCATCAAGCCCGAGATCGCATTGTTGTCCACCTTCGTTAACGAGTCAATCCTTGCTACCAGCTCGGTATCGCCTTTCACCGCTTGGGAGGCAAACTGGAAGGCATCTGCCGTTTCGCCGATCCGGCCAGCTCCCTTAACTGTAAGCACCCCATCGGCCAATGAGGCATTTCCTTGAATGGGCACTTCGCCAATATCCTTGGATGTCCAATCACCGTGTTGTTTCTCCGTATTTACGTGAATCGGCATCGAGGTCGTCTGTGTCGCATTACCTTCGTGATCGGTCGCTTTCGCAGAAACGAACCAAGTGCCGTCGGGAACATCTTGCCATGCGAAATCGAACGAACCTTTCGTCGATTCCCCAATTTTCACATCATTGGCATAATACTCGACCTTGGCGATGCTTCCTTTGTTACTTAGCTTTGCGTTCAATTTGATGGGCGATCCGGCTTTATGAATACTATTCAATGCAGGTGACTGAAGCACGACGTCCGGATTCTCGGCTTTATGATCGATGCGGACTAGCCCGTTCATATACAATTCCAGGTTGGAATACCCTGATTCCGTCACCTGCTTGCCATCGGCAGCATCACTTGGGTTCAGGCCCGCCTCGATTTCCCAGACATCCGGCATGCCATCATGATCCGTATCCTTCGGAGCTTCCACCGACTTCAACTCTGGATAGCCGCCTGCTTCCCATTCATTATTGATCAGTCTGCCGGTCCCGTTCCGCACGTCGTTCACGATTCGGGCATCGACAGCATCTCTGCGCGGATACGTCGCTCCTGCCTGACTCAGTACCCGTTCGTAAGCTTGTTCAGCCGTGCTAATGCTGAGCGTATCATGGCCCAGCACCTCGTATGGCGTGTCGGAGAACGACGTGCCGCTTTTGATTTCTTCGGTCCCCAACGCATTGTCGGCTGATACGGCTTGATCCCCCTCCATATAATTACCTGAAATGTGGAACCAGCTTAGCCTGCCGTCCTGACCGGGGCTGACAATCCGTTTCATCACTTTCTCATGTGTAGAAGGGCCGGGCTTATAATAATTGTTAATCATGTTATTTTCTTGATCGTTCCCGCCATAGGTGGAATTAAAGCCCCAATTGTACATGACGTTATTCACCAAATCCGTACTGGAGACAGGATTCACCTTATTGCCTGTATTCCCGAGCGCGGGGACGCGGCTTACATGACTCGCGAGCAGATTATTGGCGAAGGTCGCGTTCTCGCCGCCCCATATTCCGCCATATCCATGTCTTCCCTTGACATGTCCCGATAACAACATGCTTTCACTGATGATGCTCCATTGCAGGGTCGTGTTCTCATTCCGGTAAAAAGACAACGTCTCATCCACCGACCAGCTGGTGGAAATATGGTCGATGATGGCGTTTGTGACATCTCTTCCGCCAAAGGCGTCGGGTTCCGAAGCTATATTGGCGCTGCCGGGACGAAACCGCAAGTAACGGATTATGAGATTCTCCGAGCCCGAAATGTCCGTGCCATAACCGGCAATAGCGATGCCATCGCCAGGGGCTGTTTGTCCGGCTATCGTAAGGTTCTTTTGCTTAATTTTGAGCGGCTGCTTCAAATGGATCGTCCCGGATACACGAAAGATCACATTTCGGTTTCCTTGACTCACCCCATCGCGCAGCGAGCCCGGAATCGGCGTATCGCCAAGCCCATAGTCGGCCAAAGTCGTGACCTCGTATACGTCGTATCCGCGCCCGCCGCTCGTATACATGCCGCCGCCTTCGGCTCCCGGAAATGCAGGCACCGTGCCTGTCCCATTCGCCGTCTCGCCTGTCGAAGCACTCACGTGCACGGAACCTATTAGCTGAACTGCTGCCAGTACAGAAATGAGCGTCTTTTTCTTCACTACTTCGTCCTCCTCCAATAATAGGTTAACAACTTGTAATCGCTTGCAGCTTCATTCCCAAGCTGTTAACCCATTATGTGCCCCCGGACAGATGCCAAGCTATAGCTCTGAAACAACTTTTGGGCTTATGCCCCAGTACGCGGCAATGACGAGACGCAGGTTATATGGAGCATAAACAAAATTATCCAAATTCGCAGCCAAGGGAGTAACGCTAGGTGCCTTTGTCGATAAACGGGTACATTTCCCACCCAATATGTACGTGAACCTTCTCATCCGGGATGAGCAGGTTCACCAAATCATCTACAACTTCAACTTCAACCATCTTAGCCTTCTCCTCCTCAAAAAGAGTTAGTTTGTCAGTTTTACAATCTTCGTTGCGATATTCTCGCAAAACTCGCTGTCATGCTCCACGAACAGCATGGTTGGCGTGTACTCAAGCAGCAGTTCCTCGATTTGCATACGGGAGATGACATCAATAAAGTTAAGCGGTTCGTCCCATATATGCAAATGCACGTTCTCGCTCAGGCTTTTGGCGAGCAGCACCTTTTTCTTCTGGCCGCCGCTATACGCCGACATATCCTTCTCAAACTGAATTTCGGAGAAATCAAGCTTCCTTAGTATGGATTTAAACAAACTTTCGTCAATGCCATGCTCCCTAGCATAGTCCGACAAATCTCCACGAAGGTGGGAAGTATCCTGCGATACGTACGATATCTGTAACTGGCTATCCTTCTGCAAGCTTCCGGTGTAGCTTATCCCCTCCCCGCATATCAGCTTGAGGATTGAAGATTTTCCCGAGCCGTTCGGGCCCGCTAGTGCAATGCGTTCGCCTGGCTCAATCGTAAAGCTTACATTCTCGCATACCTGTCTTTCCCCATAATGAATCGAAATCGCATCCAGCTCGACAAGTGTAGGCAAATGATAAGAGAGCTGTGTGATCTCCAAGCTTTCGGAGCTTTCCACATTTTTCAAAAGCTTGGATTTCGCTTCGATGGCCGATTGCTGCCTTTTTTCAATCGACTTCGATCGCTTCATCATTTTCGCGGCTTTGTGACCTACGTAGCCTTTGTCGATTTTGGAGCCGGAATTCCTTGTGCCGTTCTTGCTTTGCTCTATCGCATGCGCCCAATTCCCCGTACGTTTGGCCGAATCAGCGAGCTGTTTGATGCTCTTTCGGAGTTTCTCGTCCGTGGCAAGCTCGAACTGATCCTGCCTCCGCTTATTTTCCCACCAGCTCGAAAAGTTGCCTTTCTGGATCTCGATATTGGTTTTGTTGATGGAGAGAATGTGATCGACGCAATGATCGAGAAACGCTCTGTCATGCGAGACAAGAATGAACCCGCTCTTTGATTTCAAATATCGGCTGACCTGCTTCCTCGCGTCCTGATCCAGGTGGTTCGTCGGCTCGTCAATAAGCAGGAAATTGTTCTCCTTCATGAACAAGGTCGCCAGCAGCACCTTGGTCTGTTCGCCGTTAGACAACGAATGGAAAGGCCGGTATAACACGTCCTCGGACACTTTGAGCAGCGATAACTCCCGCATGAATTGCCAGCGCTCATAGTCCGGATGTATATTTTCAACGACTTCATGCGTAAGACTTTCCTTGCGCTCCACAGGGAATGGAAAATATTCGAATTCGACCTTCGACGAAATATGGCCACTGTATGCAAGTTGGCCGAGCAATAGCTGGAGAAACGTCGTTTTGCCCCGGCCATTCCTCCCTGTAAAGCCCAATTTCCAGTCCGTGTCCATCCGAAAGCTGACGTTCTCAAAGATGTTGTCGTAGCTGCCTTCATAGGCAAACGTCAAGTTTGACACGTTAATCGTAGACATGTGGCACCCTCCTTTGTCGTAAAAAAAATAGAGCTGCAAGAAAGTTACCTTTCCCGCAGCTCAAAAAAATACGACAAATTCAACCCCGGTCAGGGGATGAAAAAGGATCTATGTTTTGAGTGAAAGGATAAAGTAACTCTCTTGCTAACCAAGAATAAAACAAGCCTTGTTCTATTCTTAGAAAAAGAGCAAGAACTATTACATTATCCTCTTCACCTCCGTTTGTTAAATGTAGCGAAATTCTAACATACTATTTTCCATGTTGCAAGCCACTTCTCCATCGATCCGATCATCCTTGTTCCCGGTTCTTCGGAACGTTGACCTTCAATGCTACTTGCTTCACGTTGCCTGCATAATCGGTAGCGATGTAAGTAATAGTGTATACGCGTCCTTCTCCGCTTCCGGATCGCTCAGCCCGCAAATCAAACATATAATCCGGTTGGTCCAAGTCTGCATGTTGAATATCCTGCGAAGTGTCTCCGTCACCGGTACCATCATCCGGTTCATTGGAGGTGATGGATTGTAAAATAATGGACTTAATACCAGCTCCCCCGTCTACTGCGCCGTACGTTTCTGCTGTAACGGTCACCAGTTCATGATTAGCCGGCCACAGCACCGCTTTATTCAGATTGATCTGAAATTCAGGCGCCGTTTTGTCTATTTTCACGAGAACACGCTTGATCTCTTCCAGGTTTCCTGCTTTGTCCTTACTTTGATATTCTATCGTATTGGTTCCTTCAGCCGAAACGTCGAAAGCGCCGTCATAGGTCAGCCATTGGCCGCCATTGATCCGATATTGCGTGCTATCGACACCGGATTGATTGTCCGCAGCGTTCAGCGACACCGTTACATCCGTACTCCTCCAGTCCGTAGGCGCATCATCGGTCGTAACCGGCGGAATCTCATCCGATGGTGCTCCAGGCTGCTCATATACCTCCAATTCAGATAGCGAATATCCGCCGCCGGCACCGCTCTGTATACCCAGCATCCTGACATACCTGGCACTAGCCTCCGTAAAAGAGAGATCGTCTGTGCCTCCATTGCCGGCATTCGTGCTGTATACATCGGTCCAGTCTACAGCATTGTCCGACACCTGAATCTTATAGGCTTTACCATATGCTGTCCCCCAGTTAAGTTTAACCCTGCTTACCGTCTTCATGGAACCAAGATCCGTATAGATCCATTCATTGTCGGTTAAGTTCGATCCCCAGCTCGTCGTTGTTTGCCCATCGAAGGCATACCCGGCGTCTAGCGAAGCGGATTGGGATGAGCTAGCCGTGACGGGTCTATCCAAGGCGAGATTTATCCCATTCGCATGAATATTTTCCAATCCGGCATTGACAGTCTTCATAATATTGACCATATCCGTGTAGGGCTGATCCTGTTGGTTGACTAAGCCTATATTATAGTTCTCACCGTCTTTACGCCACGTAACCGCTTGATCAAAGTACGAAAACCAGCCTGAGCCAACGAACAACGGATGTGAAGTTTCGCTTTCCACGAAAGATTTGTAGGCCATCCCTCTATCCGCTATACTAGCCACACTCGTAGCCCCATTGACGGGTGACAACCCACGTTGAGTCGTACTAAATGTATATTCCAGGTTCAATAAAGGTTTGCCGAAAGCTTCATATCTGGAAATCCAACCAGGATCGTTCGTGTAATTGTCCACCGAGAATGCATCTACAAATTCCATAGCCGCCGAATCCCATTCCAGACTGGTCCGCCAGGTGGGAACGACAGACGCACCTAAGAACAGATGATTCGTATCATGTCTTTTGATTATATCTCTGATCGTTGAGAAATACGTCCTGGATGCCAGCTTGATAAATTCCGATACATCCGCAGCAGGCACATTAGCTATATTGATCGAAGTATTTTTCAACTCGTCAAACGATGCCGCACTCGTACCCAAAAGCTGGTTAACGGCCGAAATATCATTGCTGTACCTTGGGGCAAGGAAATTCACGAAAGCGCCTTTAGCTGCAGACGTCGAATTATAGGTCAGTACCTCTTTGACGATATCAATAGTCCAACCAGCCTCATTATCGTACGTATAACCGATTAGCCACGGGTCATTCTTCGCTCTATCCAGCTGTGGGGTCAATGCGGATTCTATGAGAGCTTCACTCTGCGGGTCAAATACATCGTAAGTCCATTGAATCCTTCGCAAGTTGCCGGGGTCTTGCAGAACATGAATGTATGGAAACGTGATATTTGTCGGTTTGGTCCACTTGCTGAAAGCGTTAAAGCCCCAATCGACCAAACGCTTCTTCGTGATGTCCTCCCATTTGGACTCGAAATTGCTGCCGTATTTCCGCATTACATTGGCAACGATGAAGCTTACTCTTTCGCCGTTGGCATCATTTACATAGGCAGGAGCATAAGTCACAGGATCAGGCAGCTCCTCGAACACCCCTCTCGGGGTACCGTCCGCTTTCTTAAGCGGCGTCCCGTATCCCCATTCCCAGATACTTGTCGCATCCACGCCCTTCAGAATAAATTTGTATCCATCCGGGGTAATAAACCACCATTTGTTATCGATTTGCTGAAGTCTGAAATAACCGCTGCCCGTGTAAACTCCTCCACTTTTAATCCCGCCGTATGGATCATATTTGGTAAGATCCAGTGAAACAGCTGACAGCGCGTTCGCCTCATTCGTATATTCCTGCTGCAGCTGCTCGTCGGACGTCACCTTTCCCGGCCAGGTTTCATAAACCCATTGCCCGTACTTGTCGGCCATTAATCCGTCTTTTTTCAGTTCGAGCGCCATTTGTTCCGCCGTAAGCGCAGGTCCGGGATTCACACCCTCCTGGCCGGTCCCTTTATAAATCTGTATTTCGGTGAGGGGGATATGCTGGTAAGCATGAGGACGCTTAATATCTATAACAATAAATCGGGCCGTCTTGTTCGCCATCGGGATGTTAACGGCATAGTCCCAGGTTGAGCTTGGGCTCGTTGACGTTATTCCAGGCGTTCGGATGTGCTTGGCAGCAATATAGTAATAGTCCGTTACAGCCTCAGGGCGGTATTTGACGGTAAACTCTTTAAACCCCCATGCCGAATTGGGTGAATTCAGGACCAGATGAATTCGGTCTAACGGATAGTCCTTCAGCAGGTCAAATACCACTTGTACCGTCCCCGGAGAGGTCGCGCTCCCCATAAATCCGGCATACGTTGCGGTGGACCCGTCAAGTAACACACCGTTGCTTGAGGAGACCAACCCGGTCATTCCTCTATCGGGAAGACTGCCTCCGTTCGGAGCGTGGCTGTAGAAATAATTGCCGGTTTTCAGTAAATTTTCTGCCGTTAAGGTGTCTTTGTTCAGTTCGAGCGCCATTTGCTCCGAAGTAAGCGCAGGTCCTGGATTCGTACCCTCCTGACCGGTCCCTTTATATATTTGAACTTCGGTAAGGGGGATATGCTGAAAATCATGAGGACGCTTGATATCGATAATAATAAATCTGGCCGTCTTGTTCGACATCGGGATGTTGACCGAATAGTTCCAGGCTGAGCTTGGGCTCGTGGAAGTAATTAATGGCGTTCTGGTGTGTTTGTCCGCGATATAGTAATTCTCGGAAGCCTCAGGGCGGTATTTGACCGTTAACTCTTTAAATCCCCAAAACGAATTAGGTGAGTTCAGCACGACGTTGATACTGTCTAACGGGTAATCCTTCAACAGGTCAAATACAACCTGAACGCTCCCTGGCGTACCCGTGCCATTCCCCATGAATCCGGCATACGTTGTAGTTAATCCGTCCAACAGTACGCCATTGGCTGAAGAGATCAACCCGGTTACTCCTTTGTCCGGAGAATTGCCCCCATTTGGGGCGACGCTGTATTGGTAGTTACCGGTTTTGAGCAGAGACCCCGCCCCTTGCACATTGCCGACAGGGATGAACGTTCCTGCAATGATGAGTGCCATTAGTAAGGCTAAAATGCGAGTTGGATACCACTTACTCATTTTCCCCATTTCAATATCCCTCCTCTTAATTTTCTGAACAAGCGATCACAGGTTATTCTCCTGCATGTGTTTGATTTCGTACTGCATCTTAACCACCCGCTCTCCTTTCAGACCCATATAAGCGCTTACATTTATTAGGCTCCGCTTGCTCAGCCTCGTGTTTGTATCATAATCAGATTGTTTATGCTCCGTATAGTCCGATATTTATCACTCGGTACGAATTATCACAAATAGCGCTTCATCAAGGTGTCATTATCGATATCGATAGCGGTAATAACATCCGGGTTAAGAACGATACTACGCAGTCCGGCGTTCTATTGGAGATTTTCCTGCAACGCGTCACGTTGGATACTAGTTACTGAGCCCGCGCCATAAACCGGCTAGATGCCAAAAAGGCCTCAGGGAAGGTTTATCCTTATCCCACGGGCCTTTTAACCGCCGAGCTTAAAGACAGCGATACCTAAGGCTTCCCGAAGCACATAATACCTTAGATCAATCGGCCGAATTTGAACGGGTTCAACGCTAGCTTGGATACCAATACTCTCCGCCATGAGGCGAGCCCTTAAAGCGTGAAAGCCATGAGTGACCAATATGGCACTAGCATACCCGTTGTCCCGCATGATGACCTTGCTGTTGAGGAGATTCTCCATGGTGGAATGGGATTGTTCTTCAAGTAGCATTGCGGCTTCAGGTATCCCTTTTTCCATTAAGTAGGCTTTCATGACTTGAGCCTCGGAAAGCTGATCTCCAGCCCCCACTCCTCCTGAAAGGATCAGGCGGTCTGCCAGCTTTTCCTGATAAACTTGGAATGCGATATCGAGCCTTTCCTTCATAGCTGTACTCGGCTTACCATCCCACACGGCGGCACCGAGAACGATTGCGCAATCACTAGGATTACCGTGGGCGGATTTCCAGGACTCCATAACCTGACCGCTCATCCACGTGAAATAGGCCACGGTCAAAAGCATCATAGTCACTGTTGCTACAGTCGCCCATATCCAAAACTTTTTCATTTTTTTCATGTGTTAGTACCTCATGGTATGAATACTACGAAATATATTTTCCATATTGAGGATAAGACGTAACGAGAATACTCGTGGTTCAATGCATGAATATTAGCAAAGGCTGCCATCGGAAATCGATGGCAGCCTCTACATGATAGAGCACTTTTAAGTGACCTTGACTAGAGGCCAGATTAAGGTTTTGAGCGTATCAGCGTAATGCAGAATCGGAGCGGTTGAATTCGTTACATAACGTTTGAAATCCGAATGCATGTCATTTTTTTCTAATTCCGCCTCCGCTCGTTGAAGAGGCCAAGGCAAATGATGAATTTCACCGCGGTACAGATTTCCGCCATGGGTTGTGTATAAACAATACCTTTCTGTCAGCCATTCGTCGATGGAGCCGGGAGATGCCCGATAAACGTTCGATATCGGCGCGTAGGAGCCCGTAATACTGCCTGCGGTGCGAAGCGGCTAGTTCGCTCACTTCTATAACTCCAGCCGACTCCGGCTTTCTCCATCCCCATCCTTGACCGATAATAGGGCAAATGAAACACTCCTCTGGCTAATGCCACTGCCATCGGATTCGTAACATCCAAGCTGAAGAAGTAAACTCCCGGCTTACCATCCCTCACGACGTAAGTACGCACATTGATTTCTGGAAAAGCGGACAAATAAGGAACTGCCGGCAGCCATCTTAGGCGTATACTGCACATGTGGAATGGTACGATCCCGATCCAAGCATAACCGTCATACGTGTCAAGCGGAAGATCCTTCGGCAAATGTACCTTCATAATGTCCTTCGGTACCGGCCAATGAGCGAAAAGCAACCTCTCCCATGTCTGGGTCATGATCCAAGGGCCGGGAGAAAGAGGGTATGGCCTGTGTTCGGTATGTTTCAACAAATCGTGCACTGCCTCGCCTCAACTCCTCTTTGAATGACTTTGTGAACATCGCAGCAAGATCATAAAGCTTACAACATTTGCGCTTTATAAATGGAAGAAAAATGATGAGTAAGATCAATCAAAATTTTGATATGACTATTGATATTACTATTCCTACAATTGAGACCCATAATAAGTAAGATTTAAGAATCCTTGAAATAATGGAATCTTGCTTTTCCAAGTCATTTTTGTGGTTTTGTTGCATTTGCAAATCGATATTTCCTAACGGATTAGAATGTCCTGTTGAGCCTAAGCCTTTAAAAAGTAAAGTCAATATTAATAAAATCATAGAACCCATAAACAGATAATCGGATACTTGTTGCAATTTAACACGCTCCTTATGTAATGAAGGATTTGTGAGTTATAACAATATAATAAAATAGACTTCTCTAGGATTATGTCGATCTTTGCCATTTTAGTCGAATAATTTACCACTGTTCAATATTCGTTCATAAGGATATTCTGAACGTGGAAAAGGCCGCCCGTTTAATTTCACGGCAGCCTCTGGTTTGCATTGAACCAAGTTATGGTACCATTTCTTAGAACTACTGCGGAAAGATCAACGTAATAGCCGTACCCTTCCCCTCCTTGCTTAGAACACGCATCCACTTCCCTGCGCCGTAATGAAGCATAAGCCTTTTGTTGGTATTAAAAAGTCCAAGATGCTTGCCTTGCATCGCATCGGAGTCGAATGACGCGCAGATTTGCCCAAGCCGTTCACGCGGTATGCCCGGTCCGTTATCGATAATGGTCACATGCAGGCTTGTGCCATTCATACGGCATTTGACCTTAACGGCCAGCCGATCCTGGGCGGCAAGGCCGATATGGATACTGTTCTCAACCAGCGGCTGCATGCTGATTTTCACAACGCGGCAGTCCTTCATCTCTTCCTTCGTATCCCAAATCACCTGCAAACGATCAGAGAATCGAGTTTTTTGCAGTTGGATATAGCCTCGTACATTGGCAAGCTCATCCTGCAGCGTTACCGCGTCATCCGTTCCGCGCAGCGCATATTCCAATAAGTCGCTCAACTGTTCGATCATGACGCAGGCATCATTCGGTGAACGCGTCAGCTGGAAAGCCTTCCAATAAATCGAGTGCAGCGTATTGGACATGAAGTGAGGGTTCATCTGGGATTGAAGCGCTTTAAGCTCCAGCAGCTCCATCTTCGCCTGCCGCTCGGAAAGCTGGATTCGCAAATACTTTTGCTCTAGAAACGTATCTAGAATGTTCTTGACGATCAGCTCGTACACATCCTGAATTCTTTCCGGCATGGCAGGAACACTATCCTCATGGCGGTCGGCATGCTCCAGCACATGGACGATTTGCGTGACCTGACGGTAATTTTTTCTTGTGATCCACAAAGCATACAGCATGCTCAGCAGCAAGGAGAACACCGATAGCGCCAGGGTGATATATACGATCATCCGCGGAAGGCTGTACAAGGCCTTCGTCGGAATAACGGATACTGCAATCCACGCCAAGCGCCGGGATTGCTTCATGGTGACCAGAGCGCCGTCAAGGGAAGAGCGAAGCAATTGTCCCTTCGTTAACTGCTCAGCCGCCGGCAGCGCGATACTGCCTCCGAAGCTGTCGGAGGTGATGAGCGGAGTGCCGTTAGAGTCTGCGATATACGAATAACTGCCCTCCCAATCGTTAAATAGATTCAGTGATTTCGCGAAATAGGAAGGCAGGATATTCATCACAATGAGACCGCGGGGATGCCCCTTCGCATCCAGGTCGCCGAACGGCTGATACACCGTCAGCACCTGCGTGGTGCCGTTAGGATCGGAACTGGTCATCAGCTCGCGTGGCTGCGTAATCAACTCCTCGCCACCCTTGAATGCTTCGGATTGATAAAAGGAGTACCAGCTCGTATCCAGTGTCGAATCCACCTGGGCGATGCCGTCGCGCGAGCTTAGAAATCGTCCTTGCGAATTCTCATAATAAATATAGATGGAATGAATATAGGACTTGGAATTGGCCGGCACATCAATGACATTGCGCAAATAAAAGAGCGCTTCCACTTCTTCAAAGGAAAAGGAGGTCGTGTTCAATATGTTCGTCAGCCGGATTTTAATCTTCGGGTCCTTGTCGAAGGAGAGGCTTAAGGAATCAAGCTCAGCCGGAATGACCTCCGTGAGCTGATTGATCTGATTCAGCCGGTTTTCGCTATTCTGCTCAATCGAGCCGCGGATATACCAAACCGTAATGAAGATGGACAAGGAACCCAATATAGTCAGAGGAATCAGCGACAGTACGATAACTCTTCGCAGGTTCTCGGCGAAAAATTTACGCGCCAGCGCCGCATCGCTCTGTTTGACATATTTAATGCTCGTGCTTGAACTGCCCGGGCGTTTTCCCGTAATACTGCTTAAAAGCGCGTATAAAATTTTTCGCATTTGCATATCCCACCATTTCACTGACCTCAAGCGCTTTCCAGCGATGCTCCCGCAAAAGCTCGGCCGCTTTTCTCATTCGAACCGCGAGCACATAATCCGAAAATTTCTGACCGGCCAGCTTACGGAAATACGAACTCACATAGCTGGGATTCATATGCACGAACCGTGCCACATCCTCCAGCGTTACGTTGCGGTATTCGGCTTCGATGTAGTGAAGTATGCGCTGAATCACAGGATGATCAGGGGATTGTGCGCTCACGTCCGCCTGCATCGGCACGTCAGAGTCCGATTCATCTGCTCGACCCTTCTGCTCATCCAATTCCTGCTTAAGCTGCATGAGAACATCATGCAAGTTCTGGAACTTGGCCGGCTTCACCATGTAGTGCCGCACTCCATAGCTGATGGCCTGCCGTGCCAACTCAAAATCCCTCAGCCCGCTCAGCAGGATGACCTGGACGGGCAGTTTGCGTTCATGAATTTCCCTCGCGAGCTCGATCCCATTCATGACGGGCATCTTGATGTCGCAAAGGATGGCGTCCAGCTCGTGTTGGAGCAAATATTTGAGCGCTTCCATACCATTTCCAAGCTGTGCCACAATCTCGAATCCGGCCTTCTCCCATGGAAAACAGCTGCAAAGCGTGTCCCGAGTCGCCGTTTCATCATCAATAAATGCTAATCTGTACATGATCGACCCTCCCCCTGTTTATTATATACTTTCATAAATAGTAAAAGGAATGCATGCATAAATTGGCATAATTTAAGCGAACAATCTAAAAAAATGATACCTAATCCAAACAAAACGGGCAAGGAATGAACCATGTTCCAAAATGAAACCCCTTTCTGTGAAAACGGATTCATGTTAACTTGGGGTTGGGCCCGAAATTCACTATCCGACAGGGGGAAGTACTTTGTTTAACCGAAAACTGTATAGCTTGTCCAAAATGTTTGCCGTCTTGCTTAGCATCCTCATCATTTTATCCGCTTGCGGCACAGGCTCCAACCAAGACTCCGCTGCTTCCGGCTCTACCACCGGAACCGGGTCAGATAAGGCAGCAAGCGGTAACAAACCCGTTACGCTGCGCTTTGCCTGGTGGGGCAACGACGCTAGACATAAAGCAACGCTCGCTGCCATCGACGCCTATATGAAGCTGCATCCGAATGTCAAAATCGAAGCCGAATATATGGGCTTTGACGGATTTAACAAGAAGCTCGCCACTCAATTCGCCGGCAGAACCGCTCCCGACTTATTCCAGTTCACCTATGAATGGTCCGTGGAGATGAGCGATTTCATGTTGGACCTGAAATCCGTCAGCAGCTTGATTGATACGAAACAAATTCCGGATTCCGCCCTCAAGGATTACGGTGCCTACAAGGGCAAACAAATTATGGTTCCGTCCGGTATGTTTGCAGCAACGACCGTTGTGAATGAAGATTTCATGCAGAAGCATGGAGTTCCCGCCGACACCGTATGGACCTGGGATAAACTGATCGAAGAAGGCAAAAAGGTCCATGAACAAGATAAAAACGCCTACCTCTTAACGGCTGATATCGACGTGATTAACAAGCTGATTCTGCAGCCGTATATCATGCAAAAAACAGGCAAGGGCTGGGTGAACGACGACTTCACGCCTGGCTTCGATAAGGCTCAGTTAACGGACGGTCTTACCTACTTGTCAAATCTATATAAGAGCGGTGCAATTGAGCCGTTCGGCGATAGTACCGCGTTCGTCGGTAAGATGGAGCAAAATCCGAAATGGGTGAAAGGTGAAATCGGTCTTCTGCTTGACTACGTTCAAGCCATCGACAAGTATAAGCAAGCTGTTCCTGCTGCCAAAATCGGTGTCCGTGCATTCCCAGAGAATCCAGGTGCCGTTCAATCGGGTAACCCTACCGTTGCAGGCACAGGTTTCGCCATCTCCCAAGACTCGACAAACAAAGAGGAAGCCGCCAAATTTATTAATTACCTGGTCAATGACAAAGAAGCTGCATTGCTTCTGACCACTCAGCGCGGAATTCCGGCTTCAACCGTGGCGCGCAAAGCGCTGGAGGAATCCGGCAAGCTGGATCCTAACATTTCCAAAGGTCTGGAACTCGCTTCTGCGAAGAAGACGATTTCACCAAATGTCATAAGCACGAATGCAGAGCTTGCGCAAGTCGTGAAAGATTCCATCCAGAAGCTGATCTACAATAAGCTTACACCGGAACAAGCAGCCAACGAAATTTACGCCGGCTTCACCTCCAAGCTCCAAGAAATGAAAGCAAAATAAGGGAAGCGCGAAGGAGTGCTGTCCGTCAGGGCAGCACCCTTCTTAACACATAGCCCGTATATGGAAAGGAACATCTGACTTGAAAAGCATGCGCCTGCGCAACGTCCTTTGGGGCCTGTTATTCGTATCGCCTTGGGTGATTGGATTTTTCTGGTTTCAGCTCTATCCGCTGCTCTTATCGTTTTATTACTCATTCACAGATTCCACGCTTGTAAAGCCAGGCAAGTTCATTGGATTGGATAATTACGTGAGAATGTTGACGGTCGATAAAGATTTCTTCCCCTCCATTAAGGTCACGATTATATATGCGCTGATTGCGGTTCCCGCTAAGCTGGCTTTCGCCCTGCTCATTGCTTTGATTCTGAATATCAAAGGGAGATCGGTTAATTGGTACCGGACAGTCTATTATTTGCCCTCCATCCTTGGCGGCAGCGTTGCGATCTCCATTCTATGGCGATTTCTGTTTATGAAGGAGGGGGTCGTGAATCAAGCCTTGTCCTTTCTCCATATTCCGCCCGTTAACTGGCTGGGAAGCCCGCATGTGGCTCTCGGGACCATCAGTATGCTCGTGGTATGGCAATTCGGCTCATCCATGGTTCTCTTCCTGGCAGGGCTCAAACAAATTCCATCGGAGCTGTACGAAGCTGCCATGGTTGACGGTGCCGGCCGTGTGCGTATGCTCTGGACGATTACCATCCCGCTGCTCACGCCGATTATTTTCTTCAATCTGGTCATGCAGACCATCAATGCTCTTCAGGAGTTCACTGCGGCATTCGTCGTAACCAACGGAGGACCGGTGAAATCGACATATTTATTCGGTTTGAAAATCTACGACGAGGCATTCCAGAATATGAAAATGGGATACGCTTCCTCCCTTTCCTGGTTCTTGTTCGCCATGATTCTTATCCTGACCCTCTTCATCTTCCGCTCGGCAAGATCATGGGTCCATTATGAAGACGGAGGTAAATAAGATGCCGAATCCAACAACAACTGTGGCTCGACCGCGAAGTGCGGCCTCCAGAGCGCAAAGCGCCATGCTGCGCAATGTGATCAAACACATGGCTCTGCTGCTTCTTGGCTGGCTGATGATCTATCCTCTGATTTGGCTGTTCTTGAGCTCCTTTAAGACGAACGCCGACTTATTCGGTACGCTCAGGCTATGGCCCAGTCAATTCGTATGGGATTCTTATGTGAAGGGGTGGGCGGGTACAGGCCAGTACACCTATACAACGTTTTTCTATAATACCTTCGTGCTGGTGATTCCTACGGTCATTCTCACCGTGCTATCCAGTGTCCTGGTCGCTTATGGCTTTGCACGATTCAAATTTCCGCTTCGCAACCTGTTGTTTGTACTGATGATCTCTACCTTGATGCTGCCGCATACGGTCATTATCATTCCGCGGTATCTCATTTTTCGCAATATGGGATGGCTGGACAGCTACCTGCCTTTCATCGTGCCTGCCGCGTTCGGCTGCTTTCCATTTTTTATCTTCATGATGGTCCAATTTTTCCGGGGACTTCCCAAGGAGCTCGACGAATCTGCGGTGATGGACGGCTGCAGTCCACCGACCATTCTGTTCCGCATCCTCCTGCCGTTATGTATGCCGGCCATGCTTTCAGCTGCTATCTTCCAATTCATTTGGACCTGGAACGATTTCTTCAACCCGCTTATTTTCATTAACAGTGTGAAAAAGTTCCCGATCTCCTTGGCGCTGCGCATGACCATCGATTCGACTGGCGGTGCGATTGAGTGGAACCAGATTATGGCGATGGCTGTGTTGGCGATTTTGCCGCCGGTGTTGGTGTTCTTCTTCTCGCAAAAGTACTTTGTGGAAGGTATCGCCACGACGGGTATCAAAGGATAATGGGGGAGGTACTTACTCATGAATCATTCCGCAGAGAAGCGGCCTAATGTTATCGTATTTTTCACCGATCAGCAGCGCTGGGATACGACCGGCGCTCATGGCAACCCGCTGGAGCTGACGCCGAATTATGACCGGATGGCGGCGTACGGCACGCATGCCGCCTACACCTTCACCAGTCAGCCGGTCTGCGGACCGTCCCGCTCCTGCTTGCAAACCGGACTTTACCCGACGGAATCCGGCTGCTTCACGAACCGCATCCCGCTTCCGGAAGGTACCCGGACCGTTGCCCACTATTTCCGAGAAGCCGGTTATGATACGGCCTATATCGGCAAATGGCACCTGGCAGGTACTCGTACCAACCCGGTGCCTGTCGAGAAAAGAGGCGGCTATGCGTACTGGCTTGCTGCAGACGCCCTTGAGCATACGTCCGATGCCTACCGGACCATGCTCTATAATGAGAACAACGAGCCTGTCGAGCTGCCCGGCTATCGCGTAGACGCTTTAACGGATGCCGCCATCCGTTATCTTGCGGACCGCCGGCATGCCGACAAGCCGTTTTATCTGTTTCTCTCGTTTCTGGAGCCGCACCATCAAAATCATCGCGACGATTACCCTTCACCTGACGTATACCGTGGAAGATACTCGTCCCGCTACGTACCGCCGGACCTCGCCGCGCTCAGCGGAACGGCTCATCAGCATCTGGACGGATACTACGGCATGGTCAAGAGGCTCGACGAGGCGCTGGGACGGTTGAACGACGCACTGAAGAGCCTCGGTCTGACGGAGAATACGGTTATGGCGTTTACCTCCGACCATGGCTGCCATTTCAAAACGCGCAACGAAGAATATAAGCGTTCCTGCCACGAAAGCTCCATCCGGGTACCGCTGGCGTTCAGCGGTCCCGGCTTTAACGGCGGCGGCACCCTGCGCGAGCTGGTCAGCCTGATTGATCTGCCGCCGACACTGCTTGATGCTGCCGGAATCGATGTTCCGGATCACATGCAGGGACGCTCCATCCTGCCGCTGATTGGCGGCAACCGCGGGGGTGCCGCTTGGCAGCAGGAGGTCTTCGTACAGGTCAGCGAATCCGAGATCGGGCGGGCGATCCGTACCCGGCGCTGGAAATATGCCGTGACGGCGCCGGCTGGGGATCCGATTCGCGACAGCGGAGCCTCCGACTATGTCGAATCCTACCTGTACGACCTGGAGGCGGATCCTTATGAGCTGAACAACCTCGTCGATAAACAATCGCACGAGGAAGTGCGGGTGCATTTGCGCGAGCTGCTCATCAAGCGAATGGTCACCGCCGGTGAATCCGCGCCTACGATTCATGCGCTTCCTGCCCAGGTCTCGGGGCAGCTGAAAGTATCGAAGACTGAGATTTATGAATAGAGGCGGTGGCCTTACCCTAACTGGATGGGATTCCGTCAGTTAGGGTTTCTCTTTAATGAACCCATTTCAATTACTTGGGGACCGGCTGCAGGTGTACAGCATGCTTCCTTCTCCTTGTTCGCCTCAATCGGCGTACAACATAGGGATATGTCTCGTGATTCATCGGCACTCTCGAATTCGGAGTCTTGTTTCGTATGGAAAATTTCCCACGCATTACCGTCAGGGTCGTATACCCAGACTTTGTCCTGAACGGCATAACAGCAAGTTGTATTCATTTCATCAATTAAAAGCAGCCCGCTCTGGCGGAGGCGATCCCCTATGGCCAGTACTTCTGCAGTGTCACTCACTTGGAAGCCCAGATGATTAAGCACTCCTTTTTTCTCAAAGGGACGAACGTTTAAGGAGAAATGAAGCGCGGGTTCAGTAAGCTCGAATTTGGCATAATTCTCTTTCACTTTGGTTGGTTCTTCTCCGAAAAAGGCTTTATAAAATTCGAGTGATTTCTCTAGGTTACTGCAGTTTACCGCCACATGCATTCTTTGGATCATGATCATTTACCTTCTTTCTACGGTTTTTAATAGATTCGGACTTTCTCCTCGCTCATAAATCAAGAAAATTTGATTTAAAAACCAAAAAAAATTTAGCAGCAATCACTGCCACTCTTCCGAGCAGGCTTAAAAATACAGCACAATTGCTCAGAAAGTATTCGGCTTACTTCATTTTGATTTATTTCGTAGTAACTCCAAGTACCCCGTGTTTCCTTTGTAATCATCCCCGCATCCAACAAAATTTTCAAATGATAAGATAGTTTGGATTGCGGCATATTGACAATTTCAGTGAGATCACACACACAGGTATTACCACGCTGAGTAAGCTCATACATGATTTGTAATCGCTTCTCATCGGCAAGCGCTTTGAATTTGGCTTCATACTCTTTCAAGGATACAAGTGGCTCAGTTCCTGATGTAATCGGTATTTCTCTGATCATGGTCTACACCTTCTTAAGAAATTCTGGCTCTCCGTTCATTTTAGCACCTCCTTAACTAATAATCAATTTTTTTTGATTTAATGCACGATATCAATTTACCATCATTTTCATAAGCGGTCAATCACTTAATCAAAAAATGTTGATTAAACTTTTCCGCCCCATATCAAGAGGCTGCCGATTAGCCGGCAGCCGCAATAACACTGTTACTCCAGGTCCTGTAGATAAGCGATATCGCCTAATACAATTGCAGCGAAATCGTCCTGAATGTGCTGGCCTTTCTGAGCCTTCACCTCGTTCTCAAGCGCCTTCCATCCATTAGCTCCTGGCATTAGCTTCGCCGTGAGGCTTCGATAGACCCCCTCATTCGTAATAGCTCCTGCTTCGAAACCATGCCGCAGCAGCGCTTGAAGGTCTTCCCTACTGACCGTAACCTCAATCTGATAAAGGCTGGTAGCAACGTTCCCCGCTTTGTCTTCAGCTGTTATGGTGAGCTTGTGAGTGCCTGCCTGCGCTGAAAACGGTGCGATTGCCGGTTGTTCAACAAGTCTGCCATCGATCTGGTATTCGGTACGAGCTATGCCGCTTCCGGAATCCTCCACGATCACCTCGCCGGTCCAACCTTCCGATTGGAGGAATCGATCGGAAGTGGCTAAGCGTATGACCGGAGGCTTGCCGTCCACGGTAACCTCGGAGGAGGCCCTGAAGCCTCCATCCGTTGTCACCGCCGTAATCGTTACGCTGCCATCCTCGACCGGAATCACCGTTCCGTTCGGCTCCACAGCCGCAACGGTTGGATCGTTCGTGCTCCATCGAACCGAAGAATCGGTCGCGTCTGCAGGCAGCACCTGCGCAGTAAGCTGCAGCTCCTTAGCCAGATGCGGATTCATGAGAACGGCAGCAGGCGAAACTTGCAGGCCTGTCACTGCGATCTCCGCATCTTCAACTTCATCGAATTTCACGGCATCTGCCCGAGTGTACACCTCGAAGGCAGGCGGGTTCGAGGTTGCGGTCAACCGCGTCATTCGGACATACTCCGTGCCATCCCCTGTGAAATCATATGTGCCGAGCTCAACCCAGCCGGAAGCGCCTACCGAAGCGTTCAGCATTCGTACTTCTGTTCCTGCCGCATGCTTAATCTCGATCTGAACGGACGGATCCGCTCCCGGACTGCGCACGATGTTATAGAAAGATACGTTAAATTTAGAGGCCGGCAGCATCGGTTGCCAGGTCGCAGTTGCCCCTTGCATTTCCGTATATCTGGACCGGACATTCGGATTGTAGCCTGCGAGCCCGCTCTGCTTCCAGGTTCCCGTCTCCGTATAATGGACAGGATCTGTGCTGTCAACTACGACGGAGAGCTTCCGGATCTGCAGCTCCAGCGGTAAGGACGATTTGGTTTCACTGCCGATGGTGACGCTGGCGGTTATAGTAATCTTCTCCGTCGAATCGTCCAATCCGAGAAGTGTCACCTGACCGGCCTCATTAACGGACACAAGGTCAGGACGGTCAACGCTGTAGACAATTGTCGCATCCGTAAGGTCAGCCGGTACGCCGGTGTCCCACACGCCAGATACCCGGAGTTGAGCGGTTTGCGTGCGCATCAGCACACTTGTGTCAGCCGTAAGCGTTACAGATTCCCATGTCGGCGTATAGCTTTCGGGTACCCACATGACCGCGTCCGCGGCTATGCTGGCGCCTGAGACGGCACGGTTCGTCAGCTCTACATCGCCGCTGACTCCTGCGGCGAAGCGATGCGTGCCGAACAGCTGCCACTCGCCGTTTGCGTTTTTCTCATTGACGGTATAGGTATGCTCTCCACCGTCATAGTGAACCGTCAGGGCTGCATCCGACGCCCACTCGGAGCGGCCTGCCGGGAGCTTGTAATACACTTCGTAAAGCCCCGTCTCCGGCAAGTCGGGTTTAAAGCGGATACGGCTTGTCGGCTCTCCGGAGGTCGTCTTGGCTGTTACGTAGTTGCTGTAGTAGTATCCGTTGGCCGCCGTTGCCCTTGCCCAGCTGCCTTCCGTCTCCGCATCCATATTGTCCACGACAATTTCTGGCCGCTCGGCCTCAGGTGCAGGCTGGGCGGGAGGCGTTGCGACGTGATTCGGGAAATACAATGTTCTCTTCTGGGTCTGTTTGCCCTCTGACTCCACATAATAAGTAAACGGCTGCGACGGATCCCCCACAGGGATGGACCACTCCATCGGATATATCGTATCCGGCAGCGCCGTGAAGCTTGCGCCCCCGTTCAGGGAATAGTGCAAGGTTGCGGACTTGGTTGTTTTGGCCTGGATATATGCATTGTAAGAAGTTCCATCCGGCTTCAACAGCAGCATGCCCTTAACGGCATCGATCGGACTGTACGTATCGAAAAAGTAGCTTTTGTCCGAGGTATCCTGCTGTTCAGGCAGCCGGTGCAAAGGAACGTCGATATTCATGCCATCAATGATAATCGCAGTCAACCCTTGAGCCGAGACGCTCGTCTGCAGCTGTCCTCCGGTCATTACGGCCGACTCCGGCTGTCCGTTATCGCGGATAATCGTAACCGGGTAGGTGAGGCTCGGATCGAACCCGATCAGCTGCTCATTCAGATCGATGGTCGCTTGCTGCGCCTGATGGGATTCGTTGGACAATCCGATGTAGAAGCGATTCCCGCTCTCCCCCGTCATCCAGTTCAACTGCTTGTTGTCGGTCGAGATAATCCCTTTGGGCATCCACAGCCATACATCCGAATTCCCGTAGAAGGTGCCGGGCTTACTGCCGTAGACATGATATTTAAACCACAAGAAATCAGTTTCGAAGACGGATGGAAACGCGATGCTTCCGTTCGATTTGGCCATCTGCTCCGTAACGAGATAATCCATCGTCTGACCTAACTGTGCAGGCGCATGATGGTAGTACAACGATGTTCCGGCTATCGGCCCGAGCAGAGGGAAGTCCGGCTCCTGCTGGCTCTGGATGAATCCGCGGTAATAATAGCCGGGATAGTTCGTATAACGGCCGATGACGGCGTTATGCGCAATATCTCTTAGCAGCTCATCCCCGGTATATGAAGCCAGTCTCAGCATGAAGGGAGCTTCCTGGGCGTTCATCCGGTATGCTGCAGAGGTGTTCCCCGCCTCGAAGGTCATCCCGGTCGGCGATACGACCCAGCTGTCCACCTGCATGGATGCTCCCGGTTCGTCCTCCGGAAGGCGCGTCCGCGTGTAGGGATACATAGATTCCGGCGACCAGCGGAATGCAAGGTCATAGCGGAACGGCGATGGCTGAGGAATCGTAATCCGCCCTCCCGGCACAGGACGGGCTACGAAGATCGAGGCGTACCGCTTCGCTTCCTTATGCGCCGCCGCCAAATATTTAGGATCCTTCGTCTCTTCATACAGCTCCAGAATCTCAACCCACAGCTTGCCGTAACTGTAGAAGAAGCTGTTCCGGTCCGGTATCGCGGTGCTTGGCGTATCGATATCGCTTGCGATATACGCATCAGCGGCTGCGGTCGCTTCCTGTAAATACCGGCTGTCTCCCGTCATCCGGTAGGTCATTAACGGTTGAATGACCGGGCCCCGAACGAACTGGTCCGGGTTGCGGAAGCGATATTCCTCAAGTCCAAGGGCATGCAGACCTGCATTCTGTCCCCGCGTCATGTCGTAGAACGAGGATATCGTCGAGACGTCGAACGGTACCGCCGCCATCTTCCACAGCGACGGATCTCCGTAAACGGGAGCCCCCTTCGGCGACCAGCCGCGTTCGTTGCGCGATACCCCATGCTCCAGCATCGGAAGCGCGCGAGTCTCATACAATTGATCGTCACCGGTTAAATAGTAGGCTCCAAGCAGAACGGAGCTGGCGGCCGTGCGTATGGCATCTTGATTTTCAATATCGACGAAGCCTTTTGCCCGGTTCCACCAGCCGCTTTGCGACGGCACGTAATCTACGGAATCGTCTCCTTGCGGCTCAATTTTCAACAGCTCGATCATATTGTACATGGCATCGTTAAGCGAACCGGAGCCGACATTCTCGCGATACGCCGAATAGTCGTATTCGCTTCGCAAAATATCGGAGTAGGCGTCATAAATCGTTTTCCCCGGCTCTGCATACAGTCCTATGTCGAACCGGTAAGTGCTGCCGGCCGTCATGGCCGAATAAGTCCCGTACTGGGGAGCATAGAGAATCGGCTGCACATCTCCTTCATTATTGATCAAGCTCATGCCGAGCCTTTGATTGTTAGCCGTTCCCGTAGGCTCGAACTGCAGCGGCAGCTGCTTCGCAGGAATGAATAGCCCATAGGTGAAGGGGCTGCCCGAGGCATCCGGCTTCTCGACCAGACTCATCGGAGCCGTAAGCTCCCAGAGGCCTGTCGACTCCACGGTGCCGGTCATTTTCGCACGGTTGCGCGCTCCGCTCAGAACCTCGGTGACATCAGCCCTACGCTCCGTGGTGAAGCTCTGGTAGCCGATCACGTAATTCCCGTCCGTCCGCGGAGTGAAAGCATACGACAGGATCGGCCGTTCCGCCGCCAGCGACCAGGTCACCTGGAAATCATACCGGTCGGGACGACTCGAATCCGTCAAGATGACAGTCTTATCGTCCTGCAGCTCGAAACCGTCAAAAGTGAGCCAATCGTATGGCATTGTGTCGTAATAATTGGCCCTATCGCCCGCGGAGCCGTTCAGAAGGACCCACTGCTCTTCAAGCCGTTCATTCTCGGCATAGACGGCGGACCATACGCCGTTCACGCGTCGTGAGATGTCCCGGACGATCGTGCTGCCCCCGTCCCATGCGGCTTCATAGAAGGTGACCTTATAGCCGGCGTTCTGAATGGAGCCCTTTTCCGTATAATGCAGATTGGGAAGCTCCCTGCTGCGGATCGGCCCCAAGGGATCGGGTTTACGTTCCACGGTCCCTTCGAATTTCACCGCGTCCGCGCGCGTGTATATCGTAGTCGGACTGGAGGTGATACGGGTCAAGCGTACATATTCGTTACCCGTACCGGCAAAAGCATAGGTTCCCAAATCCACCCAGCCTTCTCCGGCTGGCGTCAGATCGACATAACGGGTTTCCGTCAAGCCGTCATGCACAATCTCAAGCATAACCCGCGAATCCGCGCTGCTCGGCCAGTTCACTTTATAGAATGAAACGGCAGCCTCGCCGGCGGTGATGTTAGGCTTCCACGTAATCGTCGCACCTGCAGTTGCCGTATAGCGGGTACTGGTTAGGTTATACCCTTTGACCGTATTGGAGGTCGTCCAACTCCCTGTTTCCACGTAGCCGCCATCGGCATAATCGATGATGATCGTGTTGACGTTCTTTCTTGTGATATGCAAATGGTAAGTTCTAGTCGTCATGCCGTCCCGCGCCGTCACCTCCACGGTGATCTCGTTCATGCCCACAACAAGCGGTATGGCAGGAGAATCATGACCGCCGGCAACGACTTCCCCATTCACACGCACAACCGCGTCAGTGTCCAGCGGTGCCGCATTCACCTTAATGGCAGACGTTTGCAGATCGACCTCCGCCGAATAATCCGTCATGTCCGGACGGAAGGCTGGAGACAAGGTGCCCGCTTGAAGCGACAAGCTGCTAAGCGAAGGATCTGCGGCGAAAGGCCGTGTTACGGTAATCGTATAATCGCGAACCGTTGTCCCGTCTCCTGCCGTCACCGTTATGGAAATTACTGTGTCCCCCGGCGCCAAAGAAAGTGCTGGAGACGGTACGCCGCTTGCTGCCTGAACTCCATTAATCTTCAGGGATGACTGAGGATCGTAGACCGTCGCTGTGACGGTGATCGAGGATGTTTCAGGAGCAGCGGTGTACGTGTAAGCCGTCACAGTCGGCGAGAATACCGGAGACAAGCTGCCGCCGCCATCGATGCTGAGCCCTCTCAACGATGCGTCGCTGCTGTCTGCGGCCCGTTCGAATTTCACGGCATCCGCATGAACGAACGTACCCGGTATGGCGGAGGTTTTGGTCATTCTCACCAATTCGCTTCCCGAGCCTGCGAAGGCATATGTACCAAGCTCCACCCATTCGGATACCCCTTGCGTAAAATCCAGCTGCTTGGTATCGGTTACACCGCCGTGCACGATATCGATCCGCACGTTCGGATCGTCGGAGGCTGTCGGGCGCTTTACTTTGTAAATGGATACTTTGTAGCGTCCCTCCAACACTCCGCTGTTCGGCGTCCAAGAAGCCGTATTGCCGACCCCTCCGGTGACCCGGGTCGAGGTACCGTTGTAGCCCTTAATGCTGCTCGCCGACCATGCGGGATTCTCCGCATATCCGGGCTCTCCATTATCGATAATCAATAGCTCAGCCGAAGCAGCGGCGGCTTTCGCCGTAGAGGGGGCCAAACCGCCCCCCGCTAACGATGTGAAGAATAAGAGTATGGACAACAACAGCGCTGTGCGGGCCATAAGCATTTTTCGTTCCACAAGGCATCCTCCTTATGATGTCACGCGATGAATCCGAACCACCCGGTTTACTGTTGCTTCCTCAGGCTCCAGAAGCCAGAGATGGCCGTCCTCGGTTCCCGCCTTCCAGCCCTCTGCTTTCAGAGTACCGCCCTGCTCATGCCAAACCGCGAAGGGGCCGTTCTCCTTCAGCCTGACCACCATTTCCAAGGGGGTGGCATCCAAGAGCTCGACAGCCGCCGGCGACAAATACTTGTCAATCCGGCCGATCGCCGACCACCCCTGCTGGACAGGGGTTATCAGATAGAGATGATTCCCATACCCGCCGAGCTCGAAATGATGCTCCTGCGTCAGCTTCCCAGCACACTGCTTCTGCCAATCATAGAGAACAAGCCCTTCGGGAGGCAGGGACCATACAGTATCTCCATTCTGCAACATCGAACCGGCATCGGCGTAATCACTTGCCCGTATAACACCGCGAACAGGTACGGCCGGTTCGGTCAGGTTATAGACCACGAGAGCGGCTGCTGCTCCCGCCAGCGGAGCGATGACCACATACGGGTCTCCTTCCAGCGGATTGAGGAACAAACAATTCTTGATCGGAGCAGCCGGTGCTAGCGGCCTCAGCAGCTCGCCGTCGGCATAGCAGAGCGGCATAATGTTCGCCTTATTGAAATCGGACGGATTGTCGGATAAGTAAATCGGGCCTCCCGACATCGCCTTCGAGATCGCCATGATTTGGCCGCTTTCCTCGTCATTCGAATGGAACATATCATGGTCGCCCCATACGGTCTGCCCGATCCACGGGATGTTGCCGTAGGAATTGTGCAAGTGCCGTCTCGCCCGCCCCTGATCGCCTACGGCATAATCCTCACTGCAGCGGGTGACCGCGCTGATTCTGGTATTGAACGCACATACGGCGTTATGCGCCATACAATTGATCAGACCGTCCAGGTGCCTGGCGCATGCCGCTTCCAACGCTTGAGCGTTATGTGCAGCGCGTTCGGCTCCGTTATCCGTTCCCGTGTTCAGCTTGACATTTTGCGCTTGATTATCAACCTTCACGAAATCGAAGCCGGCCTCGCGTACCGCACGGATCATGCTGTCGTAGAAGGCAAAAGAATCCGTGAAGGAATTCTTCGGCTGAAGCCGTTCGCCCGGGACAGGCTCCAAGTGGCGGTTCAGCCCGCCGAACTCGTTGTCGGGCGCAACGCCACCCCAATAGCCGTTGAAGTTAAGCCAAAGTCCCATCCATTGGATTCGCGTCTCGCTGCGCCGGGCTGTAAGCGCCGCCCAGCCGTCCGGAAACTTGGCGGCATCCGGCCTGAAGCTGATCAATCTGCGTCTGGCGTCGGCATGCAAGTGACCGTCGTCGACAAGCATATACCGGATCGGCAGTCCCGATGCCTCTATTCGATCGGCGGCTTGAAGCAGCATCGCTTCATTGATATCGAATTTGTACTCTTCCCAGCTGCACCAGCCCAAGTAACGGAAGGGCTCCGGATACCGCTTCTGCTCCCGCAGCCTGGTCGTGCCGCCGATACGTTCATCCTTGATAGCGGTTTCCCATACTTCCCGGCAAGCTGTATAAGGATCGGCATTGACGGCCCGCGCAAGCAAAGGGACGTCCTCTTGAACGGCCTGTGTACCGAACGTGCTCACGTTCAGCATCAAGGAGCCGGCATCCCCGGCGAACCATCCGAAGGTACGTGGTCCGACTGCCGCCAGCAAAGCCATATATCCGCCTGCGTTCAGCTTCAGCAGCAGAAAATGGCCTCCCGGAGCGAGCGCTTCGAAATCATGGATGGCTAACGGCTGTATCCGGTTGCAGCCATCCGGCCACGCTTGCGAATGTCCGGGAATCGGGTCGTATTTCTGAAAAGGAGCGAAGTAGCTCGCAACCTCGAAAGCCGGAAGCTCAAGCTCACAGCTGTAGATGATGCCTCGCTCGTCGGGTGCATAGTGTCCTTCCCCGGCGGATAGAAGGTTGGCTTCGCCCGCCACCGTTTGTACGAATCGTTTCCTATTACGGTCATGCTTCATCTCTACGCTTTCCATCGAATATCGCTCCTCCGTCACTTCGCGCTCTCCATCTTTTTAATAAATTCATTCATTTGCTTCATATAATCCTCGCCGCCTGCTTTATACCACCCCGCCAGCAGCTCATCGAATTTGCTGACAGGCGCTTCGCCAAGGATGATTTTCATCACCGTCTGATCCCATACTTTCTGATAATCCATCAGCGATGGCTTCTTGGCCGCTTCGGGCACGAAGCCGAGATCCTTGCCGTTCGCAACGGTTTCTACGGATTTCTTCAGCCATGGAGTAATTAAGTCAACCACGTTCTTCTCCGTACCCACCGTAATGAAAAAGTCGGTATCGTTCGCACGGCGCATCGTATTGCGGCGAACAAAGCTTGTCGGCGGATTCGGAATCGCCACCTTGTTCCCGTTCTCCAGCTTGTAATCGGAGCCCTCAAAGCCGTTGCTCACCGTTGGCCATACATCATCGGCAAGGAACGCATCGAGAAACTCAGCAGCCTTCTGCGGGTTCTTCGCAGCCTTGGTGATCGCCCAGAAGCCCCATAGGCCCGTCGCATAGCCCCCGCCTTGGACCTTGCCCTGCTCATTTTTCACAAAAAGATAAGTCAGCTCGACATTCGGGTTCTGCTTGCGCATCTCGTCCGTATGCCAATTGTAATGACCGGCGAAGCCTAAGTAGACCCCTGTCATACCCTTCCAGAATCGCTCTCTCGCCTTGGTCCCGTCGTTGGTGGCTGCATCCGGATCGAGAAGGCCTTCTTTATACAGCTGATTGCTGTAGGCTAGCGCTTTTTTGTAAGCGTCGCTATTGGTGTCATAGGTAGGATCCATATAAGCATACGAGCCGCCTGTGGTCGGCTGCCAGCCGGTCAAGCCGAACGGACCTGTGAGTACGGGATCCAGCACTTTGCGCGCATTCACGTTAACCGCTAATCCGTACGTATCGTTTTTGCCGTTTTTATCCGGATCCTCCTTCGTAAATTTCCGCAAAATATCGGTGAACTGGTCGATTGTGACCTCCGAATTATCCGGAATCGTCACGCCGACGTTCTTCAGCCAATCCTTGCGTACCCAAAACATATCATTCCGGTTCACCGACGTTCTCGGGATTCCGTAAATGTTGTTGTCCTGCTTCACTTTAAGCGCGTCCCAAGAAGTCTGGTACGTGTATTTCTGCAGGTTGGCCGCATTCTTCACGTAATCGTTCACCGGCAGCAAGATGCCGTCCTTCATCGCATTCAGGAAGCTCGGATCGTTCGTTGCCGGGAAGAACACGATATCCGGATATTCGCCCGAAGCCAGCATTAACTGAAGGCGTTCCTTATATCCCGTAAGCGGGGGAATCTCGAAGGTCACCTTCGTATTCGTCTTTTTCTCCAGCAGCTCGACCATCTTCTTATCGGTTGCCGACAGATCCGCCTGGTCATAGTTGGCCATGATCTTCAGAGGCACAGGCTGCGAGGAGCCCTGCCCGCTTGTCGCCTCTCCTCCACTGCTTGCCGGTGTCCCCGTAGCGGCTTCATTGCTTCCGCAGGCCGCACTAGTCAGCAGGACCGCCGCTGCCAATACCGCTAACATACCCCTCTTGTTCGCCATCATAGATCGTTCCTCCCACATATTTGGTTGATAAAGCTATAGCAAGGGTTGCCCCTACCACTATCCTTTGACCGAGCCGAGCATAATGCCTTTGACAAAGTAACGCTGAATGAACGGATACACGAGCAGAATCGGAACCATCACGATAGTTAGCGTGGCATACTTCAGCGTCTCCGTCGTCGCCTGTTCGCCGCCGGTTTCGGCTGCATTACCGCCGGTGGCAATCTCTTTCATGCCGGCCCCTTCGATAATTTCGCGAAGAAACAGCATAAGCGGCCATTTCTCAACGCTGCGGATATAGATCACGCCGTTAAAGAAGTTGTTCCAGTAACCGACGGCGGCAAACAGCGCAAGCGTCGCGATGATCGGCGTCGATAACGGAACGATGATGCGAAACAAGATGTAAGGGTCCGAAGCGCCGTCGATGCGCGCCGCTTCCTCCAGCTCCTCGGGCAGACTTTCGTAGAAATTTTTCATCAGAATGAGGCTGAAACCGGAAAATAAGGATGGCAGCACCAGTGCCGCGAGCGAGTCCAGCAGGCCGAGGGAACGCATCAAGTAGTAGTTCGGAATAAGCCCCCCGCTGAACAACATCGTAAATACGATAAGCAGCATGAATATTTTCCTGCCCTTTAACACCTTCTTGGAAAGCGGATAGGCCGTTATGATGTAGAGAAAGAGGCCAAGCGACACACCGCATACGGTTACCAGAATCGTATTCCTATAGCTCACCCATAAGATGCGATGCGACATGATCTCCCTATAAGCGCTTATTTCGAAATCCTGCGGCCATATCATCATCGGATTATCCACGTAAGCGGCATAGGAGCTGAATGAGACGGCAAGCACATTGACGAACGGATACAGCATCGCCAGACATACGAGCGTGAGCAGCACATAGTTGATCCAATCAAATACCTCAAGCTTCACTTTGGTTAGCTTCATAAGTTTCATCTAGTCACCTACCAGATTTGTTTTCCGAATACGCGCGCAAGCCGGTTCGCCAGCAGGATCAGCACTAAGCCGACCAAAGCTTTGAATAATCCGACGGCAGCGGCGAAAGACAGACGTCCGTCGATAAGTCCAACCCGGTACGTATACGTTTCAAAGACATCGGCTACGTCATACGTCATCGGGTTGTACAGCAGGAACACCTGCTCGAAGCCGTTGTCGAGGATGTGGCCGACCTGCAGGATGAGCAGCACCACGATGGTCGACGTAATCCCCGGCAGCGTGATATGGCGGATCTGCTGGAACCGCCCCGCTCCATCCATTTTGGCCGATTCATACAAGGTCGGATCAATAGCGGTCATCGCCGCCAGATAAATGATCGTGCCCCAGCCTACACCCTTCCACACCTCTGCGGAGATGATGATCGTCCGAAAATATTCCGCCTTCAGCAGGAAGGGGATGGGCTCATGGCCGAGTGTTTGCAGAAGTTGGTTGACGATGCCCGTTGAAGGAGACAGAAAGTTCATGACCATGCCGGCCAAGACGACCCAAGAAATGAAGTGAGGTAAGTATAGAATCGTTTGCGATACCCGCTTGAACAGCAAATGCCGAACCTCGTTCAGCATCACAGCCAATAGGATGGGCGCGGGAAATTCGAAAATAATCTGATACATACTGAGCAGCAGCGAATTACGCAGTACCTTGTAGAAGTCGGGAGCTTGGATCAGGTACTCGAAGTTATCAAGCCCGACCCAGTCGCTGCCCCAGATGCCCCGAACGAGACTGAAGTCCTGAAAGGCGATAACAATGCCGGTCATCGGAATATATTTGAAGATGATCAAATACAGAAAGCCCGGTATCAAAAATACGTACAGCCACTTATGATGGGACATATGCTTGCGGAATGCCTGCCTGCGCGTCTTCGCCCCGGCGGCGGATACCGCTTGTTGCGCTGTGAATGCCATCGGTTCCTCTGTCCTTTCCTGCAGCGATTTGTTTAACGTATCGTCATTGTAGCGAAGCCAGGGCTGCAAAAAAATCTAATATCTCGCGAAAATGTTTGTTATTTCACCGACTTGCCAAAACGTAAAAAACGCTTGGCCCCCTCCACCATGGAGTTAGCCAAGCGTCGAACAGCTGCAATCAGGGTGATAGCAATCCCTGCTCCTTCAGCTGCTCCTCCGCAGCCTCCAGGTATTGCTTGTAGTGATAGTCATTCTCCAGCGTACGCAGAAATTCGTCGTAAGTCGCTAGATCGCGTTTGCCGTATATAAATTTGTAAAGTTCCTCGGTTATGTAACGATTCGCTTCGTCAGGCACATAATCCGCAGGAGGGTCTATAAACGAATCGAGCACCTCCAGTCGCGGCTGGTTCATGGCATAGGTGAAGTAAGGCTCCTGCTTGGGAAACTTCGTCCTTAAGTACACCATTTCATCCCGGCCGGTCAGTTGGTACAGATAGGCGTACTTGACGTCGCTCATGCTGTCGGTGGGCGTAATGCTGCCGTTTCGCATCGCATAATGCTTTCCTTCCAGTCCATACATGACCAGCCGGTTCCCTTCCGGAGAAGAAACATAGTTGATAAGCTTAATGATTTTGTCCAGCTTGGCCGGATTTCGTGCGAGAGCCCCGGACATGACCAGCATGTTCGTTGCACCCGGATCGTAGAAGTCCGTATACGTACCGCCAGGCCCCGATGGGCTCGGCAGCTGAATCCATTCCGCAGCCGGGTTGTAAGGCTTCCATTCTTTGACCTTGTTGTCATTAATAATATTAGGCCAGTTGTAATAAAAGAGGCCGATCTGACCTTGAAATGCCTTCATTTCATGCTGATTTTTCATATTCGATAAGAAATCGGGATCTACGGCTCCTGCCTGAATGAGCGATTGGATATAACTTATCGCCGGCTTCATGTTGGGATCGTAGAGCGAGTTCATTAAAGCGCCGTTTTTCTGGTAGAAATGACCCGGGTAGGTTGTGCCGAAAGCGCCGAAGATGGGGCCTAGCGCCAAATAAGGCGCACCGCTGAAGCCATACGTATCTTGAATCCCGTTACCGTCGGGATCACCAGCGGTCATGGCTTTCGCCACGGTTTTCAGCTCCTCCAGATTCCCCGGGGGCTGCAATCCGAGCCGATCCAACCAGTCCTTGCGAGCCCAGTATGTATATTGGAAAGCGGTATTATTCCGAGCGATCCCATATTGCTTACCGTTATATTGGGTTATCGTAGGATTCCCGCCTCCGGCAAAATCGATGGCCGGCTTCAGCAAGTCCACGTAAGGGGATAAATCCAGAAGCGCGTCCTGCTTCACCAGCTTCGTCAGCGTACGGCGGTCTACATAAAATAAATCGGGTGGATTGCCTTCGGCAAGCCGGATATTCAGTTGATTTCTGCAAGCGTCGCCAAGGCACTGGAGAATATGCAGGTCGATGCCCAGCACCGAGTCAAGCTGATGTTTAATATCATCGTCCTGCGCATCCGGCAGCTCGCTTCCCGCTACAAGCACCTCGATAAGAGGAGCCCCCTTCGCCGGCGCGGTTGATTCAGCTGGGGATGAAGCTGCCGGGTAAATTCCTTTGCACGAAGCAAGCAGCAAGGCACAAGCCAGCACTAAGGCGGTAACTGTCAGAGTTGTCCGTGAACCGCTCATATGATACATCCTCCTTCCGCTCGTGCTGCAATACTTTAATTATAAACGCTTTCACTGCCATAGACCATGATACCCGCTTTTCATATTTCACGATTTGTTTTGTTATTTCGCTTTTTTGGTTTTGCGCTGTCCATGACCGCCTTTTTGCTTTTATAATGAACATAGAACGAGAACAGCGCCGGAAGGACGGTCGCATGGATATGGTACGAATGCTGGGGGTAAGATCTTCACTTCGCTTTAAGCTGTCAACGAAAATGTTCGTGATCACCTTCGCTTTGGTAGAAGCTATCATTTTATTGCTCGGCTTCTCCTATTACCGGTATTCGTCGAACACGCTGCAGGCGGCGCAGACCGAGTATGCCGAGCAAATGGTCCAGAAATCGGATAAATATTTACAGTTAAATCTCGCAAATATTCGCAGCTTTTTCCTGTCCGTCGCGAACGACAACCGGCTGCGAACCGGAACGGAGTCGGAAATGCGCAGATGGCTGAATGAAAACCTCATTTATTTCATGCCAAGCGCCAGTAATATTCATGTTATCGTTGGTGACCATACGGTGATTGGGACGACGCCGAACGGCTGGAAGTTGACAGAAAGCCATTTTTTGATGCAGAAGCTTAATGCCGTTCTGAATCGGGGGGAGCTCTATTGGATCGGCCCTTACTTCTCACCGGTCTCCGGCTACACGGTTTCCGTTGCGATGCGGATTGAGGACAGTTCAGGAAGCGCCCGGCTGCTGCTGGTCGATCTGGACTTGCCCGGCCTGTATGAAGCGCTCATTCCCGAGAGCACTTCCCGTATGCAGGGCTCGCTGCTGCTCCTCGATGCGGGAAACAATCTCGTCTATGCCAAGCCGCCTTATGCCGAATATTCCGTATTTACCAAAAGCTTCAGCCTGACGAGTCTCCCCGCTTCCAGCTTCAATGCCAGCTGGACGAGAACGGAGCTTAAGGATGCCGCTCAGCACAACCTGTTTCTGACTCGCAGCCGGACGAACTTCGTCGGATGGCAGGTCGTGTGGGTGCTCGACCAGCAGACGCTGCTAGAGCCTCTGCAGAAGCTGCTGGAATATACCGTATGGATGGCTATTCTTTCCTTAGTGCTGTCATTTGGGATCGCCGGTCTGATCTCCGTGCTTGTCAGCCGTCCGATCCGCAGTATCGCCTCGACGATGAATGAAGTCAGCAAGGGCAACCTGAATGTCTCCATTCATATGACCCGAGCTGACGAGTTAGGCCTGTTGGCCGGCCATTTCAACCGGATGGTCGGGCGTCTAAAGGGCTTGATCGAAGATTTGCGCCATACCGAGGAACAGCGGAAAGCCGCTGATTTCAAAGCGCTTCAAGCCCAGATCAAGCCGCATTTTCTATATAATACACTGAATACCATCAGTATGGTGACCCGGCAGGGCAAGCACGAGCAGGCCGACGAGCTCATCTCGGCACTCACCGATCAGCTGCAGTACAGCTTGGACGCCTCCCCCGCCCCGGTCACGTTCCGCGAGGAGCTGAGGTCGATGGAAAGCTATATTACGCTGATGAGCGCGAGATATAAGGGCGCTTTCGTATATGAATCTGACATCGATCCGGCCGTATTGGAACGCCTGCTTCCGAAGTTCACTCTACAACCGCTTATCGAAAATGCCATATTCCACGGTCTGGTTCCGCTCGGGCGGCCTGGCACTCTCTTCATCGGCGCTTCAGATCACGGAGCAAGCTGGGAGCTCATGATTGAGGACGACGGCGTCGGCATGTCCGAATCCAAGCTGCAGCAGCTGCGTGACAAGATCGACGGCAAGGAACGATCCGACCGGATCGGCATGGTCAATGTACACCGGCGGCTGCAGCTCATGTTCGGGGAACGTTATGCGGTCCACATGGAAAGCACCGCAACCGCAGGAACGCGGATTATTATATCGCTGCCTATCGTGAATAATGCGTCATATCTTACTTTACTGGAGGTCGCTTCCAATGAAAAGGGTATTGCTCGTGGATGACGAGCCGGCTGCAAGAGAGCATATCCGCGACAGCTTTCCGTGGACTACCTGCGGCTGCGAGATTGTCGGCGAAGCCGGGAACGGCGAGGAAGCGCTCGCGTTATGTGCCGTTCTCAAGCCGGATATTGCGCTTATCGACATCACCATGCCCGTCATGGACGGTATGGAGCTGCTACGGAGGCTTGACACCGAGCATCCCGGCGTACGCAGCATTATGCTGACCGCGCACCGGGATTTCACCTACGCGCAGCAGGCCATCCTGCATAAAGCCTTCGGCTACGTGCTTAAGGCCCCTGTCAGCATGGTAGAAATGAAAAAGGCGCTTGACCGCGCCTGCCTTGACTTGGACCGGGATCTGCACTTCGACCGGCACGAGAAATCGCATGCCCAGATGCTGCGCAGCTATCAGTATCCGCTGCGCCGCAAATTTTTCTCCGATGTGCTGCACGGCCTGTTCAACAAGCAGGAAGAGTTGATTCGGGAGGGCGTCAGACTTGGCATGAATCTGGCATCCCCGGAGCATGTCTTGATGATCTGCGCTGCCGACCGCCTCGAAGCTTACGCAGCCCGGTACCCGGACAGAGATAAATCGCTGATCGAATACAGTATGCTTGAGATCGTGCGGGAGACCTTGAGAGACACCGAGCAGCGCCCGTTCGAATTGTTCCCCCTGGAATTCGGTCAATTCGTTCTCCTGCTTGGAGGTGACGAAGCGAACAGCGAGCCGTACGACTCGCGTGTACAGCGCGTATACCGCTCGATATCGGCCCCGCTAAGCACGTATTTACAGATGGGACTGACGGCCAGCTACAGCCGTCCCTTTCCATCATTAACCGGCTTGCGCAAAGTGTATGCGGATACGTTGAAGTTTGCCGTTCTGCGCTTCTACCAGGACCGGCCTGCGGCATTAGATGCGGGAGGGCCCCTGCTGTTTCAACAGGTTCCCGCTGAGCGTTGGGCCGAATGCAGCCGGCGGCTGGATGCGCTTCTTAAGCAGGAACAGCCGGACCTGGAGGATTGGTCCAAAGAGGTCAAGCTGCTCCTCCAGCGGTTTCAGCCGGATCCGGCCTCGGCCCGTTGCTTGTTCGAGCAGCTCAAACCGATCGTGGAGCAGCGTTTTCCAGCGCTGCCTGCACAGGAACCTTCATGGCCCCGGTTTGCTTCCTCGGCCAGCTTGACCGAGGCGCTTGCCGAGCTGACCGCGTATATCAAAGAGCAACTGAAAAGCCGCTCCTCGCTGCGCGAGCTGCGGCCGGAAATCGCTGCGGCTGTCCACTATATCAAGAAGCACCTGCATCTGGAGCTGACGTTGGATTTGATCGCCGGCAACGTACAGCTGAGCCCCTCCTATTTCGGCCATCTGTTCAAGAAGGAAGTCGGCGTATCCTTAATCGACTATATTGTGGAACAGCGCGTCGAGATGGCCAAGACCTACTTAACCGACGGACAATACCGCAATTACGAGCTGGCGGAACGGATTGGCTTCCAAAACTATTCATACTTTTGCACCATTTTCAAAAAACATACAGGCATGACGCCGAATGAGTACAAAAATGCGAATAAGACGAAGACACATGTATAGAAATGAAAACTCCCCTCGCTGCGAATCATGCAGCGGGGGGAGTTTTGCATTTGGTTCTCTGTTAAATAGCGGCAAATCTAATAATTTGAATCAGGAAAAGTCTTCTAAGAACGATGACGCCTCTGGCATTCATAAATCGGATGACAATGAAAGTGCGGCGGCGGTTAACGACACGACCGTTAAACACGGTTATGGTTCCATTGGCATTTCGGTAAACAATGCCATAGAAGTGATTGAGTAATAAGGTCATTTTTAACATTCCTTTCGGCTGTGATACTATACAATATGCTGAAATGGCATGTCTGCGAGGGCTAATTTAATAGATTAGTATGGAGATCTTCTACTTTTGGAGTAGATCTTTTATAGCATATTCATAATAATCACACATAGTAAACAATCTGACTTTACAAATAAAAGCTATCATTGACTCGAAGCTAGTAATCCAAAAGGAGTGTGAGAGATGATGAGATTGAATCGTAAATCATTCCCCATGTTGGCGGTAACCTTACTCGCCACAACAGCTTTTACCACGCAGGGCTTTACCAATGGGTTCCAACTGCCGACGGCAGAAGCCAAAGGACCGAGTAAAAAGGAGGCTTCATGGCTCGCCGGGGATCATCACGTTCATAGTGAATGGAGTGTCGGTTGGGATAATTCTACCACCCCGCCAACTGCTATCAAAGGCGGAGATGCCGTTTATCCGATTACGAAGAACGCTCAAATGGCCAAATCCTATGGCGTGGATTGGATGGTTTCCACGGATCACGGCGGTCCAAACCATTCAAAAGTGAATTTGGAGCAGGCTTATCCCGAAGTGCTCAAAGCCCGTGCAGCGGTTCCTGACCTGATTTTATTCTATGGCATGGAATTTGATACACCCGCAGCGGATCATAGTTCATTAATCATTCCGAAGACCGATCAAGAGTCACAGACCCTCTATAATATTGAAAATAAGTTTAATAAGCGCGATCCCTATCCTACTGATCCGCAGCGTGATACGGAATCCAACATGATCGATGCTCTAACTTATATGAAAGACTTAGAAGAACCGCCTGTTCTTTTTGCAAACCATCCTGCGCGCTCAGCTAATGCAGGCGGCGTTTGGGGGCAGGATACTCCGCAGGAGTTCCGCAATTGGAACGATGCAGCACCAAATGTCTCCGTTGGTATGGAGGGGGCACCCGGTCATCAAGCGGGAGCAGTCAACCCCGATGGTTCCATTGATCCTAACGGCAGCCGAGGCGGTTATGGCGGCTACCCGACCATGGGCGGATTCGATCAGATGAGCGCTAAAGTAGGCGGTCTATGGGATTCCATGTTAGGCGAGGGCAGGCATTGGTGGATCACCTCAACTTCCGATTCACATGTAAACTGGCGTGACGGCGGCAGCGACTTCTGGCCTGGCGAATATTCCAAAACCTACGTGAAGGCTGAGAAAACTCACGAGGATATTTTGGATGGTCTGCGGAATGGACGGGTATTCGTAACAACCGGCGATTTAATTAATGAACTGGATGTGACTGCGCAAGCGGCAGGAAAGTCCCCTGCTCATGCTGAGTCGAATGGCAATCGAGCTTCCATCGGTGAAACATTGAATATTCCAAAGAAAGATGGAAGCGATGTCACATTGACGATTCGATTCAAAGACCCGAACGCAACCAATAACCACGGGGATAACCCAAAAGTCAATCGCGTCGATCTGATCATGGGTGAAGTGACAGGAAAAGTAGATAATCGATCTGCGGCGACCAACCCGACTACGCAAGTGGTTGCTAGATTCGACGAGAGCAGCTGGAAGCAAGACGGCGAGTATATGACGATTACGTACACATTGCACAATGTGAACAAAGATAGTTACATTCGGGTTCGCGGAACAAACACGAGTGAACTTGAACCTAGCCTTGATCCTAAAGGTGAAGATCCATGGAAAGACCTTTGGTTCTACTCCAACCCTATCTTTTTGAATTTGAAATAAATTCAAGACAATGATTTGCGGCGAGGAGTTAAGTCAACTAGCTCCTCGTCTTTCCTTTTGAAATGATAAATGAGGATGTGTAGTCATAGTGAAACTTCATTGGTTAATCATGACTCTAGCTATTGCTTTATTCATACCATCACCGATTGCACATGCACACAGCAATAACAGTGAGGGTTTCTCCACAATAGCTGTTCAAGATCAGAAGATCGATTACAACTTACAGCTCGATTTCATTGAATTAAGTCATGCCGTTGGGTTCAAGATCGATGAACAAAACGTTGAAAACTTAGAGGAACTGAACAATCTCATTGCTCAGAACAAGCTTCCTCTCCAAGAATATATAAATACACACATTGCGGTTTACGCAAATAGCTTCCCGGTTGAAGGCGCAATTCATCGAACTTCTGTCCTGCAGATAAATGGTCGCGCATTTGCTGAAATTATCCTTTCTTACCCAGTGAACCAAGTTCCTGAAAATTTGAGCATTCGTTACAACGTATTTTTTGAGGACAGCGACCCTAGTCATGCGAACATGGCCAAAGTACAAATTGGAGAAAAGCAACAGGAGTTTATCTTCACGTATGAGAAAAGAGAAATGGATATCGGCGAAATGAGCTTTTTCACCAGTGCCAAACAATTTCTTTGGATGGGATTAAAACATATTTTTACGGGGTATGACCACATTTTATTTGTTATCAGCTTGCTCATTGGGGCCATCACGATCCGTCATATTCTTGCTTTAGTTACAGCATTCACTATCGCCCACAGCATCACGCTTGCCCTTGCAACGCTAGAAATCGTTCAATTACCAAGCAAGTTCATTGAATCTGCGATTGCGCTGAGTATTATTTATATAGCGCTTAAAAACATCTTTCAACCCGAATCCAAGCACGCCCCGTGGATAGCCTTTGCGTTTGGACTCATTCATGGATTTGGGTTTGCAGGCATCTTGGCGGAACTGAACTTAGGTGCGGCTCACCTAGCTACGTCTTTATTGTTTTTTAATGTGGGGATTGAATTCGGACAAGTCCTTATTGTATCTTTGATTTTCCCAATTCTCATTATCCTAAATAAACGCCTCACTTATAAATGGTTCATGCCAAGTGTGTCTACGGCTGTATTATTTTTTGGATGCGTCTGGTTTTTTCAGAGGGCTTTTTAGCCGTCGATGACATAAAAGCTCGGCTCCCTCAACGAGAGAGCCCCGCCCCGCCGCAGTTTAAGAAAAACCGTCAGGGAACTTCCCTGACGGTCCTTTTAGGTTTGACGAACATCGGTAATTTTGTAGTCATGACCATGAATACCTTTGTAATACTCTGGATACATACCTCCACCACTACCTTTTCCTTACCAAAAATTTAAATAAGGGGTAACCTCTCGGTCACCCCAAAACTTATAAATTCTTATATGTCAAAAAAGCTGCCGATTGCCGGCAGCCTTGTTCTTGTATTTTATAACTTTCGATAGTAATATGATGCACCTGTTACCCAGTCGTTGAACGATCTCCAGAAAGTTTTGCTATCATTTCTCTTACACATTGTTCAATATCCTTGTTGGAGCAATCAAAAGTCGTAGTACTGTATGCTTTGTATAAAGGGACTCGTTCCTCATAAACGTCCTTAAGACTATTTCCTTTTTTTATCACAATGCCCCTGGTTGTTACGTTCGTTAGTCTTTTCCTAATTTCATCATATGGGACATGCAAATAGATAATCTGGCCATTTTGCTTAAGATGATCCATAGCTTTTTTCGAATAAATCATACTTCCGCCAGTAGAAATAATACAATTGTTCAGCTGCAGCTCACACACAGATTTTTCTTCGATTTCCAGAAACTTTTCAATCCCCTCATTATCAATAATATCTTGGAGCAGCCTCCCCTGATGTTGTTGTATAACAATATCCGTATCCACGAAGTCCATTCCCAAAGCTTTAGCAAGCAATACACCTAATGTGCTCTTACCAGCCCCAGACATACCTATAAGAACAATATTCATACTTCCCCTCACTTTACTCCTCTACTTCAAATATTGAATCAATAATAATTGGAAGATTGTCTCTAACTGAAACAGCTCCAAACACCGAACGTGCATGATTCCCCTTCTCTCCGAACACATCCAACATAAGATCTGAACAACCATTTAAAACTTTATGATGATCTTCAAAATCAGCATCTGCGTTAACAAACCCCTGAATCTTAACAACCCGTTTCACATTCTCAAGAGAGTTTAGAGCTGATTGGAGAACAGCTAAAATCTCGATTCCAGTCTGTCGCGCAAACTGATAGCCTTCTTCAGTCGTATATTCCCGCCCCAACTTACCTTTTGGTTTTCCAACAGGCCCTTTTCCTGAAACGAACAAAAGACCATTTACCTTTACGAAGTTTGCATACTTAGCCGCCGGTTCACTTGCGTTGGGTAGTACGATTCCTAGTGCTGCTAATCTATCGGCGATTGATTTTTCAGTCATTCCTTAATCCCCCCACGCTCAATAATTGGAAGAATTATACTACCATATGAATATTGGGGCAACCATTAGTTTTTTTAATGAAAAAGGCAGCCTTGCCGGCTGCATTTTCTGCTGCCTTCTGAATTTCGTTATGAGAATTGCTAATCAGCTTTTACTCCCACAAAAAAAATATTTGCTAGTTTCCCCGAATTTTCGAATATAGCAAGCCCCTCAACACTCGCATCGCTTTAGATTAATTCCACAAAATGAGTATCGTTCTCTGAATCATCCATAACAGAAAATCCGATTGATTGATAAAATACATCTGCATTTGGGTTGTCTGTCTTTAGGACAAGCATCTGATAGTGATTTTTTGCCTCAGCAATAACGGAGTCCATTAGCAACCGTCCTATCCCGAATCGGCGGACACTTGGTAAGACATAAAGACGGCGAACACGACCGGCTTCTTTACGAGCTGCATGAGGATCTTGATTCAACCCGCAAACCCCAACAATATCACCTTTTATCGTAGCAATGAAGAATGCCTCCCCATCCCTGTCGAATTTATTGGTTCCGGCTTCATAGTCGGCTACTAGTCGATTGAGGTGACGAAATCCTTCGCTCGTACTTTCTTCAACCAGTCTCAATAACTTATCAGTCTCTAGATGGCTAACTTTCGTGATAATAAACTCATTCACTGACAATGACTTAATTAGGTTTGGAATCTCCTTCAAGTTATCGCAAATTGCATCGGGAAGAATCGACGACGTATCCTTCGATTTAAGAATCGTGAACATCCCCAGTTCCTTAGCAGGGACGATATCAGCTCTCATACTATCCCCAACAACTACCGTGCAGCTGCTGATTGCTTTCAAATTAGTAAGAGCGATTTGAAATATGGCATGGTCAGGCTTTTTTATATGTACAGAACCGGAAGTAACAATGTCAGAGAAATAGTCGGCAATACCTAAAGCCTTTATTTTGTTTCGTTGGTAAAAGTCCCTGCCGTTCGTAACAATGCCTAATTTATATCCTTGACTCGTTAATGAAGCGAGCATCTCATGCAGGCCATCGAATCCTATACAGTATAGATGAAAATTATTGTTTAAATCATCAAGTAACTCTTCAAATAAGTTCTTTTCAATATTGAAGAAACCTATTAATTGTTCATACACGTGTTCTTTCGGCATTACAAGATGGTTAAGTTCAGTGAATTTCTCAATGAAATCATTTCGATTTGGAATGAATCTGCTCAAAGAGAACTTCTCAAACTGGTAAAAAGCAAAGTTAATTAATGACTTGTTTTTATCAAGCAATGTTTGGTCAAGATCGAAAATAACAGTATCGATTGCCTTCAAATAAAATCCTCCTTCCTTGACTTACGTCAATGATTGCTAAGAACCGCCTTATTACAATGGTATTCATACATGTAAGGGGGTTTATTGATATGACGATGCGAGGAAAAGAACGAACGGAACAGCGGAAGTTTGCTCTCATTACTGGAACATCTCTGATGATCATGATGGTCGCGGCTATTTTTTCCTATGGTATTGTGCACCAAAGCCTTCAAGTCCAGGGGGATGCAAGTACAACACTACAGAACATCATTTCAAAACATCTTCTGCTTCATGCAGAAATCTTAGGTTGGATCATCATACTAATCTGCGATATCGTAGCCGCTTGGTCTTTGTATGTGTTCCTGAAGCCGGTCGATCCAAATCTTTCACTGCTCGCTGCGTGGCTACGACTTGCATATGCTGCCCTACTGGGAATCGCCATCATGAATTTGATTTACTTACAGCTGGTTACCTCCAACCCTGCAGACTGTCAATCATTTGTTACAATCGATCAACTGCACGGGCAAGTTCTTTTGAACCTTAGGGCCTTTGATTCCATGTGGTCTGTTGGGTTAATTGTTTTCGGAGGGCACTTACTCATAGTCGGGATATTAACTCTCCAATCTAAAACCATGCCCAAATGGATTGGTGTGCTCATGTGTGCTGCCGCCGTCAGCTATTTCATCATTCACGTAGGTAAAATAATGCTCCCTGCTCACTCTGACATCATGATGATCCTTGAGCGGGTGCTAATTGTGCCTATGACTGCAGGTGAACTCGGCTTCGGGATATGGCTATTGTTTCGGGGTGGAAAGCCTCTTCTTGATCCTGCTGAATGATTCCGGAGTCATCCCGAGATAACTTGCCAATTGGTAATGGGGAACGCGATCGATAAGATCAGGACGTTTCATTATTAATCCTTTAAAGCGATCTTCAGGTGAAGAAGCGATAAAAGCGGCAAATTCTTCTTGAACTCGCGCAAAGTTCTGCTCGATCATTTTGCGTGTCATGGATTCCATTTGTGCGTATCTCGAATACATGTCTTTCTCTGTATCTAGGTCGCCCACAACCAGTACGGAATCCTCAAGAGACATCAAGGTGTATTCGGATGACTTATCCATTTTATGATGACTGAATGTGGCGATAGCTTGTTCTTCGGTATAGAAATTCGAGGTGATTTCTCTGCCTGCCTCATCTATCGAGTATTGCCTAATACACCCCTTCAGAACAAAGTAACACTTAGTGGAGATGTCGCCTTGCCGAAGAAGAAGAGTACCCTTCTTGAATTCTTGTATATGGATCTCATTGATGATGGCTTGTTGTTCTTCTTCGGTAAGTGATGTCAAACTGCTCATGTACTTAAATAGAATATCTTTCATCCGCTTCCTTCTCACCTCTTACCATCAAATCCTTCGTCTGAATATACCTTGATTACTTTAAAGTGCTTATGTCACTTTAATGTGCGTACTTCCAATGTATGGGAAGTTCATGCAAAATAATGTTATCAAAGTATAGTTCAGAAGGAGCTGGAACATATGAATAATGAATCTATAACAACACGCAAGGTCGCCTTGGTCGTGGGTGCGAATGGTGTTATCGGTCGCAATCTCATTGATCACCTCATCACTCTCCCTGATTGGGACGTGATCGGCGTATCCCGTCGCGGAGGAGAGTCTAACGACCGTGTTCGATATGTGACGGTGGATCTGCTCGATAGAGCCGAGCTTATCGAGAAGTTAAGCGATTTAACTGAGGTAACACATATTTTTTATGCGGCTTACCAAGACCGTGCAACATGGGCTGAACTTGTCCCACCGAACCTCGCCATGTTGGTGAACATTGTAGAAGCGATCGAACCCATTGCGCCCGGCTTGCAGCATGTCAGTCTCATGCAGGGATACAAAGTATATGGCGCACATCTCGGACCGTTCAAAACTCCTGCTCGGGAGACTGACGCTAACCACATGCCTCCTGAGTTCAATATTGATCAGCAGGATTTCTTAGAACAACGGCAGAAAGGGAAGGCTTGGACGTGGTCGGCACTCCGACCTTCTGTCGTCTGTGGCTTCTCGCTTGGAAATCCGATGAATCTCGCAATGGTCATAGCGATTTACGCTTCAATTTCGAAGGAGCTTGGTATCCCTTTGCGGTTTCCAGGCAAGCCGGGAGCTTACAACAGCCTCTTGGAGATGACAGACGCTGGGCTTCTCGCCAAGGCAACCGTATGGGCGGCGACCGACGAACGCTGTGCGAATCAGGCCTTCAACATTACGAATGGCGATTTGTTTCGATGGAATGAATTATGGCCGAAGATCGCTCAATACTTTGATATGGAAACAGCCCCTCCGCTGCAGATGTCTCTGAATGTTGTCATGGCGGACAAGGAGCAGCTATGGAATAAAATGGTTGAAAAGCATGGGCTTGCTCGGAATTCCTATCAAGATGTATCCTCGTGGTCATTCGGTGATTTCGTATTTGGATGGGATTACGATTTCTTTGCCGATGGCACGAAGGCTCGTCGTTTTGGCTTTCACGAATTCGTTGATACCGAAGCCATGTTTATAAACATCTTTAACGATTTCCGTCAGCGTAAAGTCATCCCGTAAACTACCGTACAATAAGAAAGCCGACCTTGCAGTGGGTCGGTTTCTTAGCTGTTATTTACGTCTGTAAGCATTGGATTAGCCAGTACCGAAGCCTTTCCCTCGTACTTTCTCTCTATATGCGAATCCCCCCAACGGCACATGAGATGCAGCAGTTCCTTGAGACTCCAGCCGTAGTCTGTCAATTCATACTCAACTCTAGGCGGTACCTCATTATAGGAAATTCGTAGGATGATGCCTTCTTCTTCAAGCTCCCTGAGGTGTTGCGTTAACATCTTTTGCGTAATTGCGGGAATCAAGCTCTTAAATTCATGATTGCGTTTCTTACCGAATGTCAAATGAAAGAGAATCACAGGCTTCCATTTCCCGCCGATTACCTCTAAAGTTGCCTCCACTGCCGTGTTGTATATTTTTTCCGTTTTATCCACGCAACTTGCCCCTCTTCGAATATTTCGACTTAGGTCTTGGTAACTCCTGATGAATTGGAGCTATTAAATGGCTCTATTCAACATTATATATATAACCAAAATATTATGCTATTCGTAACCAGCCCCTTATTTCAAAACTAACGCTCTTTGGGGTCAACCGATTCTTGATAGATGTCAGCGTAAGTTTTTGAATCTTTGATTAGGTCGTCGCAGAAAGCAGCTAGATCGCTTCCCGTCACTTCGAGCACGTCTTTGCCCGAGGCCGCGCCCTCTTCAAAAAGATCGATAATCCCCGCAAGCAAACCCGTCCCGTCGGTTAACTCAACAGGGCCAACCTTAAAGTAATATTTTTGAATCTCTTTATAAACAATCTGATAATCTTGCGGGAGCGCTTTGACACGCGCCACATGCGCTCGCCACTCTTTTTTGCCTTGGATGATATCTTGTATTCTCATGTTATCCTCCTATTTACCTAATTTTTTGGCAATATTCGCATTGAGCTGCTCGCGCCACTTATCGCGATAAGACTTTGCCCCTTCTTCGCCGGCCAGCGCTGAACAGAAGCCCTTGATATCGTTGCCCAAAACCTCATGGACACGCTGTCCGTCCGCCGCCGTTTCTTCGAGCAGGCCAAGCACACCATCAAGAATTGGCATGAGGTTGCGACCGGTGAAATCGGAGTGCGGCCAAAGATTGGCATTAATTTCTCCCCATGCCGCTTGATAATCAGCCGGCAGCTTTTGGGCTCGCGATTCAAAACCTTTCATTTCCTTCGTCATGTCGCTGCCGGTGATTTTTTCCCAAAAATTCATTATTTTCTCTCCTTTAACTCGTTAATTTTTGATGATACGAACTCCCATTTCCCCCAGAATGCCCGCAGCTCCTCACGCCCCGCTTCATTGATGGCGAAGAATTTTCGCGGCGGTCCCATGTCCGAGGGCTTCTTGGTGATCTCCACCAACTTGTTCTTTTCAAGGCGGATCAGAATGGTGTATACCGTCCCCTCCACAACATCTGTGAAGCCGAGGGCGTTCAGCTGCCGCGTGATTTCGTAGCCGTAGGTTTCTTTGCGGCTGATAATTTCAAGGACGCAGCCCTCAAGCACGCCTTTGAGCATTTCCGTTAGGTTTTCCAGCACAATCACTCCTTGCTATTCTGTATGACTGGTATGAAGTATTACTTACTACCACTATAAAGTATCACGCAGTAGTTAGTTTGTCAATGACGTTTGCACCGAAATATAACTATTTTCTAATAAGGATTGCGGTTTGGAGAAATACTTTTTAGGAATAAGACGGGAGGTGAACAATGAAATGAGCAGAACTAAAGACACGAACAACCCGAAGCATACGACGTCATCCAATAAAGCTGGGGAACAAAAGAAATCGAAGTAACCCTGTTAAACACACGGTCATATACTTCAAATACGCAACAAAAACCCGGTTTTTTATTTGTCCGGGTTCTTTTTTTTGGGGCTATATAACAACATCGATTCAAGAGGTTCTCTTACATATACGGTAGTAAACAAAAATGCATATGAAATAAATCGGGAACAAAGTCAGCCCAAGAAAAGCAGATAATAAAACTAAATCAACCTTTCTACTTTCATTATCTGAATCAAAGTTAATAAATCCATACAAAGTCGAGAAGAACCATAATACTGTTATTAGATAACCCAGTTTATAAGGCAGCTTCATTTTATCACCTTCAAGTTTAACTTATCATTCATTGTACTTATGTGTAAGTACTAAATATTAATAGTACTCATGAGCTTACATACTACAACGCAAAGAACCGCAAGCTCATGTCCTACGGCTTTCTAGTGCTTATTTTAGCATTATTTTAGTGATTTCTTTCCAGTTCCTTTTGTTGAGCGTCAAGCTTATCCATAATGTTATTCATTTTTACTTGAAGCCAATCTTTCGTGTACACCGTTAACAATGTTTCCTTCGACAAATGAAGGGCATTCAATATGATTTCAATCTCAGCTTCGTTTAAATGGTTATTTTCTTCCAGCATAAGATGAACCTCCCCTTTGAAGATCTCACATTAAGTATGGGAAAGAAGCCGTGAGGATAAACCTCTACGGTCCTTTTAGGCTGTCTAAAATCAGATATGCACTTGTGGGATAAGGAGCGCTTTATTCTTAGAAAAGCGGAATAATTTAAAAAGTTGTACAAAAAATAATACTATTGATAGTTATATTTACCATTATATTTAAGCATCCGGATTAATACGTTTCTTTTTCAGTTCTTCTTGATATCTTCGAATGGTTTGTTTTCCGCTTATTCCACTTTTCACAAGAATGGAGGTTGTTGGTTTGTCACCTATGCATGAAATGATGCAACAAGCTTATTTTAGTCGTATATAGCAGCGAACTGATTGAAGAACCTAAACCATTCAACATGGCTAAAGAGATTTTAAAGCGTCTTATGTTTAATGCAGGTGTAAAAACATGCAATACGATTGGTGACGGTATCGCTGCCGTCTTATCCGGCGATACTTTGGTCGTTATTGAGGGTATTGAACAAGCTAATCTTGTTAGTTCTAAAGGTTTCAAGGATAGAGGCGTTGAGGAACCTGCAACTGAAAATAACGTACGAGGACCAAGAGATGGCTTCACAGAAAGTCTACGGACCAATACGGCGCTTGTTCGCAGACGGATCAAGGACCCGATGCTGCGTCTTGACGCAATGGTGATCGGAACAAGATCGAAGACAGATATAAATATTGCTTACATTCAGGATCTGGTTAAAGAAGGGCTTGTCGAAGTGGTAAAACAGAGGCTGGGGCGCATAAAGATTGATGCTATTCTGGAAAGCGGCTACATCGAAGAGTTGATTGAAGACGCACCTCTCTCCCCGTTCGATACAGTACAGAGCACGGAACGGCCAGACGAAGTAGCATCTGCACTCCTTGAAGGGCGAGTCGCGATTTTAACCGATAATACTCCACACGATGTTTTTCGTACTGTTGTTGCACGCGCTTTCGCTCCGCTCCTTCGGAGAACCCTACTTGGCGCCGGTCAGTCCTTTTCGCCCTTCAGAGCAGCGGGATTTGCTGCTGCGACTACCCTTATGGATGAAGGATCGACGACCGTCATTGCACAGGATACGGTACGAATGAGTGATCAGCAAAAACCGGAATAGTAAAGGAGCAGAAACCAACCAGACGCGGGCACGGCAGTCGATTCATCATGGCCGGCTGCCGCGGTGTCTTTATACAACTATCGTCACCGGTAATGAGTACGAAAGATTGATTCAGCCTAACAACATGATTGAAAGCGCTTATATATTCTTTGCAAGTAGAACTATAATCGTTATTGTAGACTATGAGTAAACGGATTATCGTCAAGCAGCTGGAGTACATAACTGTTGAGATTTCTGGCATCGCATTTAAATTTTGAAAGGAGTGCGTTGTATGGATCATACAAACTCGTATTACTGTTGTGAATGCTGCAGAATTGTACCCGAAGATTATGTGATGTACTTTTTTAAAACGGATTATAAGCGCATTTCAGGCTATGTTTATCGAACAGGTGTATGTTCAAGTTGTTGTGAAAAGAAGCAAATTTCAATAAAAGATGATGCAGAAATTCATGTAGAACTACGTTGACGTTGCTCTTGACGTCCGACACAACAAATTGCCTATGTAACACCGAGGTGATTCAATGTACTATTGTATACAGTGTAAAGAACTCCACTTGCGTTCTAAATCGAAACAAATCCTAATTTTTTGTTCAGGGTTCCATTACATTGGTTCAACTCTTTATAATGCCGGGGTTTGCAATATTGAAAGAAAGTGACCTCAATAAAACAGGGAGCAGTTGCCGGCACCGCGGCGGTCTGCTCCCCGTTGTTAACTAATGTTCCCAGTTATTTGAACAAAGTTAGGTTAAAATTAGCTATTTCTTCTTTTCAACTTTATTAAACGTATCAAAACACAACTCCCAAATACCCTTCAAGGTCATTTGGGCACGTTGTGTTTTTTAGTTTTCTCGATTGCGGCACGCGAGCCTCAACATTCGGTGCGACTGTCAATTAAATGATGAGAGACAGCAGAGCGGGTAGAAAAACATGTTAAAGTTTTCTCTACAAATTTAGGTAAATTTTGCCGATACATGTAGAGGATTTTAATTTCTTTTAGCCAGTTTACTTAAGTTTCTAATGTAAAGGAGTGAAAAATATGATAAGAAAGCTTACCTTTCTCCTGCTTGCACTTTCGTTGTTCGTTACACTAACGGTTACCCCGTTGGTTTACATACCGAGTGCTTCAGCAGCTGATGTATGGTTGAAAGCATCCCACTGAATCCGGGGTCAAACTCAATTACCATCAAAGTCACGGATACCGATGGCGCTAGCGCTGAGTATGAGCTGACCGTGATCCGGGATGCCGGGACGGCTGGCTATCCACACCGCATTACATCCGCTGAACAGCTGGCCAGTATTGGCAATTTAACGGAGGGCTATAAGCTAAGCGACTTCTACCGGCTGGATGCCGATCTCAATCTGGCAGCTGCAGGCATCAGCAACTGGTCACCGATCGGCAGCAGTGTGACACCTTTCAACGGTGTATTTGACGGAAATCATCACACCATCGCCAATGTAACCATCAGTCAGCCCTCAGCGGACGAAGTTGGATTCTTCGGACGCACGAACAGCGCGCAGCTCCATGACTTCGCGCTAGTGAATGTGCAAGTGACAGGGAGAGACCATGTCGGCGGTTTGATCGGGTATGCCGAAGATACGCCTGTCAGCTCCGTGTCCGTTCAGGGCGCGGTGTATGGCCAGGATCACGCAGGCGGTCTAATCGGGACCCTCATCGCAGCAACACCTTCATCCGGCCTTGTGGACTACTCCTTCTCCGCTGCTTACGTATCCGCAGCAGCGGGCAGCTCCGGAGGCCTCATTGGCACTACAACGGTCGCTGACGTGGTTACTCATTCCTTCTGGGATATGGCAACCAGCGGGCAAGCCATTACTTATGGTGGAGGCCTAGGTAAAACCACGAATGATTTAATGACCAAATCAACCTTTACAGCCGGCGGCTGGCAATTCGGAAGCGGACATAGCTGGGAGATTATAGACGGTACCGGCTACCCAACGCCGCTTGCAACTTTCGCTCATTTAACACTCAGCGGCTTAACTTTAAGCACGCCCGGCTCTTCCAATTCGATGCGCGGCTTCCAGTCCGGCACCGGCCTCTATTCGCCATCGCTGAGTACGCCTGTAGGTGCGGCCACAATTCTGGCAACCCCTTCAACACCTGATGCGACGGTCACTTTTAACGGAACGAGCTCCAACAACGTCGCTTTAACACTTGGCAGCAACCCGGTTCTGATTCGGGTCACCTCACCGGACGGCATCTCACAAGGCTTGTACCGCATGAATATCAATGTTCCAACACCGGAAATTCAGTCGTTACAGGTTCCTTCTAACGGCACTTATGGCTTAGGTGAACCCATGGACTTCACCGTTACCTATACCCAGCCGGTCACAATCTCCGGCACCCCGGTATTGCCGCTTCATCTCGCTGGGACGGATGTCAACGCCGTCTATACCGGACAGCCCGCCGGACAACCGACCAAGCTTAAATTCCGCTACATCGTCCAGACAGGTGACACCGATCCGAACGGCATCGAAGTCGGAACCGCTTTATCCCTTGCTCCGTCAGCCACCATTACTTCGATCGGCCAAGACGTGCCGTTGACGATTGCCGGGGTTCCCTCGCTTTCCGGTATTGTGATTGACGGCATTGTGCCTGCCATTCTTTCGGTACCGGCGACAACAACGCCTACCAATGGGCCGATTACGGTTAACGTCACGGCAGACGGAACCGGAAGTGCGCTAACCTCGCTCAAATGGGCGGCAGGTACGCATCCGGCATCGTATTTCACAAGCAGCGGGACTGTCGTAACCGCCGGTGCTTTCCAAGTGACAGATAACGGCACTTATACCATCTATGCCAAGGATGCAGCAGGTAATACAGCCGTTTCCACATTGGAGATCACGAATATTATTACGCAAAATCCGTCGATGCTGTTGGATTTTAATCCAAAAGAGCTTGTACATACCGGTGTCGACGTTACCGTCACCGCAGAAGCGGCGGATGCAGGCACAGGCAATGCCATTGCTGATTTGCAATGGGCGGAAGGCGCAAGAAGCGCGGCTGATTTTGCTGCACCGGGTTTTGGCACAGCGATTCCGTTGACCGGCAGCTTCCATGTTACGCACAATGGTACCTACACTGTCTATGCCATCGATATGGCCGGCAATCAGAAGGTTGAAACGATCACCATAGCGAATATTGTGACCCAGCTGCCAGTGATTGCCCTGGATTACACGCCAAAAAGCATTGGAGTAAGCAGCGTCACACTGACCGTCACCGCTTCGGTTTATGAAGAAGGCACGGGCAACACGCTCAACAGCTTGCGTTGGGCGCGGGGAGACCTTGCTATAAGCAGCTTTGCCGATCCTGCTTTTGGAACGGATGTACCTGCTTCCGGACTCATTCCCGTAACACAAAACGGCAAATATACCGTCTACGCTTCGGATTTGGCGGGCAACGAGCAAGCGGTCGTCATCGAGATTACGAATATGAGTGAAGCCTCAAACTCAGATAGCGCTGCTGCTCCCGCTGCTCCTGTCACACCGCCAGGTCAATTCTATGTTGAACCGGGTAAAGCGTACACCTTCACCTTTGAAGGACTTACCGTGCAGATTCCGGCGGGTGCCGTGAAAGTGCCGACAACGATTACGGTAAAACGCGCAGGAACCGATGCGCAGCAGCTGATTACCCAAGGACAAGCTCTGCTTAGTGAGGCTTATAGATTAACGAAAGATGTAACCGGCAAATTCGCCGTACCGATTTCGCTGACCTTCACGGCTGATCTTAGCAAAGAGAAGCGCCCTGCTGTTTTCTATTACGATGAAGCAACCAAGCAGTGGACGAAGCTTCCAAGCAAAGCGGAAGGATCCCTGATTACGGGAGAGACGGATCATTTCACCCTGTTTGCCGTCCTCCCTGCTGCGGAAAGCAAACCCCTCGTATTGTCGGATATTACCGGCCATTGGGCCGAACAAATTATTCGCAGCAGCGCTGCACAAGGCTGGATTAGCGGTTATCCCGACGGCACGTTCCTGCCGAATCGAGCGGTATCCCGCGCAGAATTCGCCGTCTTGCTGAGCAGCGTCCTGCATCTCCCTGCCGGACAGAGCCTACCGTTCGCCGATGCCTCGAGCATACCGGCATGGGCTTCTCCCGCAGTCGCCAGCGCTGTACAAGCCGGCATCCTGAGCGGCTATGAGGACCGCACCTTCCGGCCGGACGTCAGCATCACCCGTACGGAAGCTACGGTGATGATCGCCAAAGCGGCCGGACTTGCAGAGACGCAAGCAGCCGCAACCGGCTTCGCGGATGATGCCCGCATCGCCGGCTGGGCGAAGGGCTGGATCGCCTCCGCCCTATCTGCGAAGCTGGTTCAGGGCCAAGCGGGCAACGCTTTCCAACCGCAAGCTTCCACGACCAGAGCGGAGGCCGTCGTCCTGCTGCAGCGTCTTGCAGCGCGTCAGCCCTAAAATAGAAAGGAAGAGCCTCTAAGAGTGCTCTTCCTTTTTTTAAGGTCTCAACTTCGTTCCCCCACATAAGGGTTGTCCTTCAATCAATCGTGTTTTCTATTGTGGTACCGAAATTGGGACCACTGATAGTGGATGAAACAACCGATGCAAAATCCCAGTATGGCTATGAAAGCGGCTAGACCAACCATCGCGGAAGCGGCATAAGCCAACAGCGTCCAATGCAGCAAGTGACTGATGAATGCAATTAACAAAAAAAGGACAGCTAATAGCTGATTAAACTTCTGTTGTGCTTTATCTTCCGGTATGTATTCGGAAGGTTTTTTTTTGAGGAAGCCTTTTGCCGCCCGCATAATAGGATTGAAATCAAAAACAATTCCCATCAATCCGGCTATCAAAGGTACAGCCATAATCCAGTAGCCCCCTGTGACCAAGGAGAACAGGACTGACAAAACAATTACCCATTGGTTAGCTCGGACCAAAGGCCGGGGAATGGATGGAGGGACCGTGTTCATACAGGATCGACCACCTTTCTTAAATAGGACCAAAAGGAATAATTATAATTGCAAAGCCTTTTCAAGTGCTCCAGTCGCGCCAAAGCCATCATGGTAATCAAGCTTCTTCCCCTTTTTCTCCGCAAGCTCCCTCACGGCCCACATCGAAGTATGTTTGATCGCACCTTTTAAGATGATTATCACATCAGCATGATTAATAATACGTTGAAAGTAGCTTTCTACCGAGCCTCCGCCCGTTTTGCCATTATGATGCTCTACAATTAAACCGCGCTTCTCGCCTAGTTTCTTGAAAGTATTGGTTTGTGTTCCGCCTATAATCGCAACCGTCTTCATTTCAATTCCTCCATTCAAATAAATTTCTCTTTAAACGCTCCGCAATCTGTTATTCATATCGTAACTCATTATTCAATAAAGTCAATAGGTTTAGTCGGAATTAATTATAACCAAAAGGGGCTAACCGAATTACAATCATTCGGCGCCCCTATTCTCTTTATACTTATTTACCGATTATTCGGTTAATCTTTTCCGGGTACGGTAACCTTGTGTAGAGAACCATTGGATAATTAATTGGCCAACATAACAGACAAACTATTTTCTTTCCCAGCGCTGCCAATCAAAAGAGGATGCCTCCAGCCGCGCCTGATAGTGCGGTGAAACGATGAACGGCTTTCCTGCCTGGGACACTAGCTTGCCTCCGTCAGTCAGCCCGAGATTTCGCTGTTCCAATACCTCAACGAGACGTCGGCGCCACAACGCTGCTTCCTCCTGCCAGTCAGGGTGGTCTGCCAGATCGGCGCTCTCACTGAGATCGGATCGCAGATCAAAGAACTGTTCCGTCCCGAGGCGCGGGAACCAGATGTACTTAAACCTTCCGTCCGTCACGTACTGCATCTCCTGCTCCTCCGAGTAACACGTCGAATGTTCGCCATGAACGAATTCACGCTTGTGCGCAGTCTCCCCTTGCAGGAGACCTTTCATACTGATGCCGTCCACGGTGGTGGGAATAGCCAGCCCCAGCATGTCGAGGATAGTCGGCATGATATCCTGAATTGCCACTGCCTTCGAGACGGTCTGCACAGGGCTGCTGCCGCCCTGACCAGGCGGCTTGATGATCAGCGGAATTCGCGCCGAACCTTCGTAAGCATAGGTTTTGCGCCACAGATGATGATCACCAAGCATATCGCCGTGGTCGGACAGAAAGACGAACAAAGTGGAATCAAACAATCGCTGTTTTTTCAAAGCGCCGAACAGCCGGCCAAGCTGATGGTCGATGAACGTGATCGACCCGTAGTACCCGATCCGGGCGCGCCGGATTAGCTCATGGTTCTTGACGCCTCTCCAAGCGTCAGGCCGCAGCGCCTCCGCAGGATCGTCGTGCAGTCCGTCCCAGTCTCCCCGGTAAGGCTCGGGGATCGCCTTGTCCCGGTACATGTCAAAATACGATGCCGGCGCATCATAAGGCGAGTGTGGCCGGGCGAACGATACCTTGAGGAAGAACGGCCGGGAGGGGTCGCGCCGCTCGAGGAACGAGAGCGCCTCGTTCACCGTCCAGACCGTCGGGTGCAGCGATTCCGGCGCATGATAAGGCCGGGCCATCCAGCTGTTCCAGTCGATGCCGTGATCGACAATGTCGTAAGGCCCGCTCCGCTGCTGCAAAAACCACCGCCGATAATCGGACACGAAACCTGGATCCTCTTCTCGCCCGGATTCATCCAGCACAGTCTCCTGGAAGCCATTGCGCGCCCGCTGCGGGTAGAAATGCATTTTGCCGACACCGAACGTCTGATACCCGGCCCCCGCAAGCTCACCCGGTAGCGTATGGGCAAAGCCAACGCCCATCGGCCCCTGGCCCCGCCCCATGCCGAGAATGCCCGTGTGCCAAGGGTCCATGCCGGTGAGCAGCGCCGCTCTGGCTGGTACGCAGGAGGGAGACGGCGTATATGCCTGCGTAAAGCGCGTTCCCTGTGACGCCAGCCAATCGAGATTAGGCGTTTCTACAATCGGATTACCGTAGCATCCCAGCGCATCGGCCCGGTGTTGATCCGTCATCAGCAAAATCACGTTTGTCATTCAGCTTTTCACTCCCGTCAAAGCAATTCCTTGTATAAAGTAGCGCTGCAGCACCATAAAAATTACAATTAACGGCAGCACAGCGATGCAAGCGGCCGCCATCATCAGCGGGTAATCCGTCGCAAATTCGCCGACAAAGCTGGCTACCCCAAGCGAAAGCAGCCTCATTTGATCCGAAGAAGTCAGCACCAACGGGTTGAGGAAATCGTTCCACGAGGCAATGATCACAAAGATCGCCAGCGACACCAGCCCAGGCCGGGACAAGGCCATGTAGATGCTCCAATATATACGAGGGTACGAGAAACCGTCCACCTTGGCCGCCTCCCCGATCTCCGCTGGAAGGGAGAGGAAAAACTGGCGCAGTAGGAAGATGCCAAAAGCGCTTGCCAGCCCGGGCACGATCAGCGCTTGATACGTGTTCAACCAGCCAAGCTGTTTGATGAGCAGAAAGGTCGGCACCAGTGTCAATTGATGCGGCAGCATCATCACGGACAGCATCAGCAGGAACAGCGTGTTCTTCCAAGGAAAGCGCAGCGTCGCAAAGGCGAAGGCTGCCATCGAACAGAACAGCAGCTGTCCCGCCGTCTTCACTACTGTGACCAGCACGGTATTCCCGAGATAGCGCAGCAAATCTGTCGTTTGAAACACTTTGATGTAATTTGCGAACTGCCAGACCGCCGGGAACAACGTCGGCGGAGCGTGCATCGATTCAGCGAAGGTTTTGACTGAAGTCAGCGCCATCCACAAGAAGGGGAGCACCATGAGCAAGGCGCCGGCCAGCAGGCCTAGATGTGTCAATAAACGATCGTCTTTCATCCGTCTCATCTCCTCATCCTGTATAATGCACCCATCTGCGCTGCAGTCTCAGCTGTACAACCGTTATCGCCAGAATGGCTGCAAACAGCACGACTGCTTGCGCAGAGGCAAAGCCCATATGGAACAACGTAAATCCTTCTTCATAGACGTTATAAACGACGCTGCGCGAAGTATCCAGCAGAGCCGGATTACCTCCTGTCATTACGAACACAAGATCGAACAGCTGCAAAGCCTGAATCGTGGCCGTCAACACAACGAAGAACAAACTTGGGGACAAGAGTGGCAGCGTGACGTGATGCAAAAGAAGGTATACGCCCGTCCCGCTCCATCCATCTCGGCCGCCTCGTAATAACTGGATGAGATTCCTTGAAGACCGGCCAGCAGCACAATCATATGATGGCCCAACGTCGACCATACGCTGACCAACACGATCGAAGGCATAATCCAATGCGGATCGGACAGCCAATTCGGCTCCGGCAGCCGCAGCGCATGCAGCATGGCGTTAATCGGGCCGTAGTCCGAATTATAAAGCCATTTCCAGATCAGTCCGACTGCCGTGGACATCGTCACGACAGGGATGAAATACAGCGTCCTGTACAAGGAGCGGCCAACTATCTGCCGGTTCAAGGCGACGGCCGCGAGTGTGGCAAGTGCAATCGACAGCGGCACGCTCACCACAGCAAACAGCAGAGTATGCAAACACGATGCCACAAAATGCTCATCTTTCAGCAGGTCCGTATAATTGCCCAGCCCGTTAAAAGACGGTTTCCCAAGACCATCCCAGTCCAGAACCGAAATCACGCCGGAAGCCGCTGCAGGCAGCAGATGAAACACGCCCAGAAAGAATAGGCCTGGGAATAGAAAAGCGTACGCCCACCACGCCTCCACCGTCCGGCTTCGCCACCTCTGTCCGCGCACGTTCGCCCCCGATGGGCGGGCGGTTACCGGATTCGTTAAGTTCTTGCTGTACATAGAACGACTTCCCTTCTCTTCAATGCTAATTCGCTCTGCTTAAGATTCGCTTTACTTTTCCTTAGCCAGTAAATCATTCATTTTCACCGCTGCCACGTTTAACGCTTCCGTCACCGGTGTTTTCCCAAGCAGCGCGTTCGTGATTTGCTCGATAAGCAAATTTTGCCATTCGGCTGTATTTTTCGATACTGGGTAGGGACCGGTTTGGTCCACCGTACGGATAAACGCCTTCATATCAAGCGCAGGAATCGATTGCAGCCATAGGTCGACAGAACCTTTGTGCGCCGGGTAGTTAAATGCACTTTTCGCCAGAAGATCTTCCCCGTCCTTGCCTGTCAGCACCTTAAGCAGCTCCCATGCTTCCTGCTGATGCTTGGACTTGCTGTTGATCACCCAGCTGGAGCCATGTATGTAATAACCCTGCTGCTTGCCGGCCGGCAGCTCTGCCACGCCAAGTTTGTCGCCAAGCATTTTGTAGAGTGTCGAAGCGTCAAACGAACCGCCTGGCACCATGGCTGCCTTACCTGAGCCAAACAGCTGCGTCGGTTTCGTTTCCACCTGCTGCTGGGCCGTCGGCGAAATGCCTTGATCGATTAAATCCTTCATAAATTGAATGGCCGACTGCGTCTCCGGCAAATCGAGGCCGGACTTGGTGTGATCGGCGCTGATGACCGAACCGCCTGCCTGATAAATCAAAGGATAATAGCCTGTTTGAGCGTCATTCGCGGCGATGTAGCCGTATATTTTTTGGCTGGTATCCGTCAACTTCGCGGCATTTGTCTTGAGCGTCTCCCATGTCCACGATCCATCCGGATACGGTACTCTCGCTTTATCGAACAGCTCTTTATTGTAAAAAAGTCCGACCGTACCTTGAAAATAAGGAATGCCGTATTGCTTGTTGTTATAGCGGTACAGCTCCGTGATCCCTTTCGGATAGACGGACAGATCCCACTTGTCACGCTCGACTAGCTGCTGCAAATCGGTCAGCAGGTTGAGCGAAGCAAATTTGTAAAAGTTCGGGCCGTTCATCAGGAATAAATCCGGACCTTCACCGCCTACCAGCGAAGTTTGCAGCTTCGTATAGTAGTCCTTGACCGGCGTAACCGTCAGATTGACCTCCACATTCCCGTGATCCTTGTTGTACACGGCGACAGTTTGCTTGAACGGCTCCTTCAATTCCTCCACCCAAGTAGCGACATTCAGGGTCACTTTCTCCTTCGTCACGGCCTTCGCGGAAGCGCCGGCCGAAGCTGCAGGGCTAACTTGAGCGGGAGCGGCGGGCTGCGAGCAGCCTGCCACCACCGTGCTTAACACTGCTGCACTTAAGAATAGCGCCGCGCAGGAGCGCTTATTGATGATTTTTAATGTTCGTTTGTTCATCGTATCTTCCTCCTAGTGAGATGATTTGTTGCGGGCATACCGCACCGCTTCCTTCGTCCGGTTCAGCGTCTCAATATGTCCTTCATAATTGTGTTGAACCAGCCCGACGTACAGCATGTCTATGACGTTGAGCTGGGCGATTCGCGATGCCATCGCACCGTTGCGGAAGTCCTTTTCCACCGTGCTGCAAAAAAGGGGGATATCGGCGATCTGCGCAACCGGGTTGACGCCGAACTGGGTTAAGGAGATCAGTCTCGCGCCTCTCCGCTTGGCGATTTCCATCGCCCGCAGCACCGCTTCAGTCTGCCCGGAATAAGAAATCGCAAGCACGGCATCGCCTTCCGTCAGATTGGCGGCGATAATCGCCTGCGCGTCCTCGCTGGCGCCGACCTCGCACCACATCCCGAGCCGGCTCGCCTTGTGCCGGAAATCGTCGGCAATCACCGCCGACGATTCGATGCCGAAGATCGCAATCTTACGGGCTTCGGAGAGCAGCCCTATCGCTTGCTCAACCTGCGCTGCATCCAGCACCATCAAGGTATCCTTAATCGACTTTATGTTGTTATTGGAGATCGACTCCAGCAGCGACTCCGTCGGTCCGTCAACCTGAAACTGCCGGTACGGGTGCTGCTCGCTCCGTTCAACCGCAACATTGGCAACAATAGCCAGCTTCAGCTCCTTGAAGCCTTGGTACCCCAGCGATTGTGCCAGACGAATAATCGTGGCCTCACTGACGTCAGCCTCCTTGGCCAGCTTCTGAATAGAGCACCCCACCGCGGACTCGGGATAGTCCAGCATATAACGTGCAGCCTGCTGTTCCATCGGCGTCAGGGAATGTAGCGCCTCCCGTATACTGATCAACCCGCCTCTGACCAATGCGTTCCCTCCTCATAGAAACTTTGTTACATCAATTTCGCTTACCTGTGAATAAATGTTTCAGATCCGACTTAAAAATATCTGTGCATCCTACGCACAGTGCTTGGTTCGACCCTCTTTTAAGACAAAAAAAGAGCCCAGACCGGCAGCTCATTCCACACGCGTAGAATAAACTCACCTATCTGAACCTCTAGTCATCTAGTCGGTATATGTTAAAAGGAAATCGAATGCTTTTATCTTATACTCATAATTCCCATACGTCAACTAGGAATTTAAATGCTAGTTCCACCATCTATTCGAAATGCAATTTCCCTTTAGGTCCGCCCCGCTTATCGGGTAAAACCTCCCATTAGTCCTATTCATTCTAGGTTTTCTTTAATGAGAGGTTGTTCGAGTCTGTTGTATTCAACTAATGTTCTCCATTTTGCTACCATCAATCAATCCGAAACACATCCTCCAGATCCTTCCCCAACAAATCACTCAACTTCTTCGCAGTCGCAGGTCCCACCGACTTAAGCGATCGTTCCAGTAAGCTGATATAGGAATGACTTAATCCCGAGTGTTTTGCCAGCTCCCTCTGGGAGTAACCTTTGATAATTCGAGCCTTCATAAACGCCTCGGTTTTAGCCATGATCCTCATATAACCAACTCTCCTCCAATCATTAACGTATTCTTTATAAAATTCCCTTATATTTATGTTTGAATCTTAAACCATTCATCATCATCCATCCATTTTCAGAACACGTTCTCATTTTGTTCCCTTGTTTCTATTATATACCAACCTCTTTAACTTTTGCAATCATAATCGTTTACTTCATATAACGTTTTTCGCTTCATTTTTTATGCTTTGCAAGATTCATATTACTTTTGTATACTGAAATTATTGTATTGTTTACTAAAATTTACTTTTTGTCTCGGCGAGGTTGAAACGATGTATTTCTACGATAGATTACGAGATTTGCGCAAATTAAAAGGCTTTACCCTGAGGGAATTGGCCGACCGTTCCGGCGTCTCTGCAGCCTACATCTCCCAGTTAGAGAACGGCAACCGCGGGATCCCTTCGCCTGATGTATTAATGAAGCTTTCCGAAGGACTCAACACTTCCTACTCGGAATTGATGGATCTCGCCGGCTATCTGGAGTCACCGCCCTCAACGGAGAAATATCAAAGCAATCCTGTCAATCTGCGGCGTTTCCTGCGCGAGAACGAATTGATGTTCGATGGCATGCTGCTCACCGATGAAGACAAGGAATGGGTGGAGCGCATGCTCACCGTCCTGTTCTGGAAACAGCGGCATGCTGCGAAATCCGAGGATCCCGAAGACGACAATCATCAAGAGGAAGATGGCTTTGGTCCCATGGCATAATCGGAATAAGAAAAAACCGGCTTATTCAGCCGGTTTTTCTTGTTGATAGGATTGAATCGGGTAATCGATTACGATGACATTCTCAATAATGCCGGCGAGCGATTGGACGAACGCCTGGTGAGCCGGATGCGGTCCGTACTGCTGGAGCGACTCGCGGTCCCGGAACGTCACACGCAGTCCCAACGTGTACCCGCGGATATTGTCCGTCTCTTCCGTCACATTGCTCCCCGCTGTCACATCGACAATGCCTGGAATTTGATGCCGGAATGCCAACAAAGTTTCAATCAATTCCTGTTCCTTCTCAACCGCCAATTGCTCCTTAAAGCGAAAACAGACCAAATGCTCGAACATCGCGATAACCTCCATATGTAACTTACAACGTGATACGCTGGCCAGGCTCCATGACGAGCCCTTTTATGCCTTCAGCCGACAAACTTTCCACGAATGCATGCGGGTCCTGCTTAATAACCGGGAATGTATTGTAGTGCATGGGAACAACGGTTTTGGCCTGCAGAAACTGGGCAGCGATCACAGCATCGCGCGGCCCCATCGTGTAATTGCTTCCGATCGGCAGAAAGGCGAGGTCGATATTATTCAATTTGCCGATAAGCTGCATATCTCCGAACAAGCCTGTGTCTCCTGCATGGTAGATCGTTTTCCCTTCAACCGTAATCAGGAAACCGCTGGCCATCCCCGTATAAATATTATCCGTCGTTCCAGGCGGGTTATAAGAAGAGTCATGCAGAGCCAGTGTCATTTTCACATTGCCGAAAGGAAAATCGTAGTCACCGCCAATGCCCATGCCATGATTCTTAGCGCCTTGAAAGCCGATGTATCTCGCCAAGTCGTTCGGCGCAATGACGGTAGCATCATTGCTAGCCGCGATCTCCAGCGTATCGCCTAGATGATCGCCGTGGCCGTGCGTAACCAAGATGTAATCCGCTTTGATCTCCTCAGCCTTCACTACGGCCACAGGGTTATAATTCAAGAAAGGGTCTATGATGAGCGTATGTTCCTGCAAACGAATCTCTACACAACTTTGTCCATGAAAAATGATATCCATTGTATCGCTCCTTTGATAGGGGTAGGCTCTGAATTATTTTACCATACTTTATTAACCAAGCTGAAATTCATCGTTTCGTTGTGAACGCCTGTCTCAATCATACCCCCATACACAATCCTCAGAAGCCTTCTCCGGCAAAAAACAGCGAAACACCGTCGCGCTTAACTGGTGGGTATCGGACCGCTCGAGATAGTCGATTCTGCAGACGAGCCTCGGCTCGATCCATTGCGTCCCTTTCTCTAAGACTGTGTGCAGCGGCTCTGCCAACGCTAGAAACAGCTTCTTGTCTTCTTCCGTCAAACCGGCCTCTACCATGCCCACCGGCTTGTTCTTGACCGTTCTGAAGTTCAGGCCAATGTTTAGAGCGAACGGGATGAGCCTGTAGCCAAGTACCATGACATCAATTGACTTGGCATATTTCAGCTTCTGCCAGTCAGCGCTTCGGGTATCCAAGCGATAGAGCGAATCTTTACGCTTAGCGACGATCCCCTCCATATGCTTGGCTTTCATTAAGTCGAACAGCGCCTTACCCTGACCTTCCACATACAGGGTTGGCAGGATGACGGAATTGGCAGCCAGGATGCCATGCAGCACTTTTTTCCGTTCTGTCAAAGGCTCCTTAAGCAGTTCACGATCCGTCTGCAGAATGTCAAAGGCAACGAACGTTGCCGGGTGCGAAAGCACGGCACCGCTGATTTTGGCCGATTGGCTTATTCGGTCCCGGTACATGAAATCGTCAAAAACAGGCTTACCCCCGCGCAGCACGATGCCCTCGCAGTCCAAAATAGCGCTATGCGCGCGGATTGCCGCAAGCCCTTCCTGCAGCTCAGGAAATTTACCGGTGACGACCCGCCCGCTTCTCGTGTAGGCTTCAATGCGGCTGCCTTGCTTATGTATGAGAATTCGCGAGCCGTCCCATTTCGGTTCAAACATATAACGATCGTCATCAAAAGGCTCTTGGCCAAGCGCAGCGTTCATCGGTTTTACCGCGGAAAACAGCATGAAGGATCCCCCCTGCTACCAGTTTGGGGAAATTTCCATAGCTCTAAACAACAGCGCGCGTTACGATACGACTACGTATGCCGAATGTCTCTCAGTTTCTTGTCCAACCACATCATGGCATGCTCAAGCTTATCTTGGGGCACATTCGCAAACCGGTCTCCAATGGACACTTCATAGGAACACGAATTCTCACTTGCCTCCCTAAGGTAATGCGTCAGACCCACGCCTGTCTCTGCATACAGCTGAATAAGCAGCGGTTCCAGTTTCTCTTTCGATATGCCGACATGAACGTGGAACATATTCGTCACCGGCGTAACCGGTAGCGTTGCTACACCGTCGACTTTGTTATAAAGTGCGGCAAGCTCTTTGGCTCCCTCATAATACTCGGCCATCTTCGGCAACCGCCGCTTCAAATAATAACTGGCGCTCAGGATATACGGATATAAGCTAATCAAATCGCCGCCATGGCGCCTTTTCCAAACTTTCGAACGCTTCGTGAATTCCTCGCTCCCGGCTAGAATTGCGCCCGCAATGCCGCCGATTCCTTTGTAGAACGACATATATACGCTATCGAATAACGCGCAGATCTCATGTACCGATTTCTGATAGTACGGAAGAATCTCATAGAGTCTCGCTCCGTCCAAATGAAGCTTAATCCCGCTGTTCCGGCAGTACGCCGAAATCGCAACCAGCTCTTCGTAATCCGGCAGCTGGCCGCCGATTTCGCGCTGCGGCAGCTCCAGCAGCAAGCAAGCGATCTCCTCTTTCAATTGGCGCACATCTTCAAGACGAATCAGCCTGTCTTTCTCGCCAAGCAGGATGGTTTCAATATGGTGCAGCTCCTTCAAGCCGTCTTCCTCGTGAATTTCCAAATGGCTCAGAGGGTGATAGGCCACTCGCTTGAGTTCCTTCTCGTCGCACCAGATCCGCAGCGCAATTTGTTGAGCCATCGTTCCGCTTGGAAAAAATACTGCCGATTGTTTGCCCAAATAGGCAGCCATTTCCTCTTGAAAATCCTCGATCAGTTTACCCGAGCCGTAAGTATCGCTATTCAAGCTACCGTCAATGTCGTGAAGAGCTTCCTTCAAGACTTCAACATTTCTCATGCCGTGCCCGCCAAGCGGGTAAGCGGTTTGCTGAAACGCTTCTAATAATGGATTGATTTTGTTCATTTGGATCGTACTCCTTCGTATGTCACATATCTCTCTTGGTATCCGATCAATCGTAGCCTATAATCATGATAATGCCGACTGAAAAGGAGACACCGTCATGAAAGAAATTCTCATAGGTCCTAGAGATCAATATACCGCTTTTCCCGTAGAAGTTCAGCTTAACGGCGATCTGTATTTCCTGGTGCATCCGGATGAAGGGCAGTACAGCTTATTCTCCAGCATATGTCCGCATGGCGGCTACACCGTAGATCTTATTGACGGAGAACTTGAGTGTCCCTTGCACGGCTGGACATTTGAGTCACATACAGGCCGCTGCCATAATGTTCCCAGCGCCAGACTGGCTTCCTACGACGTCATCCTCAAAGACAATCAGCTATTCGCGCTGATGGGGTGATCTACCGTATATTTTACCAGTGGTCAAGCTATAATAACAGCTGTTGTTATTCTACGAACGGCTTTAGGAGGCTGCATGACCGACCAGACGAACAAAGAGAAGCCCCACGGAATGGTGTGGTGGCAATTAACCTTATTAGGCGTAGCTTGTACAATCGGTACCGGCTATTATTTAGGCTCCAGCATAGGCATTCAAGCAGGCGGCGCGTCCTTCCTGTTCATGTTCTTGCTCGCCGCTCTCGGAGCCTATATGGTTTTCGATTTACTAGCCCAATTGATAGGGAAAGATCCTGCGCAAGGCTCCTTCCACACGTATGCGACACAGGCCTTCGGGCGCTGGGCCGGCTTCTGCTCAGGGTGGGTGTACTGGTGCTCCGAATTGCTCATTATGGGGAGCCAGTTAACCGCCTTATCTTTGTTTACCCGCCTCTGGCTTCCGCAGCTGCCCATGTGGATACTTGCTTCCGGCTACGCTTTACTAGGTCTAGGCGTCATTCTGCTCGGTCCGCGGTTCTTCGAACGCACCGAAATCGTGATGGCGATCATCAAGGTATCCGCCATCCTGATATTTCTAGTCCTTGCCGGCTCTGCAGTCCTCGGATTCATGTCCGGCACGCATCCGCCGAAATTCCCAACGGAACAACGGCATCTCCTGCCCAATGGACTGCAAGGTACTTGGTCTTCTCTTATCTATGCCTTTTATTCATTCGGCGGCATCGAAATTATGGGCATCATGGCCACGAGGCTGAAGCGGCCGGAAGAGGCTCCGAAAGCGGGGAAAGTGATGATCGTCCTGTTAGGCGTCATCTATATCGCTTCTTTGGCGTTGGCCTTCACGTTATTGCCGCTCCATGCCTTTCAGGACAAGCAAAGTCCGTTTCAATCGGCACTAACCCCATATAATCTCCCTTATGTGCCGCATGCATTTAATGCGATCTTCATCATCGCCGGCTTCTCGACCATGGTCGCTTCCCTCTTCGCCATTACGACGATTCTCGTCACGCTGGCGGAAGCGCGTAATGCGCCATCTCTGTTCGCCGGAAAGACAAGCGGCCGACGCCAAATGCCGCTTGCCGCGATCGGATTCACAACAGGCGGGATGACGGCTGCCGTGCTGATGGCACTATTACTGCCGGAATCACTGTATGCGAATGTGACAACGGCCGCCGGGATTATGCTGCTTTTGAATTGGATATTCATTCTCCTGTCGTCCGGACGTTTATTAACGTTAACCTTGTTGGGCAAGGTGAAACGATATACCGGCATGCTGCTGATCCTGGCCGCAATATCAGGGACGCTGGTGCATCCGATGAGCCGGCCCGGCTTCTGGACCAGCCTGCTATTCGTCCTTATCATCGCCGTCATTGCAATCATCCTCCATTTCAAGTGGAAGAAAGAAGCGCCGGCGAGTGGCATATCCTCTTTTCGCCCTGACAAGCTGCCTTTGCGCAACCCCGATAAGGGGGAAGGAGCGACTTAGTCATCCTCTTATTCGCAACCGAATGACTGCTGAGAAAGTGTTTGACATTGACGCTGCGTAAAGCTGTAGAGTGAAGATGTCAGGAGGTGAACACATGGAATACACCGTACAGAGTCTAGGCAAGTTGGCCGGCGTCAGTACCAGAACGCTTCGCTACTATGATGAAATTGGACTTCTTAAGCCGGCGAGAATCAATTCATCCGGGTACCGAATCTATGGTCAGGCGGAAGTGGATGCGCTGCAGCAGATTTTATTTTATAGAGAATTAGGCGTAGGTCTGGATCGCATTAAAGAAATCGTCACTTCCCCCGCCTTCAACGGAGCCGATGCTTTGAAACAGCACTATGTGCAGCTCCTCGACAAAAGAAATCAGCTCGATAAGCTGATTGCCAATGTTGAAAAGACCATGGCCTCACAGGAAGGGAGAATATCTATGACGAATACAGAGAAATTCGAAGGCTTCAAACAACAGCTGATCGATGAGAACGAGAAGAAATACGGCCAAGAAATTCGCGAGAAGTACGGGGAAGATGCCGTCAACCGATCCAATCAGCGAGTGATGAATATGACACAAGAGGAGCATGACGAGGTGACCCGGCTCGCCAATGAGGTGACAGCCGCATTAGCCGAAGCCTTCCGCACGGCCGATCCCGCGAGCGAAGCGGCTCAGCAAGCCGCACATTTGCATAAGCAATGGCTCACTTACTACTGGCACGAGTACAGTCCGGAAGCCCATGCGGGCCTGGCCCAGATGTATGTCGATGATGAGCGCTTCAGAGCCTACTACGATGCCAACCAACCGGGCACAGCCGAATTTCTGCGGGACGCCATCCGCATCTATACCGGTCAGAAGCGGTAGAAGCCCAGTTATCGGGACACTAGCATTTTTTCTACTCTATCCTTCAAACATCCAGTTATTTAAAAGAAACTTGAATAGAATAGTATTACACCAGCCACCAGCAGCCGTGTGTATGTCTACCTCCAATCCAAAAAGCACAGGGAACCCGTAAGGGCCCTGTGCTTTTCGGTTATGTTTCGGCCATCACGCCGCTGCCGATCGGTTTGACCAGCGCTTTGCTCTCCCAGACGCGGCTTCTCCACCGCAAATACATAATCAAGCCGCGCAGCCATTCGTCGACGGCGAAGGCGATCCAGACGCCGAGAAGGCCCATTTCCATATGGATGCCCAGGAAGTACGCAAGCGGTACGGCAACGCCCCACATGGACAGAACGCCCATGGCAACGGGGAATCTGGCATCACCGGCAGCACGTAGCGAATTGATCACAACCAGATTAAACGTTCGACCCGGCTCCAAAATGATAGATAATAGCAAGATTCCGGAACCTAGCGCGATAATGTCCGGATTATTTGTGAACAGCCCCAGCAATTGTTTGCGGAAGAGAGAAGCTATTCCGACAACGACGAATGTCATCAGGAACGTGATCCGCAAGCTGCGAATTAACTTATGATAGGCGGCTTTGAATTCTCCCGCGCCTACCATATGCCCGACGATAATTTCCGTCCCCATGCCGATCGCCATACCGAGGGCCATGAAATAGTTCGTGACATTCATGACATACACATGCGTGCTTAATGCCACTTGCCCGATAATATTGACGAAGCTGACGATCATCAAGTATTGGGACTGCCAGGACAGATGCTCGCCCGCGGACGGCAGCCCGATGCTAAGGATTTGCTTCACAATCCTCTTATCGAAGGTGAAATAGTCTTGGAAACGAATCGGTGCGGGAATACGGCGATACAAGATAACAAGTAATACGATAAGTCCTAAGAATCGGCTTACAACCGTAGAAACCGCGGCACCCGTTACTCCCCACTCAGGGAAACCGAGGTTACCGAAGATGAGCAGCATGTTACCGACCACATGAATGATATTAACTCCGAGCGTCACATACATGACGTCTCTCGTCTGACCATTCGACCGAAGCACGGCGGATATCGCATACGATAGAGCTTCAATCCAGATGAACGCGCTGATAAGGTTGAGATAACGCTTGGCGATGTGAATTTGATCCGGAGCCAAATTCATCAGCTGCATGATCGATTCGCCGAAAGCAACCAAGATGATGCTCACTACGATACCGAAGAGCAAATTGATCGTAATCGCCAGAGCGGAGATGCGGCTCGCTTCTTTGGCTCGGCCTGCTCCTAAATTTTGAGCCACGGCCACACTCGTTCCGATCCCAACAAATCCGAACATGAGGATGCAGAAGACGATGATTTCATTCGCCAGACCAACCGCTCCGGTCACTTCATCCGAAATCCGGCTTAACATGAATACATCCGCCGTACCGAGCATCATACGAAGAACGGAATCAATGAAGATCGGCCACGTGACCGCGAATAGACTTAATTTTTTCCATGTAGCTGTTGACTGGGTGTCTATCATTGGGTACGCTCCTCAATTTCAAATGCTTTCAGTGTAGGATACGTAAGCGATTTCAGTCAATTGCTATTATCCACCAACGTCCTTCTCGCATATTTGCCGCCAATGAGCCCACAATAAATGAAGGTTTCAACTAACAAATAACAGGCTAAGGATGTGCGCACATGGCGAACAAGCAAAAAAATCAAAACAACCAACCCAAGGGTCAGAAAGCAAGCGAGGACAATAAAAACAATAATAACAGCCATAATGGCATCGATGACGCGGATAAGCATCCGGACAAATAACACAAACAAAAACCTTGGTTACCTCCCTAGAGGTGTCCAAGGTTTTTCTCTGCTTTACTTCACGCGAACCCATGCCCCGCGGTTGTCCGCCGACTCGATTTCCGCTTCCGCTATGACAATGCTGTCCATCGTGCTGGAAGGTTCGGCTGTAGTGACCGTTTGCCCGGCGATTAACGTTTCTACGAAATATTTGAGCTCCTGGTAATAGCCCATTTCTTCTGAAATCTCCGGCTTGAAGCCAGGGCCGTCGTTCACATTCACTTTCAACCCGTCGGAATTGAAAACGATATTCCCTTTCTCGAAGTTAACCCGGAACTGCATATCGAAACCATAATCCCCTTGCAGCGTCCAATCGGCCTGCGCATTGATCACTTTGCCGTCTTCATACAGATAGTTCGTAGAAACGATATCATAGCCGCTGCCCGGCACAACGTTGCGAGCCAAGCTGGATACGGACTCCGGCTTGCCGAACAGCCAGTTGATCATATCGATGTCATGCACATGCATGTCAAGGAGCGCTCCGCCGCTCTTCGCCTTCTGCAGCAGCCACGGCCCCCATGTCGGCGTACCGCCGCCGCGATAGAAATAGCCCGCTAACACTTTGCCGTACGATTCATTCACAACCAGCTCTTTCAAATACTCATAGGCAGGCCAGAAGCGCAAGCATTGACCGACCATCAACTGTTTGCCGTTCTGTGCGGCGGCTTCGATCATTTCCTTACACTCTTGCGCGTTCAGCGCCATCGGCTTCTCAACCAGCACATGAATCCCCTGATTCAAGCATTGAATGGAAATATCGCGGTGCAGGTAAGTCGGCAGCGTCATATCCACACAATCCAGCTGCTCTTTCTCCAACATCTCCGCAACACTCGTATATTTGTTGAAACGGCTGTAGTCGATAGCGGCTGCACCGGTATCGATGTTGCCTCCCGAAGCGTTGCCTTCCAGCTTCTCGACGTCCACGTCGCACAATGCCACAACTTGAATAGGGGCTCCTTCCGATTCAAGACGAATGTAGTTCTCCAGATGCGTTCTTCCCATGAAGCCTAAGCCGATTAATCCGATCTTCAACATATGTTTATTTCCTCCCCAGGATTGCGTCCATCGCGCCCGATGTATTGAAAACGATTTGTTGTCCGTGATGCGTATAGCCCGGAATCATTTCTGCGATGACATAATCTTCATACCCGATCGCTTGCAGCGCCTTGACCACTTCCGGATAATTCACATCGCCTGCAAGCAGATCAACGAAACCGTGCAGGCCGCCTGCGGCGCGGCGGTAATCTTTGAAGTGCACCTTTTTAATGCGTTTGTTCAGAATCGAAATCCAATGCTCCGGGTACCCGGCATACACTACGTTCCCAACATCGAAATACGATCCCACATAAGGGGAATTGATTTTATCGATAAAATCTCTTAACTCCAGCGGCGAGAGCAAGAACTTGTTCCATACATTCTCGATCCCGATAGACACCTTGTAGGATTCCGCTACTTCGGCTAGCTCGCTAATGCCTTCGAGCGCATAATCGTAAGCTTGATCATAGGGCACCACTTCAGAATCCGGAATGAAATCGACGCCAACCGCACCCGGGACGACCAGAATCGTATCAACGCCCAGAATCGCTGCGCTTTCCAATTGCTTTTTCACAATATCTTTCGATTTCTGGCGCGTACCGGCCTTTGCACTTGTGATCGGATATGTCCAGTATAAACCGCTGGCCAAGCTCGTCAGCTCAATCCCCTGCTCGTCCGCAACCTGACGGTAACGTTTGATTTCGCTTTCATTGCTCTCCAGACTTAGCTCGCCCGTCTCGTTCAATGCCAATTCGATACCGTCAAATCCCGCCTCTTTGGCAACGGATATACATGCCTCCACCTTCATGGAGCCTGGAAAAGACCAAATATTAATCCCTTTTTTCATCGTTATCGCCTCCGTCTCTTGCTTCCATTATAGAAGAGGCGCGTCCGAGAAGATTTACCCAAAAAGCCGATTTATTTGCACTTTCTATGTTAAAATAAGGCTGGGTTCACTTACGAAATCGACCCTCGGAAAGGACGGCCAGCATGGAGTTCCCACGCCTGCAACTTCAAGAAGCTATCACCATTCAAACTTTGATCTCCTTTCATTATTTCGAATACGCCAAGGGATTCGTCTTTGACGGCGAGCAGCATGATTTCTGGGAGCTTCTCTATGTGGACAAAGGAGAGGTCGAGGTCCGGGCCGACGATCATATCCATACGCTTAGCCAAGGATCGATGATTTTCCATAAGCCGGAGGAGTTCCATACGGTACATGTGAGACATGAACATAAGCCGCCGAATCTGATCGTCATCTCTTTTGAATGCAAGTCGGAAGCCATGAGCCATTTGGAGAACAAAATTGTTGCCCTTGGCGACCGTGAAAGAAATATGCTTTCCCTTATTATCCAAGAAGGGTTTCAAGCTTTTCTGCCCCCATTTGACAGGCCGTCGGAGCATCAGCTGGAGAGGAACCCGAATGCCCCGTTTGCCAGCGAGCAGATGATCCAAGCGTACCTGGAAGCGTTGCTCATCACATTGATTCGCAATCAGCAGCAGCCTGCCGCTTCCACGGATCCGTCTAAATACAAGCAATCCTCCTTGCAAAAGGAGAAAGCCGAGCAACGGCTTGTACAGCAAATCATGGCTTACTTAAAGGATAATCTCGGGCAATCTTTGACCCAAGATCAGCTGTGCCAGACCTTTCACCTTGGCAAAAGCAGGCTGAAGGAGCTCTTCCAGTCGCAGATGCAGACCGGTGTCCTGGAAACGTTCAAAGCCTTGAAGATCGAGCAAGCCAAAACGTTCATTCGGGAAGGCCGTTACAACTTCACCGAGATCGCCGCCATGCTCGGATATGCCAGCATTCATTACTTCTCCAGAGACTTTAAGAAAACCGTCGGCATGTCGCCGTCCGATTATGCCAAATCGGTGAAGGCGCGGCTTCCCTGACCGGAATCAAAAAGCACCCAGTAGGGACTGTTACGATCACAGTGCCATCCTGGGTGCTTTTTAACTTATTTAATAACTTTCAATAAACGCTTCGCCGTTCCATTCGCCGTTTCAATCGTTTCGTACACATTCACGGTGAACGGATAGCTGAATTGGTCGGATGTAATATTGGATGCATCCAGCTCTTGTTTGCCGCTAATCAATTTGTTAGCGCCAGTGAAGGAAGCATCCTTGGAGCCAACGACACGCCCCGCGTTATCGACGATCTCGAATCTTAGTTTCGAGAAGTTGTTATCTACGACAACATTCTCGTCCTGCTTAATATCCAAGTCCATACGGAACTTATACGAATAAGTCAATTGCGGAGTCGTTATCGACGATACCGTCACGTCGTTGAACGTCACCTCGAATGGATACAAGGAAATCGTCTTCTCCGTATCTTCCTGCTGCAGCTCCGTTTGCAGCGCCGCAACCGTCGTCGTGTAAGGAGCGGCGGCAACAGGATCCAGCAGTTTCATTGCGAAGCTTGTGCTCTCTTCCGATTGCGGAACGATGAACGAGTAGCTCACCACATAGCTCAGCCCCGGATTCAGCATCGCAGCCACGTTCGCTTGGCGTGCGCCTTGGTACGTCATGCCTTGCGTGCTCACCAATTCCGATTGGAACGTTGGCATCGCCACAGGCGTCGTGCTCGTGTTCGTCAATCTGAACTTCGCTACAGCCGTTTGATAGCCTTCGCCCGGATTCTCGTGAAGGTGAAGCTCCATTAACGATACTTCCGTGGATTTATCGATGACCTTCGTCAGCGCGTCAAAGGCGATCGGTTGACCGATAGTATACGGAACCGCTGCGCCCGTTCCTTGCTCCTTCGGCCATGCAACAGCCAGCTTGCCAGTAGCTAGTGTGGCAGCCTCGCCCCCGCCTTTCGGCACGAATGTGTCCGTCGACAAGACCACCAGGTTGGACAAGGTCACACCATTTTCAACCGGGATGGCATAATGAATATATTTCTTCTCTCCGGCTTCAAGGGTAACCGGATCGACTTCAGCGCGTTTGCCTACATAGCTCTTCGTCTCCGACTGAGCATCTAACCGGAACGCCGGCACCGTCTCGCGCCCCGCCCCCGGATTGTCGGCCAGCACCGTAACGACCGCCACGCGGCCTGTCTCCGTCGTTTGCATCGATGCCTCAACGGCTGTATAAGTCAGACCTGAATTCACGCCAGGGATCGAGAACGATTGCCCCCAAGCGATATTTTCGAGATTTTGTAGAGCTGCACTACCCGTTCCGCCATACCAGACGGCTTTCGCCGGCATGGTCAGCAGCGTTGTTTCCAGCTTCGGATACGAGTACACATCCACATTCACAAAAGACACTTGATCGATCGTACCGATTTCCTTCGAATCGACCGTTGTCATGTAGACCAACTCGCCGATTTCTTTGGGCTGAAGCGATTCCTTATTGCTTCCGCTCGGTTTCAGCGTGTAGAACACGCCGCTCGATGTCTGTACGCGGAGTTCATGCTCCGGCACCCGGTTCTGATTCGCGCCACCGTTGTATAGCCGAACGGTGACGGATAGCTCGGAGCCTGTCGCCGTTGGCGTCACGGCTACACTTTTGATCGCGGCACGAATGTCGCTTGTCAAACCGTAATTCACCGTTGGCGCGGCAACCGTCGTTGTCGCCGCATCGGCTGCCCATACGGTCGTACCTCCTTGTACGATCAGAGCGCCGAGCATAATCGCGGTTAGACTTGATTTCCATGGTCTCTTTTTCATGTATTAACTCTCCTCTTATATAGAAATTTCACTTAGCAGCTTATTTCGCCGCAGGTGTCGCTGACGGCTGTGGAGAAGCGCTCGCGCTCTCCACTTTCTGGCCGTCCTTCAAGGTGTTCTGTCCGGTAACGACGAGCTTCTCGCCGTCTTTCACACCATCCAGCACTTCCTGGTACTCACCGTTGATGCGTCCGAGCTTCACTTTGCGCTTCACGTATTGATCGCCTTGCTGAACGAAGACGAAGGTTTCCGATTCTTCACGAATCACGCTGAGCGTAGGAATCGCCACCACTTGCTCTTCGGTTTCGGTCGTCAGCTGAACCATGAACCGCGTTCCCGGCTGAAGCTGATGATCGCTATTCGGCACTTCCAGCTCGAGCGTATACGTTTTGCTCGTCGCGCTCATGATTGGCGCCAAGTAGCTGATCTTTGCCGTGCCTTTTTTCTCCGGTGTGTCCGGGTTATAGTAAACGAGCTCCTGCTTGCCTTTGACGAGCTGATAATTGGTTTCAGCAAGTTCCGTTTTGATCTTGATCGGATCGATTTGCTGCACTTGACCGACTTTGCCTGCCGCTGCCGAAACGGTTTGGCCAACCACGATGTTGAAATCGGTCAGCACCCCGCTGCCCGGTGCTTTCACTTCATAATTTTCAAGAGCGCGCGTTGCGTCTTCAAGCGATAGGCTTGCAGATTCCGCCTGTGTTTGCGCAGCGGAGATCGAATCGGAATTGTCGAAAGCCGCCAGCTTGCTCTTCGCTGCATCCAAATTCATTTGCGCGTTATCCAGCGCTTGCTTCATTTGATCTACCTGGTGCTGAACGATTGTTCCCGCATCATAATCATTACGGGCCTTGTTGTAGTCCTGCTGAGCGTTCTTCAGGGCCGTTTCGCTTCTAGTCACATTGTCCGCCAGATCTTTGCGGTTGTTGACTTTGTTATCTCTTGCCTGCTGCAAGGACTCTTGGGCGCTCTTCAGGGCAAGCTCACTTTTGCGTTTCGCGGATACGGCGTCAGTACTATCGATCACGAATAAAACTTCGCCTTTCTCCACGTATTCTCCTCGGTTTTTCAATACTTGCTGCACTTCGCCGTTCGCTTTGGACACGACGTCCAGCGTCGTTCCTGCCGCGACATCGGCAACCTGCTCGATCGGGCTGCTGATTTTCTGTTTGGCGATGACTTCCGTTTTGACCGCTCTGGGAGCAAGCTGTACGGTTGACGCTTCACCCGCTCCTGGAACGGAGCAGGCTGTCGCCAGGACCGCAGCCGCAGCCAGCAGTGCAATCATGCCTACTGGACGGAGTTTGAAATTACGTTTTCGCGAACTATCGTTAATCATCTATGTGCCTCCTTATACTTCTAACGGACTTGTTGGTGTTGGGGTTGCTTTCTTGCGGCCAAACATGCGACCGAAACGGTTTTTAATGCTTTCAATCAACTCGTAGACGATTGGTACGACGACCAGCGTCAAGAGGGTAGAAGTGATCAAACCGCCGATAACGACGACGCCGAGCCCTTTCCCGATTAATCCGCCTTCTCCGGAAATCCCGAGCGCCAGAGGCACCAACGCCATGATCGTAGCACCCGCCGTCATAATAATTGGGCGCAATCTCACTTTACCTGCCTCAATTAGAGCATGGCGAACCGTATAACCTTCTTCGCGCAGCTGCTGCGCGCGGTCGATCAGAACGATAGCGTTCGTAACAACGATACCGATCAGCATGAGGAAACCGATCATAGAAGTTACGGTTAACGGCTCTCTCGCAATAACAAGCCCCAGCAGACCCCCGATAACCGCAAGCGGTAGAGAGAATAAGATGGCGAATGGCGCACCTGCATTACCAAAGGCAAGGACCATGATCAAGTAAACAACGAATACGGCTGCTGCCATGGCGACGAACAATTGACCGAAGCTTTCATTCACGTCATCGGACACGCCCGTCACTTTCGGTGTGACGCCTTCCGGCAATTCAAGCTGATTCAACGCCGCAGTCAATTTAGCACTTACGCCGGTTTTGTTGTCATCATTGATCTTGGCGGATACTTTCACAAGCTGCTGCTGGTCTTCACGAGCAAGGGAAGCGGCGCCTTTCGTTTCACCGATTTTGGCCACCTCTTTCAACAAGATCGTGGAGCCGTTTGGTCCTGATAATGGGATATTGCCTAATTTCTCAAGTGTATCTTTGTCCGATTTGTCTAACGATACCGTCGTCGTGTAGACGATATTATCAAATTTCATATCTCCCAGACTTTGTTTCTGAATCCAGGCGCGTGCTGTATCCCGGACCGCCGCTGAGCTCAAGCCGTAGGCTCTTGCTTTCTTCTGGTCCACAGCAATCTCTATCTCTGTTTTGGCATCACTTAAATTGTCTTCAACCTCGGAAAGCTCAGGGAACGTTTGGAGCTTCTCCTTCACCATTTTTGCCGCTTTCTCCAGCTGAAGCTGGTCTTCACCCTGCAAGGTGTAGGCAAAATCCGTCGAGGAAACGCCAAAGTCGCCTTCCATCGCTTTCGGCTCAACCTCGGAACCGCTAGGCAGCTCGGAGAGAATATAAGCCTTCATTTCATCTTTCACTTGATTCGGATCTACTTTATCGTTCACTTGAACGAAAATCTGGGAAGCATATGGCGTCCGCTCGTCATCATTGCCGGCATAACCGACTAACGACTCTACGAATTTAAATACCGGTTCGCCATTGGAATCTTTCGTATCCAGGAGCACTTTCTCGATTTCTTTCGTTTTGGCATCCGTAGCTTCGAAAGAAGTCGCGTAAGGAAGCTTTAATTGGAAATACATCGTTTTCGCGGCGCTGGCTTCCGGCAAGAAGGACACGGACAAGAACGGAATCGTTCCGGCCATCGTGACGATCAGCATCGCTAGTGCAATCAATAAGGTTTTAATCCGGTTTTTCAAACTCCAAGTCAATACTTTCTCGTAGAACGCTGTCAGCTTCGTCGGCGCCGACTCATCGTGAGCTTTACCTGGTTTGCTGCGCAGAACGAGCAATTTGGCAAGCATCGGTATGACGGTCAAGGCAACGATCAAGGAAGATAGCAGCGCACAAGCAATCGTTAAGGCAAAAGGTCGGAAGAACCCGCCGACAACCCCGGTAACCAAAGCTAGCGGAGCGAATACCCCGACAGTTGCCAGCGTAGAGGACGTAATCGCCATCGAAACCTGCTTCGTGGCTAGAGCGATAACGGACTCTTTGCGCTCCTGCGCTTTTTCCAAGGAGGCATATATATTTTCAATGACGACAATGGAGTCATCGACGACACGTCCGACTGCGATGAAGATACCGCCGAGCGTCATCGTGTTCAATGTCAAATCCAAGGAAGACATCAATAGCAATGTAATGAGAATGGATAAAGGAATCGAGACCAGAACGATCAGCGTCATCCGTACGTTGCGAAGGAAGATAAGGATCATCAAGGATGCAAGTACGGCCCCTACGACACCTTCACGCACAAGTCCTGTAATGGACTCTTTAATTTGATCGGCGCTATCGTACGTATTTTTGAACGTGATATTCGGCATTTCCGCTTTCCATTCGTGAATCTGCTTCTCGATCGCTTCGGAGAATTCAACGGCGTTCGCGCTGCCTGCTTTGTACAAGATCATCCCGATCGCCGGCTTGCCGTCCAATCTGCCGATGAAGTCCGATTCCGTAATGGCTTTAACTTTTGAGATTTGCTCCAGCTTCACGATATCGCCTTTCGGCGTAGTGATTTCAAGCTGCTGCAGATCGAACAGACTGGTGATATTGCCTGTAACACGGGTCATTTTGCTATTGCCGCTAATGTCGACGGAGCCGATCGGGCTCTTAGCCGCGGCTGAGTTAATCGCATTGCTCACAAGAGCGGGCGATAAACCATACACATCCAGCGCAGAAGCATCCAGCTCGATATCGAGCGAAGTGTCTCGGGCTCCGATCACATCCATATGGTCAATCCCTTTGATTCCTTCAAGTCCAGGCTTGATTTTATCTTTAAAGGATTTATCCAACTCCGTTTGACTGATGCCGTTCTCCGCATAGGCCACCAGATAGTTGGATGGGAATGACGCGGCGCCGAACGTCGACGCCTTCGGCGTCCCGGCTGTGGCCGGCAAAGAAACTTCAGCCAGCATATCCTGAACGGCTTGTTTCTTCTTATCCACATCGACATCCTGCTTGAACATGAGAATAATCATGGAGAAGTTATCGCTGGATGTCGATTGCATCGAGTCCAGATCTTCCAGATTCGCCAGCTTCTTCTCAATCGGATCTGTAATCTCATCCATGACGTCCTTCGGCGCACCTGTGTAGGTAGTCGTGACTGCAACTACCGGGAAAGAAACGTTCGGCATGTTCTCTACTTTAAGCTGCGAGGATGAATATAACCCGCCTACGAAAAGCATGATCATAATAATGAATAATGCCGAAACATTTTTCATCGAAAAGTGTGTAAGTCGATTCATTCCTGTACTCCCCTCGTATAATGATTCTGACTCTAAGATACAAGGCGAATATGAACCCAATATGAACAGGCAGCAAAAAAGCCTGGAAAAATGAAATTTCCAGGCTTTCCGCGTTCATTATTTCTTCATGGAATAGGTTAAAATTGGCAGAGTTACCAGGAATTGAGTGCCTTTTCCCGGTTCACTGTGTACCTCAATCGTCCCCTGATGCAAATCGATAATTTTCCGCACGATCGCAAGCCCAAGCCCGCTTCCCGTATCCCGCTGTCTAGCCTGGTCGGCTTTATAGAAGCGGTCGAAAATACGGCTAAGATCTTCCTCCGAAATCCCAATCCCATCGTCATGAATGGAGACCTGAACACGATCGCGCAGCGGAACGAGCTTAACGAAAATATGACCGCCTGCCGGCGTAAACTTAAGGGCATTACCGATCAGATTCATCCAAACCTGGTTGAGCTGGTCGGCATCCGCGGAGATTTTCACTCTGGGCAAGGCCAGATCAATATCGAGCTGCTTCTCGGACCATAACGGCTCATAGAAGACGACGATTCTTCGGAGCTGCTCGTCAAGATCGAAGATCGTCGGGTGAAACGGATGATGCTCCGATTCCAGCGAAGCCAGCTTCAGCAGGTTATCGCTGAGACGGGAGAGCCGTTCGCTTTCGCGTTCGATAATCTCCAAATACTTGAGACGCTCCGACTCATCGATTTCCGTTCCTCTTAACGCTTTGGAGAAGCCGCGGATCGAGGTGAGCGGCGTTTGGATCTCGTGGGACACGTTGGAGACGAAATCTTGCCGCATCTGCTCCAGCTGCTTCAACTCTCCGGCCATGTGATTGAAGCTGTCCGCCAGTTGTCCGAGCTCATCCTTCTGCTTCACGGCCACATGAACGTTGAAATTGCCCCGCGCCAACCGCTGCGTCGCAATGGTCAGCTTCTTCAGCGGATTCACCACATAGCGCGATGCGATCAAGATGAGCAGCGACCCTACGAGGAGCACGATCACGAGTACGGTAATGACGGCGGTCTGCACTTGGCGGCGGGTCGCTTCCGACAAATTCGGATGAATGAATAAAGCGTAAGTTTTGTCGCCGAGCTCGATCGGCAGACCGACCTTGATTTCTTTGAGCGGATCCTTCACCATGCCGTAATCCAAGCTTTTGTACACATTGCCCTTCAGAACAATGGCAATTTCCGCGTCTTCAATGCGCGGATGTCCATCTTTATTGAAGACAACCTCCGTCATGGGCTGACCGGATTCATCGAATAACGCGAAGATATAGTTGTCATTGAAGCGGTTGCTCGCCGATACGAAGGTATCGATCTGCTTCACCTGTATTTCTTCGGCCAGCTTGACGATTTGTTGGCCGATGGCCAGCATTTCATCCTGAAATTCGTTCGTGATCAAATTTCTGAAAAATAACGTAGCAAGCGGGAACGCCACCGACACACTCACAACGACAACCGCCAGAAACGTACAGACCACGCGCAGGTAGAGCGACTTGATCATGCATTCACCTCTAGCCGGTATCCGAGCCCGCGAATCGTAACGATCTTGAATTCTTCCGTCAGCCCTTCGAAGCGTTCCCGCAGTCGTTTGATATGTACATCAACGGTTCGATCATCGCCTTCATAGTCGATTCCCCATATTTGTTCGATAAGCTGCGTACGCGTGAAGATTTGTGCCGGATAGCTGGCCAGTTTGTACAGCAGCTCGAACTCCTTGAGCGGCAGAGCAAGCCGCTGCTGATCCTGCAGCCGCACCTCGAAAGCCGTCCGGTCAATCACGACGCTGCCTACCGAAATGGTCTGCGATGCGTTGATCCGGTAACGCTTCAGCAGCGCTTTGACCCGCATGACCAGCTCCAAAGGGTCGAATGGCTTCACGAGATAATCGTCGGTGCCCAGTTGAAACCCTTTTACCTTGTGAACCGACTCGCTCTTGGCCGTCACCATGAGCAAAGGCATGTCTTCGTATCGCGCCCTCAGCTCGCGGCAGAGCTCCCAACCGTCCATTAGCGGCATCATGATGTCGAGAACAGTGAGATCCACAGGTGTGGACTCAAGCACATCCAGCGCTTCGACACCATTGCCGGCCTGCAGCACGGTTAAACCTTCTCCCGCCAGATAGACGCGAATCAATTCCCGAATATCCGCATCGTCATCTACTACCAAGATTTTGGTCACGATTCGCCCTGCCTTTCTTTTGCTTGGTTACAGATAAGGAATAGGATCTTTGGCGCCCGCTTCTTCAAAGCCTTTCAATCGCAGGCGGCAGCTATCGCAAACACCGCACGCTTCCGCTTTCCCATTGTAGCAGGACGTTGTCAGCTCATACGGAACCCCGATTTTCAAACCTTCTTCAATAATCTTCGCTTTCGTCCAGTCAATCAGCGGCGTCTCGATTGTAATGCCTTTTCCTTCTACGCCCACTTTGGTCGCCAAGGCTATCACTTCTTCCACCTTATGAATAAATTCCGGGCGGCAATCCGGATATCCGCTGTAATCCAGCGCATTCACACCGATATAAATCGCTTCGGAGCCGGTCACTTCCGCATACGAAGTTGAGATCGACAGGAAGAGCAGATTACGGCCAGGTACGTACGTGACTGGAATTTCAGACTCACCGCCGCCTTCTCCGTTCATCACATTCGGCACATCGATCTTATCATCGGTCAGTGCGCTTCCGCCAAAATCACGCAAGAAATCAAGCTTAATGATTTTGTGACGGTGGCTGACCCCATAGTGCGCAGCAACTTGCTTCGCATTCTCCAGTTCAATCTTATGGCGCTGCCCATAGTCGAAAGAAATCGGATACAGCTCGTATCCCGCTTCTTGGGCTATTCCCATGCATGTGGTGCTATCCAATCCGCCGCTCAAAATAATAACGGCCCGCTTCTTATTCTCGCTCATACGGCCACCTCTACCTTAATTGATTTGTTTGTGAAAAAAGGGATTCCGTCCAGGCGCGGTTACACGCCGCGCATAGCCGGATCCCAAATGATTTTGTGCAGCTGCATATTCAGCTTAACGCCGGACAGCCCCGCTTCCAGCATGAGCTTGACGAGTTTATGAGGCGGCATCGTCTCCCAGACCGGGCTGAACATCGGCAGCGCCTTGGTCGGATGCTTCTCCAGCACGTCCACCGCGGTGCGGAAATCGTGATCGCTCCCGATCACGAACTTCAGCTCGTCCTGCTCGCGCAGCAGCGCGAAGTTGCTGACGAGCATCTGCTCCATCTCGCCGGAGTCGGGCAGCTTGAAGTCCATAATATATCGCACCTTCGGCGATGCGACACGCTCTACGAACATGGCGAGATCGATCGCGCCGTTCGTCTCAATGTGCAGGTCGTCGACCTGCTCAAGCGCTGCGAGCGCTTCGATCAATGCGAGCGATTTGTCCCCGTACAGGAGCGGCTCGCCGCCTGTCAGGCAGATATGCCGGGAGCGGAACGACGTCACCTTGCTGACAATCTCAGCAATCGTCATCACGTTCTCCGCTTCCGCCGGCGGGTAGCTGTACTTGGTATCGCACCAGGTACAGCGCAGGTTGCAGCCAAAAAGACGGACGAAGATCGTAGGGAATCCGGCACGGGTCCCTTCGCCTTCTACCGTCTCGAAGATCTCAACCATTGGAATGCGGATGTCTCGCATTACGCTTCCTCCTCCATCATGGCGCGAGTGATGGCTGCGTAGCTGGTCGGCGTCTCCCATAGGCGAATCTCTTCCAGTTGAATGGCAGGATGGAGACCTTCATCCAAGAGTGCTTGATGAATTTCTTCATACATCCAGACGACCATATTCTCCGCCGTTGTATTCATTGGCGGCAGCACATCATTCAAATATTTATGGTCTAAACGATCGACGACACGTTCTTTCGCTATACGTTTAATATCTCCAAAATCAATTGCGATCCCCCGGCTGTCCACCTTGCCGCGCATAACAACTTGCAGCTTGTACGTATGGCCGTGCAGATTTTTACATTTTCCCTCATAACAATGCAAATGATGCGCACTGTCAAACGTAAATTCCTTGGAAATCAAAACGGATTTGTGATGATATTTTAATTGGTTCTCTGTGATGTCACGCCCCAACATTTGTACATCTCTGGGGATTTCATAGCTCATATCTATCACCTCATAATTTTGAAAAAAACAGTACTCTACATTATATCACGGAGAATCCCCTTCTCACAATCTATCAATATCTGGCGTCTTGCGGCCTCGCTTCTTCTGCCAGTCCAAGTGGCTGGTGATCTCTTGTATCCGTTCGTTCTCCGAACGAAGATCCAATTCAATCATCGCCGTCAGACAAGCAATTTGATCGACCACGCTTTCCGGAAGCTCGACCTCTTCCAGCGATTTCACGATGTAGAGCAAACATTGCAGCGTTTCCTCCATCAGACTTTTCTTTTTGCCGGCAAGGACAACCTCAGTCAAAAAAATAAGGTGGTTCAGCTCTTTTTGCGCTAATTTCAAGAGGAACATCCCCTTTCCTGCTTCCATTATCCAACATTTTCCGACAACACGAAAGACCCCTTGACAATGTTAACTATAACATTTATGATTACAGTATTGATTGATGGATTCGTACACAGCTTTGCATCGCATTCAATCATTTGACAGAATGCTTTTAGAACACATCATACAAAATAAAAAGAAATCATTTTCCTGGAGGGAAACCGATGAGCACACAAGTTCAATCCGAAGTTTTGAAAGTTTTGGAGGAGCGTCACTCCGTTAAGCACTACCAAGCCGGACACCAAATGCCGAAAGAAGATCTGGAGCAATTGTTGACCGCTACTTCCTTGGCGCCATCCGCATGGAATCTTCAGCACTGGAAGCTTCTCGTCATTGACGATCAAGCGCAAAAAGAAAAACTGCTTCCTATCGCTTATGGGCAAAAGCAAATTGTTGAAAGCTCCGTTGTCATCGCGGTGCTTGGCGACCTTGAAGCGAACAAAAACGCTGAGCTTGTATTCGGACCTGCCGTTGAAGCCGGCCAACTGCCGAAAGAAGTGAAAGACAACCTCGTTGCTCAAATCAACGGCGCTTACCAATACCCGCAAGTTGCTCGCGACCAAGCGATTTCCAATGCTTCCCTTGCTGCTATGCAGCTTATGATTGCAGCCAAAGCTATGGGCTACGACACTTGCCCAATGGGTGGTTATGACGCTGCGAAATTCGTAGAAGCTTTCAACGTACCTGCACGTTATGTACCGGTTATGCTGATCAGCGTCGGTTTGGCGGCAACGCCTGCTCGTCCATCCGGCCGTCTGTCTCTGGATCAAATCACCGTGTCCAACACGTTCTAAATAGATAACGAAAAAGGCATGGCTCTCTGTTGAGAGCTCATGCCTTTTTCTATGCTTTAATGCAGCTGCTCCGTCTCGAACCAAATCTCATCGATCAGCTTATTGCGATATAGCATCGAAACGTTGAATGTTTCGTATTCCTTCTCCTTATCCAGCTCCTCGAGCAATAACGTCGCGATAAGCTCGCGATCATCGGAATCGCCGGGCTCGCGGAAATCAATGAACCCCGTCAACTGGCGGGAGCTAATGTCCACCGTAGCGGTGCCGATCGGCAAGCTGCCGTTCGATTGCTGATAAATTTCATAGGTCAGCGTATCTCCATCGTCCCTGGCCAGACTGATCGTATAATCATCCGGATTCAGCGGCGCGAACGTGTCGACTTCCATATCATCCACCAAGTCCAGCAGGTCAATATGGGTCAATTCGACCGTGTCGATGGTTTCTCCGTTATACATCATATTGAAAATGAACGAATCGGTTTCATCCTCATCGAAGTCGGCTACAACCAATTCCGTGACAGCATCCATCTCTTCATCGAACGGGTCGAATTGCCATGTGATCTCCCCGACTACATCAGAACCATAAATATGGGTGGTTACCTCAGCAACCAGCTCCGAATCTTGGTCATATACATGGTACTCCACCAAATTTCTGAATTCACCGACATTCACCAGCTCATAACCTAATTGGTGCACGCGCTGATCGACCATATGCATGCTCTCCGGTCCAGCCGCCTCGTCGATATCATTGAATCGCGTTTCATCATCATTGACCCACTCATAGTCGGCGTCATCATCATCCAAATAATAAGATTCGTCTTCATGCTCATCCTCTAGGACCATCCCCTTCTCCAAGGCATGATCCGTTGCGATCACGAAATCATAATCGCCGGAGCTCACGATCACTTCGCATTCGCCGATTCCCAATGCATCAATCACATCTTGGATATAGGACTGCACGAACTCGTAGACTTGTTCTACGTCCACTTGCGTAGCGGACTGCCGCTCCAGATGAATCGAGCCCCTGAGTCGATCCGATTCCCTGTAGACTAGCGTTAACGTACCGACAAACTCCCCATTATACATCATATCGCAGACTTCTCCGCCTGCCGTTTTCAGGTCGGGTCTAAGCATCATATCGGCCACGACTCTTTTCGCCTCCTCTACAGATCTTATGATTCTCCTGTAGATTGTCCCAACTTCGACCAAATTATGAGTATATAGGGTAAACGTCTATACACTTCTGTCCGTCAGTTCATATGCTATCCTATAGAGTCGAAAGGGAGGGATCTGACATGTCTGCTGGATACAATAATGTAGGTGCAATCTTAGTACTTTTCATCCTGCTGGTTATCATCACTAGCGCATTCGTTCTCTAATTTATTTAAAATGAAAGACTGCTCCGCCTTACTTTTGTAAGGGGAACAGTCTTTTTTTACTCGCTTGTGCCGTTAAGCCTCTGGCGTTCGGCTTCGATGTGGTGGAGTTTCGATTGGATCAAATTCGCTGTTCGCGGATGCCGCTTGGCAATATTCCGATAGATGCTCCTAGCCGTCGAGGATTTGCCGCCTCGATGAGCAATTTCTGCTAATGCATATTCGGCCTTCCACTCGGCAATTTCGTGATCTGCTGCAACGAAGCTTCTGTACGTCCGAAACGATTCTCTTGCACGCTTTAAGCCAGCCTCTGCCTCTTGATATAAAAGGTCCGCCTGCTTAATGCGGATAAGCGACAACAGATAATGAGCATCAGGGAAATCGGGCTGAATGGCCAATGCCTTTTGACAGCATGTCAAAGCATGTTCCCAATTTTGACGGCGGTAATAAATCTCGGTCAAGTATTTATACACATCGAGCATTCTTCCGAACAGTGGATTAGAAATACTTCTGCCCTCTGCCTCCATAAGCGCTTCAAGCGCCTCTTGTTCCTGGCCCGCTCCCAGCAGCTCGCGTCCAAGATAGAACCACGCCGCGGGATCTTCAGGATCTTCTTGAATCATAAGTCTCAATAATTTCACATTGCGGGCAAGCTTGTTCTTGCTCTTCATGATATCAGGTTCGTACCCGTCATGCAGAACTCTAATTTTCACCTTATGACGCCGGGCTTCAGCATTATATATACCTGTTTCCGTACTTACTTGCTCATGCACCCGCCCCCAGTATCGAAGGCCCCGACGTAGCGGAAACAAGCGCGCTTGTGCAAAATTATGTTTGACTTGCCCGTTGATGAGATTAACCTGCCATATGCATAGAATCGGAGGGATGGGCGAATGATGATAGATCGCTGCAGCTTCCCGAACATAGTGCCTGTCCTCCGTTGCCAGATATTCGTCGGCATCCATCCAGAAGACCCAGTCCGTGTTCATATGACGGAGCCCTTCATTTCGAGCTGCGGCAAAATCATCGACCCAAACAAACGGCACAATCGTGACGTTGGGATACTTCTGAGCAAGTTCAACCGTTCGATCCGTGGAACAATCAATGATCACGATCTCATCGACCGCTCCCTGAAGCGAATCCAGACAGCGCTCAATGGTAGCTTCCATGTTGTAGGTAATAATCCCCGCGGTAATGGTCACTTTCCTTGTATGCAGCAGGCCTGCAATGTCATCTCTCTCGTCGCCATCCGGTATTTTCTTTAGTGCCTCGAACACGGACACGACCCAAGCAGCTTCCGGATCGAGCAGCCAAGCGCGATTAAACACTTGCGTTGCTGCCCTCCCGCAGCCTTGATGCATCAGTGCTTCCCCTAGATAGACCCAGCTCTGAGCTTCTAGCGGTTTAACCCGAATTAGATCTTTCGCTGTGTATTCCGCTTCTTTGTATCTATGCTGTTGTAACTGCTCGATGATTGTCGCGGTAGATTGTTTCATGAGCCACCTAGTTTAAAATGAATGGTATTCTGTACACAACCGAATTGTTAGTTAATTTAATAATCGCGGTAGTACTGTTCGTATTAGAAGTATTGCTGTCTACTTCAACGATGTGGATACCGCTGTCGTATTCGTTGATTCTTAAATTAAAATCGGGTGTCGTTGAACTGACCGTAACATCTTGGCCGTCTTTGTACCAATTAAATAATGAATTAACATAAATGGACTCATTACTATAATAATTCAAAGGCCAGAGATTCACTCTATCTACATACGTTACGTGATTGGATAAATCCTTGCCAATAACCGTAAACTTATAAGGCTCTTCCTCTTCGTGATCAGCTGCATCGTGACTTGCGGCAAAAGATAACGTTTTCCCATTAGTAATCCCGTATGTCAGATAGGTGCTTCCGGTAACCGTCGGGTTAGGATTCTCATGATACACAGAGTACTGGACAGTTGCTCCCTCGTGCTGCGGGAACATTTGGTCCAAGTCAATATCCAGTGTGCTGTTCTCATAAATGGAGCTGGTTGTTAAATGATTGTCCGTTAAGTCCCAATTGTATTTAATTATGAAATAGATCGATTGCTGGACGTTGTCTGCCTTCAAATGATTTAATTTATAGACCGCTTTATGAGAAACAATCTTCACGCTGGTTCCATTGATCTCAAGCGGATCATGGGGATCTTCCGGGTCTTGATAATACTCGCCTATTTCCAAAATCTCTTTATCAAAGTATGAATTCTCATCGATATCATTAAAGTAATTATGTAAATCAAGGGTAATGGAAGCCCCGCCATCTAATTCGAAAATTTCGGAAGGCCGGACCATGAATGGAATGGTTCCTGTCGTCACCCCGCCATTGCTGTCATAGACCACAACAGGGAGATATACAGGCGTATCCGATGACTTTAGAGGGGTCAGTGTCTGTCCTGCAGACGTATTATTTACTCTTATGTACTCATTTCCTGAGGATGTAAAGACAGCATTGATATAATCGTAACTTTCGTTCTCCTCATCGTCGTCCGGATCTTCATAAAACTGTTCGATCTCAAACAAGGGCAAGTCCTCATAGTAAGCACTCACATTAATATCCTGACCAGTGTACATCTCATAAGGAGTTACATCGGTCTTGGCAACTGGAGCCTGATTGTCCGGATTGTTGAAGGGATCCTCTTTGTGAATCGTCGTAGAGGCTAGATCGATATGATCCATTAATTTTTGAATGCTCGTTTTATCCGGATACCTACTCGGGAAATTTTGGAGCAAAGAAACTATATGCTGAATAGTAAAATGTGAATTCGCCCCGGCACCAGCGTCAGGAACGATAACAACATTGAATTCATCTTCGTAAGTTCCCTCACCTTCATAAGGCGTTACGGTCACGGTAAAGGTGGCAAGTCCGGTTCCTGAATTGTCTACTAAAGGATTAGCGCTTATCTCAAGAATTCCATACCTTAACAGGTCTTCATTCACGCTGGCTATTGCAGAATTGTGATCAACTTCAAATCCTCTTGAGAAATAATACAGATTATTCAAATCAATGTATTTCTTGCCACCCGCAGGAATTACAATCGTTTGGAGCATATCTTCATGGTTAATCTCCGGAATCTCCGACTCCACGTTCGCCGCTGCAGGAACCGCCATGAACGGATACGCCATCAGTGCCGTACTCGCAATAGCCCCTACCCATTTCCCCTTCTTGCTATAGCCTTTCTTCTCTTTCCCTATCACTTTGCACCACCGCCATCTAGTATTCTTTCCCTCATTCTACCATAGCAGCCAATTGGGAAGAACCCCTCAAACGACAAAAATCCTCAAAAATCGAGGATTTTATGGGGAATTAATGGGAAATTAATATGATAAACAATACTTAACTAGGGCTTTATGCACACCCTCGTCGTTATTGGAAGCCGTCACGGCATCCGCGGCTGCCTTTACGCCTTCCGGCGAATTGTCCACTGCGATACCTAGACCGGCAAATTCCATCATTTCCAAGTCATTGTAGTAGTTTCCGATAGCTAGTATTTCGCTTGGCTCCACTTTCAAATCAGCAGCTAATGCTTTCAACGCATTCCCTTTATTCGCTTTGGCACTCATGACATCAATGAACAGGTCACCGCTGCGAATCATCCGCAGATCACCGTACAATTTGAGTTCATTCCATTCGCGCTCGACACGGTCCAACACTTCCGGCTGGCCGAATAAGGTAAATTTGACAATAGGCAACCCGAGTTCGGATACGTCCGTTACAAGCTTGGGACTAATAAGAAACTTCTCGTACATCTTCTTCTCATACTCGCCGATACGCTCAATGTACATGTTAAACGAGGTGCAGACATCGAAATGAATGCCCTCCTGTCTCACATAAGCGAGCATAGGGGCTATTTCCTGCAGAGTAAAAGAGAACTCATTGACCAGTTCCAGTCCACGCTCATCCGCATGCACCGTAGCCGCTCCATTATGCGTTATCATTGTTCCTTCTAATCCGAGCTGCTGAAGAATGGGAAGTGTACTGGCCGGCGCTCTCCCTGTACAGAGTACAATATGGCTTCCTTGGTCATATACGTCTTGAATGGTTGCAATCGTCTGCTCCGTCAATTCATGATCGTCGTTCAACAGGGTACCGTCAACATCCAGTGCGATTAATCGGTAGTTCAAGGCTCTCTCTCTCCCTCATACCATTTTTTCGACTAATTGTACCATAGGCATGCTCCGGAAAAAACAGCTATCCGAAGATAGCTGCTCTTCCTTAATGAACTCGATGAACGCCAACGGCTTTGTTCACATTACCGATGATGTTGATTGGAACTTCGTCTTGCTTCACGACGCCGTTCCGGTAACGAATCTGAAAACGGACGATCTGCAAGCCTAAAGGCAGGCCTTCCGTCAATGATTGGAATTTGGCATCAAATAATTCTCCCGTGAACAGGGTCGGATCCCCCGCCAGACCTGTTAATTTTACTGTTGCATATAGCGGTTTTCCATCCATTCCGATGGTTTCGATCCACGCCGTGACATCCTCGACGGGTGCCGGTGAGCTCTGAGCCGAGACAACGAGGATTTCTCCGGAATAAAAATCTTTAGGTGCCGCCGAGGTCTGATGCCCGCTCTTTTCATGAAAAAGTAGCCAATTATCCGTGTAAGTAACATCCGAACGTATCGTCAAAGGCATAGCAGCGATCAGCTTTGCCACCGAATGAGCAGCCCGGCCGTCCGACACGGTCAAAGTCACCTTATAGACGCCAGGGGCCAAGAAATGATGAGCAACATTTGGCGTGGAGAATGTAAGCGCAGAACCATTTGCCCGTACGATCTCCCAAAGATAGCTTAGCTGATCTCCATCCAGATCATAGGACGCATTGATGCTGTGAACGACATCCCCTTCCCAAACGGGCTTAGGCGTCCAATCAAATTCCGCAACCGGGGCACGGTTAATATAAAACCAAGTTTGCGGAGAGTAGTCCGACCAAGCTGCCCCATCATGAACCCTGACCCTTACGCGCAATTTCTGCCCAGCCGGGAGGTCTTGAGTGACTTGCCAGCTTCCGACGGAGGAAGCCGAACCTTGGTCGTGCTGCCCCGAATCTGCAACTACAACATCATTAGACTCGTTCGTAATTTGCAGCTGAAAATATTTGAAAATGGTCCCCGGATCCGAATCCGTCTGATTCCACTGAAACGTTGGCCGCAACTCGGAGAAAATCGTAGGCGCTTCCTGCGAGCCTGCCGGAATCGTCATCTCCGCTGCAGGCGGCCGATTCATCATAAACCACCCGGAGTTGGACCAATCCGACCAATACGTCCCATCGTTAACACGGACCTGCACTTGCAGAGTGTCCGTTCTGCCGGCCAGTAGGGATAACCCAAATTGTTCGCTCGGTTGAGCAGTCCAAGAGTTGGCTGCTGTTCCATAGCTGCAGCGATACCAAACGCTTGATTCACTATCCAAACTGCACCCGCGTGCATATCTACCGCTAACGAAAGCGGTATACGTGAATCCCCTGCTTTGGTAAGTAACTTGCCGGCCAGCGGCATCCAGAATTCGGTACTCATATCGACTGTACGCAGTCGGGATATCCGGATCGTTTTGATTCCAAGAAGGAGATAGCACTCCGCTTGTCACAAGTGTTGGATTAGCCTGCGTTCCATTCGGGAACGTTAGGGTTGCTGAGGGCGGGAAGCCTCTTGCGAAATATTTTTCATCCCATGCCGACCATTCGCCGTGTTCATCCTGTACTCTTATTCGTATCTTATAAGTTTTGTTTGATTGAACCTCAAGCGGATAGGCATAACTGAAAGACACGACTTGGCCATCGCTGCTCTCGTCATGCGTCCTTACCAGATTCGGGGATCTTTGACTAATCCATTTATATGGAGGATTGCTATAGGCATCAAAGCGATAATATTGAACGTCAAGTTCGGAAGCGACAATTCTGCTTTTTGCATCATAGTCTACAGCGTTCCAAGTAAATACAGGATTCAGAGCAGCCGCTCCTGAAGGTGCATTCATGTCTGTGCTCTTATGGCTCGTAATTTCAACAAAAGGAGCGTGGTTCTCTGGCGGTGCATTTAACCATAGACGGTCCTCCGCCCAATCGGACCAAGCACCATATTCGTCTTTGACCGCTACACGAAACGTGTACATCCCCATCTCCGTAGCCCTGTTTAATTTACCTCCCATCGTGCTTCCATCCGGCTTGATGTACTCGTACCGGCGTTCGGTAATGCCGCGAGTCGTTGAATAATCTATGCCCGTAGGCTCCGTGGAAAATGTTGAGCCGCTCAACCAACGATCCGGGTCATAGCTTTGATCGTCATAAGAAATACGATAATACGGATCCTGACTAACTCTTAGCACACCTACAGGTCTGCGGTGAACTAGAACATTTCTGAAATACGGTTCAGACTCTGAAATGTACGGGGCAAACGTTGGATTGGGATACTTATATGCGACTGGGGTCGGATCATCAGCGCCAATGTACGCTATCGTGTAGATGCCCACTTTATCTAATACTCTTTGCGGAGAACCTATGTAACTTTGCTGATGCAACGCCGATAACCCGCTTTTACCGTCACCTGCGTCTAGAAATTTCGAAGCGTTCGAATGCTCGTAGGTCCACTTGTCTCTACTAACCAAATGCTCGTCATTCTCAGGGTCATAGAAGTCCGTTTGGTACGTTAATTGTTCGCCTGCAATCCCCGTATCACTGATCACCGTGTTATCTATGAGCGGAATTTTCACATAAAAGTTCCGAAAATGCGAGCCATAACCGCCAATAAAGAAACCGTAAGTGCCTTCCCCTAATGTGGAATCATTAAGTTCCAGAATGGGAACCGTCCCCAGTCGAACCTTGATATTCCCTCCTCTAACGCTGACTTTCATGTTCGTAAAAGAAGTCGCAGGCAGCCAGACGGAAGTTGATTTTAATTCCGTTCGTACCCCTCCCTCGATCTTCGCAATGCTTATTTTGTTCGTTGTCATTTCCAAACGGTACATCGTATTATGGCTTGTGGCCCGAAAGATAAGACCTGAAGGGGCATTCTCATTCATATTGGCACTCGACTGAAGGAAGTCAAATACATAATCAGCATCTTTGACGTTGGCATCCTTTTTCAACGTTTGACCAATTTCGCTTGAGGCGTATCCGGCAGAATTTGCGGTGCTCCCCTTAATTTTGTAGTAATAAAATTTGCGTTCCGAAGCACTGTCATCCGAGTCATAGCTCGATACATAACTTCCCACACTGCATGCTCCGCAAGATTTCCACTTGAAATTCCATCGCCTTAACTTGTAGTGGTCTTCTTGAAGCACAACTTGAAATTCCCCGTCAGCACTTAAGCCGGCCTGTGCAATTGTATATTTATATATTTCATTTAATGTTTGATGATTGATGGTTGAATTTGTAGGCCTTAAGCTTTTGGTCGGAAAGGAAGCTAGCTGATTGGCGAATTTATCCGTTACGACGATTCGGTTAAACCCGTCTACGACATAGACATATCCGTCAGCGGAAACTGAATAATGAGCATCTACGAATGTGTCATTCGACGTATCTTCGCCGTCCCCGCGAATAATGCTGCCATCATCGATCCTGTATGTGTTCTTGTACGCAATATCCTTAAAGATAGCAAGCTTCCTCACAGCACCTGTGGACTTGTTGACGGATACCAAGTACTCGCTGACCTTACCTAAACGGTTGGCCGAGGAGCCCCAACTCCCTGAACTGTAGGTATCTGTCGTTAAAACTTTGGACTGTTCACGGTACATATAAACTTCTGAATCCTCATAGATTCCCGTAAAAGAAGGTGCCGGAATAATTGATGCTGCAGGTACCTCCAGTCCTGTTTCAACATCCACCCAGGTGCTTTTTTGGCACCAGCATAGGTAGCTGTAAGTATTCTCAACCATTACTTTCGTGCCATCATCGTTCAGCTTTAGAATGGACAGCGGAGCGCGCGTCCCCGTTTCCGTCGGGTCGCAGTCGCCTGAGCAACCATCATACGTATAGGAGCCGGACCGGCTCCATGAGACCGTACCGTCGGCAAGCTTGCGATAGAGTGTCCATGACTCCGAATAATTATCGTCATACCTCGATGTAACTAAATCAATCGAATAAGCCCCGCCTTTCGTATCATAGGCCAAGTATTTCCCAGGATTATCCGGTGTTGGTTTGACGGTGCCTAAACCGCCTTCCATACTTGTGGTTTTTCCATTAAAAAGCGGAATAGCGCCAATAGAGCCTACACCATATCTGTTACCTAGGAATTGCGTGTTGAATAACGAAGGTACAGGAAAGGAGTGCCATGCCGTATAGGCCGATCTCTCGTACTGCTCTGGTGTAATCGTCAGGCCGATCGCCGGACCGTAATATGGCTGCTTCCCATAATGGGAAGTTAGCCCGTTCGTGGCCGTATTGTAAGTAAAGCCAATGTCTTTCGCCTTATTCAGGCTTGGATTCGTTAATGAAGACCCTTGCCATTGATCCCCAAAGGCCATAAGCATCTCATTTTCTAAGATCGTATCGAACTTTGGAGGTTCAGGGTTGGAAGAGGTGACCGTGAAGGAAGCCTCGGGGGAATCGTTTTTAATATCGACGTCAAAAGTCCTTGTGTCCGTTAAGCCCCAATCTTCTTTGGCAGTAACCGTTAATTGATACTTTCCTACTTGCATAGCAGTTAACGAAGCGGAACCGCCTACCGAAATGGAGATCTCAAGCGGCATATGGTCATTAAATATCCCATCGTTATTCTTGTCATACACATAGCTAATTTTAGTTTCAACAATAACGTCGCCATCGGGACTATAAGACATATCTCGGAATGGAATATTCCCCCTCACAGCAAATAAGGGCAAGTTAATCACAGCTGCAGGAGGCTTATCTTCAACGACATTGATGTGCTTAATAGCCTTGTTTGCCGGTAAGCTTCGTACTCCACGGTTGTCCATAACCTCAAGTGAAACGGTCTCCACTCCGATGGTCGGATAAACAGAGCGTTTATTCGTCCAAAACTCCTGTACGATCGTTCTTCCTAGCGCAGCTTTACTGCAAGCGCCATTAATCGCATTTGCCGGTAGGGGTCTATGTTGAACAACTCGATTGGGGATATTGATACAAGGGATCGGTTCCGGTCTCATGATGTCGATCGTTGCCTCTTCTTCGGTACAAGCGCCTTTATCATCACACATTCGGGCAGAAATCGTATGTCTCCCTGCCGAAGTCGCGGTTAGCCATGTTAGCTTCTCCTCCCCTTTCAAATAGCCCAAAGCGGGGAAACTTTTGATCCAGGAGCTCGAACTATTCTGAAACAACCACTCGAACGTAACCGTGTCATCATCAGGGTCGTAATGATTAGGAGCAATTTCGGGAAGGAGCCTTGCATTTAACTTATCGCCGACAACGGCCTCCGCAATTGGAGTACGGCTGGTATAATCGTTTTCGGAATACCATCCGATTTCGAATTGCGGCGGTCGATTGGGCGGCCTGGAACCAATCGTAAACTTTCCCTCATAGAAATAAGAGGTTCCGCCACAGCTGTCCTCCAATTTATATTCGATATGGACTTCCCCGCTAGTTATATTTCCCGGATACCCCGTAAATCCCATCATGCCATATGCAAACAAAGACATATCACTTGTTGCCGTACTCGTTAAACGGCTCCAACCGTACTGAACGGAGGCTCCGGTCGCTTGCGACAAAATGAATCTGCCACGCACAGGGGTACAGCCCGTGGAAGGTATTTTCCAATCCGCTTTAATCCTATTGGATTCCTTCCAAGTTATAGCGGGCCGGTCTGCCGAGGTCTTCCCTATGTAGCCGCCGCCTGTAGGCCCGCACGAGGTTTGCGGGGTAATGATTGTGGTGATTGTGTTATTCGAAGCACTTGTTTCCGGAATGTCGTCATTGGCATCGACTGTGAGTGTGATGCTTTTGACCGTGTTGAATGTGTAGGGGATGATTTCCGTTAGGGGAACATTATTATTTAGTCCTGCTGTATAAATGAGGGTCTTGATAATCGCACCGTCTGCTGCTACCGTTACCGTGAATCTAGTTCCTCTCGGTATGTTGATTCCGATGTTTTTGAAGGTGATTTTCAAATCGGTGCTAATTCCTGTTTGAACACAGGGGTCTGGCTCAATGGAGAGCGCAGCCAGGTCGGCTTTGTTGGGTGGGGAGTACGTGACGTCGATAGACATTTGGTATTTGTAGGTGGTTCCACTCCATAGTCCTATTGCGTACATCGCATAGTTACGAAGCAATCCTCCTGAACCATCTGGGTCTGGGAAATCACGAATTTGATCTGGTGGTACAGATCCATCCAATAACATCATAGTACGAATCATCCCTGTGCCGGGAGTGTCACCTTTACCAAATGCCAACGGTTCAGCACCGTAGTCAGGGCTATACTTTTCAGCTTTAATGATTTGGATGCTGCTTTGATCGAGCTTATCAGGATCCGTAATATCAGCATCGGTGCCTGATAAGCTTGTAGAAGACTCCTGTAAAAACCATTTCATAGCTTTTGGTACCTCATAGGCAGTTGTGACAGCGTAACCTTCTTTATCATAATTAGTTACCTGATCGCCACTTGCACCTTTAGAGCTATATAGCGGAGATAGATACGTGTACCTTAAATCAGGTCCATAAGTGTTAACATTGTTGTAATTAAATAGAGTAGTTAAATAACGTAACCTTCCGTTCTTCGGAATACTACCTGGGTAAGGTGATGGGTTTCCTTTAACTCCATCAAACTCTACTGCAACAGTCTTACTCCCTTTATGTTCCCATATTTTTCCCAACGGTTGCCTATAAATTTGATGCATTGGATTTGTTTCGGACTTACCATAAACCTTAGTTTTAGCACCATTTAGATTGTTCACAGTTACTGAAGTTGAAGTAAAGGTCACGATTCCATTAGACTCAGTTTGATTATTTATAGTTACTCCGGTTATGTTACCACTAATTAAATCGCTTATATCTTTAGAAAATGACTTAGCCTGCGCTGAAGAATATTGAGGTAATACAGATAAGGAACTGTAGGTACCTTGTTCAAAATTATAATACAATCTAACAGTAGAAGCAGCTTGAGACCTATCAGCATTAAATAGTGGTATTAGTATTTCGATTAGAATCAAGAACAATATCACCCTATTGCTTAGTTTACGCAGTTAAGTCCATCTCCTTATCTATCTGCTAATGTAATATGTTTTCCTAGGATATCAAACATAATAGTCCGATTAGCAAATTTATTTGGCAGTGCATAAGCCACATAACCTTCATGCGTTTGAGGTTTTAAAAAACGCATCCATCCAGTTAACTCTTGGTCGGTTAGCAACAAGAAATCAGAGGTATCTAATTGTTTTAACACCTGTAAAGGTAATAAATCAGGAGCCCCAACGCCAGCTTCAGTAGCCACTACCGTAAAATTAGCCAAAATAACTTTGTTCTCTGTTTTACTGGTCGACTTTCCCCAGGTCGTCATATCAATAAGCCTCATATAAGGATCATCCGGATCGGCAGGATCAGCCACAATCAGTTGATTCATTCTGACCGTAACCCCTTCTGACCAAGTCCAAGTGGTTCCAATTTCCTTCGGAGTAAGACCCAGCATTGTCTTTACATTGCTGCCGGTCTCCGATATCTCTGCCGCACTGGCTGCATACTTATCAACCGGAAGCTTGTCCCCCTTCCTCGCAGCAAGCATACGCTCAATGATCGTAATTGCCTGAGCTCGCGTGCTGGTCCCATACATATCCAGGTCAGTCTTACTGACACCATGTATTAGCCCTAGTCCCGTGGACTCCATCATCGAGCCTTTCAAGTTTTTATTAACACTTCGCACGCTTACAACGGACATTTCAATTCTTTGCATCGGCTCATTATAGCGTTCTGGGAACTCTGCCGGGATCACGCCTTGCTCTTTCAAGCGCTCAACATAAGGTCGAAACCACCCCTCCCCTTCGACATGATTGATTTTCTCCCCTGTGGCCAAAGCCACCATTTTAATAAATTCCGCTCGGCTAATTGGCGCATCAGGCTTGAAAGTCCCGTCTTCATAGCCGTCGACGTACTCTTTATCGACTGCTGCTTGTATAGATTTTTGCGCCCAATGTTGTTCCGTATCTCTAAATTGTACCGAGTCTTGAGCAGATGAAATTATCGCATCATAACCAACGGAGAGACCACAAACTATCGATGCTCCCAGAACAACAGCCTTCTTCATCATTTAATAACCCCCCTCTTAATAAAAAATCTATTATTGACAAAATATGTATGGCCATACATGCAAAAAACCACCCAGTCATCGCCAATAAGCCGCGATAACATGGGCGGTTCTTCCGCACATTTCAAATGCTATATAACCAAAAATACCATATACTAGTAGGTTTGTAAACTTCTAATTTTGTAAGTCGTGGGCATTTCTCAGTGCTGTTAGCTCATCCGCCGTAAGCTCTCTAACTTGGCCTAAAGCCAACGTCGGGTCCAGCTCTATAGGCCCCATAGAAATTCGCTTTAAATATGCGACTTTCTTTCCAACTGCTAGGAACATTCTTTTCACTTGGTGAAATTTCCCTTCCATAATCGTCAACTCGATCTCGGAAGGTACCCCGCCATTTTTGTTACCGGGGCTTATTATTTTCAGTACACCGGGAAGCGTTTCATACCCGTCATCCAAGGTTACTCCTTTGGCAAATGCCTCGACATCCGCCTCATTAACCTCCCATTCCACTTGGGCATAGTAGGTTTTCGGAACGTGCTTGCGTGGGGAAAGCAGATTGTGAGCGAGCTTCCCATCGTTGGTGAGAAGGAGAAAGCCCTCCGTATCCTTGTCCAACCTGCCTACAGGAAAGACCTCGAATGGCGCATACGACGCATCCAACAAATCGACAACCGTACGGTCGCGATTATCTTCCGTAGCGGAAACAACGCCTTGCGGCTTGTTCATCATCAGATAAACAAATTCGCGGTAAAGCACCGTCTCTCCGTTCACCTGAATCGTATCCTTATCGGGATTGATCTGCATCCCGCTGTCTTTGATTTTCACGCCATTGACATAAATCGCGCCTTCCTTAGCCAAGCGTTTCAGCTCAGAGCGCGTGCCGACACCTACATGGGCGAGTATTTTATCGAGCCTCTGCGTTTGTTTCATGACCGATTAGGTCCACCTCCAGCCGGGCGGGTATTCGTTCTTTAGCATCCCGTCCAGCCATTTGCCCCAACCGACGGGATGCCCATCCAGGCAGACAAGGCAATAGCCTTTGGCTGCCTTCGTTTCTTGCGAATCGCGGACAATCTCGCTCTCCGCGACCTCGAGCGTCTCGCCCTTCAAATACCGAAGGGCTCGCTCGTCGCTCGAAGCCAAGCTCAGCGTTCGCTTGGCTTCGTGCATGCGCAGTCCCATAGCTAGCGCATGGGACGGCTCGAATCGGCCGCGGTGCAGCGCGCCGATGTACCAGCCCGGCCGCACGACTTTCAGTCCGTGCAGCTCGGGCAACCCCGCCGGCGACGCGTACGCGTGGTCGCCGTAGCATACGAGCCGCAGAGCGGCGAAGGGATCGCTGCGCAGCAGCTCGCCTTCGAACGCCTGCAGCGGCTCCAGACTTACGCGCGGCTCAACCGCCGCCGCGCGCCCTTTGCCCCGCAGCGCCTCCCGGCCGCTGCGCCCCGATCCGCCCCGCGCCTCCGCTCTCCACGTCTCCGACGTTTCCTTCACCGCTCTACTCCGCGCCTCCGCTCTCCACGTCTCCGACGCTTCCTTCACCGCTCCGCTCCAAGCCTCCGGCGCCTCTCCCCCCGCTTCAACGCCCTCCTTGCGAACCACGGCCACATAATGGCCCTCTCCACGCAAGCGGTGAGGCCATAATCGCGCCGTACCCGCAACCGCAGCGCGGGCCTTAGCCGAATACGACGCCTCGCACCAAGGAGCGCGGAGCCAGTCCGGCCGGCCGGGACTAAACCCCTGGACCGGTACCACGTCGAAAGCCGGATGCTTATCGAGAAATTCGGCAATTTGCGCCTCATTCTCCTCCGGAGAGAACGTGCAGGTCGAATACACAATCGTACCTCCCGGAGCCAGCATCTGTGCCGCCTGTCCGAGCAGCTCCCGCTGCATCGCAGCGAATTCCTGCACCGTATGACGCTCCCAGCCCTGCATCATTTCTTCTTCCTTACGGAACATCCCTTCCCCCGAACAAGGGGCATCGATTAAAATTTTATCGAAATAACCGGAGAACGCGGAGATCATCCGCTCCGGCCGCTCATTGAGCACGACGGCGTTCCGTACGCCGAAAAGCTCTAAATTTTTGACAAGCGCTTTGACCCGGTCCGAATGGTTGTCATTCACCACCAGCACGCCTTCGCCCTGAAGCTTCGCCGCGATTTGCGTGGACTTGCCGCCGGGGGCTGCGCATAAGTCGAGCACTTTATCACCCGGCCGTACCTGCAGCAGCTCCACCGGCGCCATGGCGCTGGGCTCTTGAATATAGTAAAGGCCGGCATGGTAATAAGGATGCTTGCCGGGACGTTCTCCCGCTTCATAGTAATAACCTTCCGAAGCCCATGGCACCGGCTCTAGCACAAACGGACTCTTATCTAAGAAGTCGCGCTTTGCAATTTTTCCTGTATTCACTCTCAAACCGAACGATCTCTCTTCATCGTAAGAGTCCAGGAATTGTTCAAATTCGTCCGGCCCTAATAAATCCATCATCTTATCCCTGAACAAGGGGGGCAGCTGCTTCGTCATCCGACATCTTCTCTTTCTTTCTTTTTATCTCCGCTATTATAGCTGAACTGTCACCAAACAGCCAATAATTTTCAAAATTCGCACAGGATATGCTATACTTTTTAGAGAAAATAGAACAAAGTAATCTAGAACATGATAGAGGTGTATGTAATGAAGAAGCTGCTTATTTACCTGGGCATTGTTGTCATTTTATTCGGGGGTCTATATTTCGTTAACCAGCAGTCTACCAAATCCACGGACAAAGCGAATGCCGGCAACCCATACGGCGTTGCGGCATCCAAGCTAAATCCGGAAACGGTCAAACAATTAACCGATCCGAACTATCAAAACCTCATTTTGCCGAAAGATCTGGACCAAAGATTGAAGAATAAAGAAACATTTTTCCAATATTACTACGCATCTACTTGTCCGCATTGCAAAGTAACGACACCGGTTCTAGTTCCCTTGCAAAAAGAACTGGGCATTGATGTGAAGCAATTTAACTTGGAAGAATTCAAGGATGGCTGGCAAAAGTATAACATCGAATCCACGCCGACGCTGGTTTACTACAAAGATGGCAAAGAAGTGGACCGGATGGTTGGCGGAGTGCCGGAACCGGGCTCGCAAGGCGGGAATACGCCGGAAATGTTTAAAGCCTTTTTCCAGAAATATAAAGGATAAATCGGCAAAGCAGCGGAAACGCTGCTTTTTTTGTTGGCCCCCTTTCCCTGTCCCCCTCTGCACCGGCAGTTAAGAGCTCCTTGTTTGCTTTTTTCGCCGGATAGCAGCCAAGAGAAGCAAAATCAAGGGAATCACGAACCCGAAGGTAGCGGAGTAGAAAACCCAAATTCTCGATGCGAACTGAATGAAATAAGCTGCATCCGGGTAAGCAACGACGGAGAGCACGACGAGACTCATTCCCAGTGGCAGATACAGCTGCCGAATCTCACTCATTCTGAATACTTCTCCCAGCGTCGTAGCCGATGCATACAAACACAACGTCAGTTTAAAGTAAATGGTTATAAACCATATCCCCGCCATGATGACTTCTAGCCGTTCCAAGAAATTGCCGATCGAAATTCTTCGTGCCAAGGAGAAGCTCGGATACATCTGTACCGATGTCAAATCATCGCCTAAGACAAGAATGGACAGCAGGGAAACGATGACGATTAAGCTGCCGCCGATCGCCACTCCGGTGAGAAATGATTTCCCCAGTTTTTTCGTTTGGCTTACGTAAGGTAAAATGGTAAAGAACAGAACAAGCTCCAAGTACGGGGTTCCGATCAAAGGGACCGAAGCGCGTACGACAGGTTTGATCCCTTGGCCGAGTATTGGCAGTATATTGCCTGCCTTCATTTGAGTCGGGAGGAGAATGAACATCAGGAAGAAGAAGGTGAGCACCCAAGGGAGAAATATTTCCGATGTCCGTGTAAACGTCTCCAACCCATTGCGTATGCCTAAAATAATGATAGCCAGGAAAAAAATATGCGTAAATTGCAGAGGTGTGTCCACGAGCACTTGTGTGGAGATGAAGTCGCCTAGGTTGCGAAGCACCAGGGCAGCAAGGATGAAAAAAAAGCAGAAGTAGAGCAAAGAGACGGCTTTGCCAAGCCACTTCCCCAACAGCTCTTCGCAATTACCGACCAATGTGTTCTGAGGCAGCTGGCGCCTGAGGAATGAGTACATGGTGACTAGCAGCAGCCCCACAATCAACCCTAAGATGGCCGCAATCCAGGCGTCCTCCCTGGCATCATAGGCAAGTCCGGAAGGCGCGATTAGGATGGAGCTGCCGATTGTGAACAGGATCGTCAATATCGTAAATTGGTGTACCCCAATCCTGCCTTTCTCAAACATGTCGACCACCTCTATTGTAGTATGCCGAAAACAAAATCACTGACAGGCTGGTAGATGTACGTTATCCAGTCCAGCGGATTCGGGATGTGAATTCTGCTGATTTGCAAAATGCTAAGTATTGTCCCGAAGATGAGCAATACCGAGAACACCCAGCTCTCGACTTTCATCTTCTTCCGCAGCATGCCGGGAAGCTCCAGCAGACCGATGAGCACGGCTACGACAAGAATCAAAAAAATGATCCCCACGCGATCACTCCTTCGGGCGTATGATAATGGAGTTGTTCGTCGTGCCAAGACGGCGGATCTGCACTTCCGTTGAAATTTCCACCGGCAGCTCGGCGAAAATATCCGGCCAATCCCGTTTAATTTTCGCCCAGGTTTTCGGTGAAGCATCTTCAATGGCCTCCCCGAAAGCAAATATATCCGTCTTATTTTCCTTTGCCTTCCGAATCACAGCATTCATGATTGACTTGAGCGTATCCGCGGCAATTTTCTCCAGCTCTTGTATCGTAGCGGGGTCCAACAAATTAACTTCACACTGTACTTCGCTAACGTTTTGTTCCAGGAAGACATGAATGTGTACTTTGGGCTTGCCGTTAATCACATGTCCTTTCACTTTTGTTTTGGAACGGATGACTTCTACCGTTAACGTCCCTCCTTGCGGGCATTGCAGGTGCCCCATTGTACTTTTTACATTTCCCTTAATATAGTTGTATCCCTTGCTTTCGTTCTCATTGAGCCAATCGACCAGCTTGTCTTGCCTAAAGAGCGCCACTCCGGAATAATGCAGCTGGGTTCTTGGCGCTGTGTCGGATAGTAACGTCTTCAACTCTCCTTTCTCCTTCGCCCCTTCGATGCGTATCCCCGTCAGAACAGCATCGGTAGACGGCTCAGCCAGGCTTGTTATGAACTGGTCGATCCTTACGCTTACGGTAGGCGCCCATGCCTTTTCTGACGTTTCCAGCGTTTTGAACATGGCATTCGCCGGAATCCGTTCAATTGGCGTCAATATTTTTAATACTTCAGCGGCAGACGTATCCCTGGCCACAATGATATAGAAGTCGGACCTGATTTCATGATCTCTCGTAAGACCGTCGAGAACCTTGGCAACGCCTTCACGGGCAAGCTCCTCGCCAATGACGACGATTCGCAAGTGGGACGAGAATAATTTGCGCGGCGCCGTTGTCGTTAACTTGCGCGCAGCCTCAAGTGTCGATATCCCCTTTGCAGACAGCGTAGTAATGGGCGTGCTGTAGCCCGCTCCTTTTTTGGATGCCACCTCGTTAGGGTTAACGATTTGTGCTGTCACCAGGTATTCGTCTCCGCTTTTATCAAACCCCACGCCGACAGTAATCGCCAAGTCATTGAGTTCATGCCGGTCCCAACACCCGGAGAGCACAAAGCCAAGTAAGATAAGCGTACAGAGCATCCCCCCTAATTTTTTCACGTGGCAGTCCCACCCTTACTTTCGTTTTGGTTTCATCGTTGGGGTGTTATTTTCACGAATGATATTGTTTTGGCTAATGAAGCGCGGTCTTGAGAACAACCCCCATTGCGGCATGCGGAATATCGTGTCTTTCTGATCATCCAAGACAAACGGCGCCATCGGAGCCATATACGGCACCCCGAACGACCGCAAGCTGCACAGATGCTGAACCATAGCGATTAGACCGACGGTGATTCCGAATAGACCGAACATAGCTGCAAATATCATTAAAATAAATCGGATGATTCGCACCGGGATGCCCATACTGAACGCCGGAATGACGAAGTTAGCGATAGCCGTAATCGCCACGACGATAACCATCGCCGGCGAGACCAGCCCGGCATCCACGGCCCCTTGGCCGATAACCAAGGCGCCTACGATAGACACCGCTTGACCGACTGTCTTGGGAAGCCTCACCCCAGCCTCCCGAAGAATCTCGAAGGTGATCTCCATAAGCAGTGCTTCCACGAAGGCAGGAAAAGGGATGCCTTCCCGCTGCGCCGCCAAATTGAACAGCAATGAGCTGGGTAACAATTCTTGATGAAACGTAGTTATGGCAATATAGAATGATGGCGCCATCAAGGAGATGAAGAAGCACACATACCGCAGCATGCGAATCAGTGTGGCGAATTCGGCCCGCTGGTAATAGTCTTCCGCCGATTGAAAAAACTGTGTAAAAAAAACAGGCGCCTCCAGCACGAACGGTGTGCCATCCACAAGAATGGCTACTCGTCCCTCCAGCAGGCCCGCCGCGATGACATCGGGCCGCTCCGTATTGTATACGGTCGGAAACGGCGTGAAGGTCTCGTCTTGAATGAGCTCCTCAATGTTTCCGCTTTCCAGAATACCGTCGATATCGATACGCTCTAGCCGCTGCCTGACCTCACCAACGATTTTGTCATTCACGATCCCCTTGATGTACATGATCGATACCGTCGTCTGCGTGACTCTGCCGATGATCATGCTTTCCAGCCAGAGGTTCGGACTCTTAATCCTTTTGCGAATGAGCGAAATGTTCGTGCCGATCGATTCCGTGAATCCGTCGCGCGGTCCTCGGACCACCGATTGTGTCATCGGCTCCTCCACGGAGCGCTGTTCCTCTGCCGCTGTATTCACAGATAGTGCTTGTGCATAACCATCGACGAAGATTACGGTATCGCCGTTCAGCAGCCGATAGCACACTTCTTTGTAATCCATCACGGCTTTCGTTTCTCCGAAGGACTGAAGCGCGTTCTTCATCAAATCCGGCAGCTCATAGAACCCGGTCCCTGCGCTCTCCATGAATTCGGAGGCTTTGGCGCCCAGATCGTTCATGATGCTTTGAAACAGCGTTTTATTGATGAGCTGCTCCAAGAAAGCGTAATTCACTTTACAATTCGTTTCTAGTTCCAGATAAAGCTCTCCGGTTATCAAATCGGCGCTATAGCCGAAGGTTGTCTTGATTTGCTCGACGTTCAGCATACCATCGTGTTGAAGGGCAATCGAGGAAAGGACGGTGTCCTGCTCCTGAGCTGACTGCGTTGGTATTTTGTCGCGATTGAAGAGTTGATGTAGCGTTTTACTCCAGAAGTTTTTGATTATCGCCACCACCAAACCGTTTGAAATCAGACATGATCCTGCTTATGGGAAGTTTTCCCTAAAGACACAAGAATTATGTAGAAACTGTAAAAAGCAAAAAGCCCCGCACCTATCGGTGAGAAGGCATGAACATCCGAGCGGATGGGGGGCTGGGTCCATCGTTCCGTGGCGTCCGTTAGATTGATCAGCACCGGCGAGACGCCTGAAATGAAATTAACTGCTTGCACTCGTATAGTGCCTAAGAGCGAATCTCCAGAGCAAGCGTGTCAGTACAAAACAGACGAGTGCAATGCCGACGCTCAACACAACCTGCCAACCGTGGATCCGGCCAATGAGCGCCGAGGCGGGGAAGGTTGTAATGAAAGCAATCGGGAACATATACGTTAACATAACGCGCAGAAAGCCTTTGTACACAGAGACTGGGAAGCGCGCCGTTTCAAAGAAAGAGCTGAACAAATAGGACAAGTTGTCCACTTTCACCGCCCAGAAGGAGAACATCATCATGCCCATCCAGAGCGAATACACCACAACTAACGATGCCAGGAAGACGATGGCGAACTGGGCCAACTCCATCAGGCTGGGCATGGCCTGCATTTGCCATAAGGCATAGGCGACCAGACCAAGTCCTAACACCACATCCGACAATCGCCAGAAGACCAGATGCCTGAAACTAACATAAAACTGGCTGTCGACGGGTTTCGTCAGAACGAAGTCCAAGGTTCCTTTCCGGATATGATTAACAAGGCGGGTCATGTTGGGCTGCAATATAAACTCAATAAACCCGTGCACGGCGTTGAATATGCCCAGCAGTACAAGCACCTCATAGAAGTTCCAGCCGCCAATCTCCTGGGTTCGATAGAAATATAACTGTACCGTCAATATAGCCATCGCCAGCCAAAATACCGTTGACAACACATTGGCGGCGAAGTTGGCCCGGTACTCGAACTCCTCGACCAAGCAGGCCCGCATAAATTCCCTGAACAGCCGCAAATATTTCATCGAAGCTGCGCCTCCTTCCTTAACCGCCGACTGCGCCATATTTTTTGATACCGCTTCTCCATAACAGACGGAATACCCCCGCTAAAATAATGACCCAACCCAGTTGAATCATCAAATAATGAAGCACAGCAGACGAACCCGCTTCGATTTTCCCCGTCAGCAGCTCAACCGGAAAGCCGACCGTTACATAGAACGGAAGCCAAGTAGCAGCATCCTCCACCCAGGAGGGAAACATGCTAAGCGGTGCGATGCGGCCGGCAAGAAACAAGTGGATGCCTTCATATAAGCTGTAAATTGCCGTCGCCCGATTCGTCCAAAAAGCAAGCAGGCCAAACTCATAGCCGATAAGAAAACGGATCGCAGAAGACAGCACAATGGCGATGAAGAAGAGCACCATTATTTCCAAGGAAATAATTAGCCTGAGCATGGGAAAGCATGCTGCCGCTATCGTCCATGCCGGGATTAATAGAAAAGCGAAAAACAGCTTGTAAACGAGATTTTGCGAGATGCTCCAATGCACGGGGTGAAAAGGGCGCACGAGCTTCGTGGACAACGAGCCGTCCTGAATGCTGGCGTCGAGCTCCCATACGTCCCATGTGCTCGTAAGCCGATCAACGAGCAGGACGCCAAGGAAATATACCATGTAGTCATGCGCATCGTACCCGCCGACCGTCTGATTGTCGCTAATCGACAGCCAAACGGCCATGGATACGAGCGGTTGAATGAAGGCGCCGATCATCCAGATGAGCGATTCGCTGCGATAGGCAAACATGACCGCCCATTCCACCCGAAGCAGCACGCGGTATTTGTGCCAAAACAGCGCGAATGCCTTCATGCGTCCTCTCTTCCCCCTTCGGTCTTCGCTTCAAACGCCTGGGCGATGACCGATTCCATTGACGGGTCTTCAATCGTCAAATCCAGCACGTTCAGCGTAGACAGCAGTCTAGCGGAAAGCTCGGAAACCTGCTCTCTCGGTACATCCATATCGACATATGGAAATTCATAGTGAACCAACGTCCCCATTCCATCCGTCAGCTCCGTGATTGCTTGCGCCTCTGTACGTCCCGCCAATTGAAGGCGAATCCGTTTGTTCGGTGCATATCGATCGATGAGCTGAGCAATCGCACCGTCATACAGCAGCCTGCCCTTGCCGATGACGAGCACACGCTCGCATAACGCGGTCACATCCGCCATGTAATGGCTGGTGAGCAGGATCGTCGCCTTGTACTTGCGGTTGTAGTCTTGAATGAACCTGCGCATCACTTCCTGCATATTCACATCAAGGCCGATCGTCGGTTCATCTAGAAAAACAATCCGCGGCCTGTGCAGCAGCGCTGCGGCCAGCTCGCACTTCATTCGCTCTCCGAGCGAGAGCTGTCGAACAGGCTTGCGGATCACTTCCTCCAATTGAAGCAGCCCTACGAGATCGCCTAGCGTTTCTTCATAAACGTCATCCGGAATTTCGTAGATCACCTTGTTCACCAGGAACGTTTCCGCTGCGGGAACATCCCAGATCAATTGGCTCTTTTGCCCCATGACGAGGGAAATCTGTTTCTTGAACTCTTTTTTATGCTGAAAAGGAACAAAACCGCCGACATTCACTTCGCCATGGGAAGGATGCAGCAGTCCTGTCAGCACTTTCATCGTCGTTGTTTTGCCCGCTCCGTTCGGCCCTAAGAATGCCACGATTTCCCCTTCAGGGATGTGAAATGAGATCTCATCAACCGCTTTGACCGTTCGGAACTTCCGGTGAAACAAGCTCTTGAGCGAAGCGGCGAACCCGGGCTCCCGCTCGTGAACCTGATACCATTTGCTTAACTTGCGTACCTCAATCATCGCCTTCCTCCTCATGCCGGGGTGGATGCTGCTTCATGTCTTGGAGCAGCAGGTCGAGCTCCGGGTCTAGTATCCGAATGGTCAGATCGTATGGAGCGAACGGCTCAACATCCATTCTTTTCAATTTGGACACATACAGCGTACTTTCTTGCATGAGACTGCCCAAATCAATACCGAGCGCATCCGCCGGATAGGGCGCCAATTTATCCAAGCCTGCGCTAAACAATTTAATGGAACCGCTTACGTTTCCATTGGCATGATGATAAAGGCCCACTGCAATCTGCAGCAGACCTTGATATAGAGGGCTTCGGCCTTCTTCCAGCCAAAGCTCCTCCATGACTTCATGGCATTCGAAATAATCGCGAAGCTCATTGAAATAATACAAGTAAGCTACGTACAAACGATCGTAAGTTGCCATAGATCAGTTTTGTTCTCCTTTTTTGGCTCTGGAGATTGCGGCTTCAATATCGGAAGACAGATCGCTTAAGCCGTCCTCCGTTTCCCAAATCTCGTTGAATCTTAGCTGGAATTGGGCCGCTTCCCGAACTCGGTGATAGAAGTACAGCTCCTGGATGTTGCTAAGCACTTTATTAACCAAATTCGAATTGTCTTCAAACATTTTCTGCGACTCGACGATTTCTCCGCGAATGCTGGACATCTCCTGATCCAGCTGGTAAGCGGCTTCCGCCGCCTTGCTCAGCCGCGCTCTGACATCAGCCGGCAGTTGTTCTTTATATTTATAATTCAACGAATGCTCGATGGTTGCCCAGAAATTCATAGCAAGCGTTCGTATCTGAATCTCGGCCAAAATATGCTTCATCCCGAGTGCCGTCTGCACCGGGTATTCGATAATAATATGAAAGCTGCGATAACCGCTGGGCTTCTTATTGGCAATGTAATCCTTCTCGTAAACGACTCTCATATCCTGCCTGCTGCGGATAAGCTCGGCAAGGCGCTCGATGTCCGCTACGAATTGGCACATAATCCGGATGCCGGCGATATCTTCAATCCCGGACTCCAATTGGTCCATCGGCACGTTCAGACGCTTCGCCTTCTCCAGCATGCTCGATATTTTTTTGACACGTCCGGTGACGAATTCAATTGGCGCATATTCTTCCCTGCTCTTGAGCTCGCCTCGAAGCGTCTTGAATTTCACTTTCAGTTCTTCCGTCGCTTGTTCGTATGGCAGGAGAAATTTCTTCCAGTCTCGTCCATCCATCGATTTATCCTCCATTCCAGATGAAGTCAGTTATGATCTGCACCGATTGCTTGGGAAATATGAGTATATCCATCCTGTTTGAGTAAATCCTGGAGGCCCTTATTAATCCGGGTAAGGATCCCGGGTCCTTCATAGATTAATCCTGTATATACTTCAACTAAGCTGGCGCCGGCTCTAATTTTGTCATAGGCGTCTTGGGCCGTGAATATGCCGCCGGCTCCAATGATCGGCAGCTTGCCCTCCGTCAATTGGTAGACGCGGCTGATGACTTCCGTGGAGCGCTTCGTAAGCGGTCTTCCACTCAGTCCGCCAGCTTGCGAACGATTCTCATGCACAAGCCCTTCTCTGCTAAGTGTCGTATTCGTCGCGATAATCCCTGAAACACCGCTGTCCTTAATCGTATGGACGGTTAATTCCAGTTCATCGTCGGTAAGATCCGGCGCAATTTTGACCAAAATAGGCTTGCCCGTGTGACCGTGCTTCTTCTGTTGAAGCTGCATCTCGGCAGTAACCGCATCAAGCAATCGCTTCAAATCATTCCCATGCTGTAAATTACGCAGATCCGGCGTATTTGGTGAGCTGATGTTGACGACAAAGAAGTCGCCATATGTATACAACTCCCGGATACAAGCCCGATAATCCTCTTCGGCCTGCTCGTTGGGCGTCGTTTTATTCTTACCTATGTTAACCGCTACGGGAATGTCGCGTCTTCCTGTTTGCCGCAGGTTGCTCGCCATCTCTTCCGTCCCGACATTGTTGAAGCCCATTCGATTGATTAGGGCCTGGTCCTCGGGAAGCCGAAATAACCGCGGCAGCTCATTGCCCGGCTGAGGCTTCGGCGTGATCGTGCCTACTTCCATGAATCCGAAACCTAATTGGGAGAAGCCTTTGACCGCCTTCGCGTTTTTGTCCAGTCCGGCTGCCAAGCCAACCGGGTTGGCGAACTCCAATCCCCAGATCCGCTGATTCATCAGAGGCGAATGCGGCACTCCGTACATCGACTTGAGCAGCTGCGTTCCGCCTGGGAAGCGGCTTACCGCACTCAGCCCGTCAATCGTCAAATGATGCGCCTTCTCTGGATCCATACGAAACAAAAATGGTTTTGCTAACTTCTTATACAGCATGTCCTATGCACTCCGTTCTCTAATGACTCTAACAGTCAGTTTAGCTGACAACGTGCAATTATGCAATCCAATGTAAGGCTTAAGCTTTATTTTCAAACAAAAAATCCCTGCTCCATGAAGGTTGCAAGGAATTCGATTCTACCTGATCATTCATTATACTTCCGAGCGCTGCAGCAGCCTCTCCAGATGCATCGTCAAATATCCCGTTTCATCATCCGGCACTTCCATCTGAAGCAAATCGCTCAACCCAAGGGAAAGAACTTTCGCCTTCACGTAAGTATCTCCGTATTCTTCTTTAATTTTGTCTAATAGCGTATTCTGCAGCGTCTTTTTCTGTTTCACCCGTTCAATGACGCCTTTCAGATGGGAGATGAATCTCAGTGTGGAGAAGGAATCGTCGAATTGAAAGCCGAGCTCTTTGGCCGCCTCAATCGTCTTGGACACCATGCGGACGACCGCCAGGGAATCCGACGCTTGCTCCTTTTTGCGGGCGCTGTTGAAGTGCATCGTCAAGAAAGCAACTTCGTCCTCAGGCAGTGTAACGTCCAAATGCTCATTCAAGAATTCGACGGCTTTCTTGGCGACTTTATATTCCTCGGGATACATGTACCCGATTTCGTAGGCAAATGGATTCGTGATGAATATGCCGCGCTTCTGCCGCTCAACCGCAAAATTAATATGATCGACTAACGAAGCGTGGATCGTCTCCGAGAAGTCGCCTTCGAGCATGCTCTGCGCATAGGCGATCACCTCTTCGGTTATACCGATGATCTTGACGTCCACCGCATTCAATATTTGTTCGTAATTCTTCAGCACCTCTGACGTATGCAGAAGAAATTCTTGGGAAATTTCCGCTTCCGCAATCGGCATGCCCGGCGTCTTCTTGAAGCCGATCCCCTTGCCGAAAGCAATCGAGTTTTTCCCGGAAGTCAAATGCGCCATCACCACATTGTGGGAGAGAACATGTACAATCGTCCGTTCAATCATAAGACACCTCCAAATCTTTGTTTCGGGGTCCCCGCAAAGTAATCGGAATAGACTTCGAAGGCATACGTCACTTTGTGGGGTAAATTTAGGCTTGTCCTGATTTGTCCTTATGCGTGTGGAGCATAGGTTTGATCCGCTCGCGAATTTGTTCCGATTCCGTTCCGAATACGACGTGTACGTTGCCCTTACCGAGTCGAATAACGCCGATCGCGCCGAGCTCCTTCAGTTCGCTGTCCGCCACGAGTTTCTCCTCGTGGACGAGCAGACGCAGCCGCGTGATGCAAGCATCGATAGAAACGATATTGGACGGCCCGCCGATATGTCTTAAAATGCTCGTCGGACGATCCTCTTGCGGAGCCGCTGCCATTGAGACGTCTTCCGCATCCGCCATGGCCGCTTCCTCGCTGGAGGAGGCTTTTATCGGGAAGAAATGTAAATAGATGCGAAACGTTACGTAATAAAGAACGAAATACCCTGCGCCTGCAAGGAGAATATAGAAGGGATGACTGGACAAGTGCCAGCTGAGCACCAAATCGATGAACCCCGCCGAGAAGCCGAAACCCATTTTCACCTGAAGCACATGCATGAGAAGCATCGAAATGCCCGTCAAACAGGCATGGATCACGTATAATCCTGGAGCTACGAACATAAAAGCGAATTCGATAGGCTCCGTAACGCCCGTCAGGAAGCTGGTCAAGCCCGCGCTCAGCATAACCGGAACGAGCAGCTGCTTATTGTTCGTAGAGGAAGAGCTTCGAATCAGCGCTAGCGCCGCGGCCGGCAGTCCGAACATAATGACCGGGTAGAATCCTGTCATGAACATACCCGCACTCGGATCGCCCGCGAAAAACCTTGTGATATCGCCATGCACGATTTTGCCCGTAGCCGTTGTGTAATCCCCGATCTGGAACCACGCGATATTATTGAGGATGTGATGCAAGCCCGTCGGAATGAGCAGGCGATTCATGATACCGTAGATGAGTACGCCGACATTGCCGTTATCCACGATCCATAGCCCGAACACGCTGATGGCCCGCTGAACCGGAGGCCAGATCAAGCCCATGAGCAGCCCCAGAAACACCATCGACATCGCCGTAAGCAGCGGGACGAAGCGCTTCCCGCCGAAGAAACCTAAGGACCTGGGCAGCTGAATGTTCTGGAACCGGTTGTAGAACACGGCTGACAACACCCCGACAAGCATGCCCCCGAGCACACCCATATCCAGCTTTTCCGCCGAAGCGGTTCCCGTGTGAAAGAGCTGTAAAACATTGTTGAACACCAGATAGCCAACCGTTGCCGCGAGCGCAGCAATCCCTTCGCCGGAAGTTAGCCCGATGGCTATGCCAATCGCGAAAATTAACGGCAGATTATCAAAGATCGCACTCCCGCCGGACTCGCATACATGAGCCACCTGCATAAGGAATGGATCGCTGAAGGTCATTTTACCTATACGTAAAAGAATGGATGCCGCCGGCAGCACCGCAATCGGAATCATTAAAGAACGTCCCATTTTCTGCAACATATACATCGATCTCATCATCTGTCACCTATCAAGCCCACAAGTTTGGCCGTTTCTTGTTGGCTTTCGCCTATCCCAATTATAGTAGAAAGAACACCCTCCCGAAAGGATAAAATCCTCTAGGTTAAGGTGTTTTTTCTATGCAAAATTATACGGTTATTTCACTGCACCGGCCGTGATGCCGTTGGCAATCTGGCGCTGGAAAATGATATACACGACCAGCGTGGGAAGCGTCGTAATCAGCAAGCCTGCGAACAATGGCCCCCACTCTACGCGGTATTGCATCTCGGCCTGCATAACGGCAAGTCCGATGGGCAGCGTATATTTCGTCGGCTCGTTCGTCAGAACAACGCCCAAGAAATACTCATTCCAGTTGTTGAGCATATTGGTGATCATCACCGTAATGAGACCTGGCTGCGAAAGCGGCAGCATGACGCGGAAGAATGTCCCGTAGTGGGAAGTTCCGTCGATGATTGCCGCTTCCTCGATCTCCTTCGGCAGCGATTTGTAGAAGCCGACGAGCAGGAAGATGCCGAACGGCAGATTGAGCGCCGCATAGACAAGAATGAGGCCCAACCACGTATTGATCAGATGCAAATCGTTCAGCAGGAAGAACAACGGAATCAGGGCAAGCGCAAACGGAATCATCATCGAGGAGATGTAAATGGTGAAAAGAAGTTTACTTCCTCGGAATTCGTATCTGGCTAAGATGTACGCCGTCATGGCGGATAAAATCATCCCTAGCAGCGTGCTCCCCGCCGTGACTACAATGGAGTTCAGGAAATACGTGCTGAAGTTGTATTTGCTCCAAACATAGGAGAAATTCGACCACAGCAGCGGGAATTTCGGCAGCGCCCATGGGGCGTTCAAGAAAAATTGCTCATTATTTTTGAGCGCATCGAGCAGCGTCCATAGCAGCGGATACAGCACGGCGACGCTCCAAATCAACAGAATGATCCACACAATTAATTTAGCTAACGGATTTTTGATCTCCATCAGGTGGTGCCCCCTCCTCTAGAATCTCTTTCTGGGATGACCTTAATGCATTTCGACGGTTTCTTGGCGCATAATGCGCTGCAGGATAAGGGTGGTGATCAACGAGACGACCAGAATCATAACCCCGATGGCTGCTCCGTAACCGAAATGATATTGTTGAAAAGCCATCCGATACAGATAAGATCCCATCACTTGGGTCGTATTGTCAGGCTGTCCGCCATTCGTCATCAATTGAACGATGACGAAGGATCCGTTCAATGTCGTGATAACAATATTGACGATGGAAACCTTAATTTGCTCCCAGATGAGCGGCATGGTAATGTTGCGGAATTGCGACCATTGACCGGCTCCATCTATATTAGCTGCTTCATAATAAGAAGCAGGAATATTCACGATTGCAGCAATCATCAAGATCATATAAAATCCGATACCCGCCCAAATGGTAGGCGGCAATAGCATCCAAATCGTATGCTGAGGAAAGCCTAACCATGTAATCTCTACTTTTTGACTTGTGAAAAGCGATAAGAAAGCATTCAGGAATCCGATTTGCGGATTATAAATGAAATTCCATAGCACACCGATAACGACAACGGAAATAACATTCGGGATGAAAAAGATGGCGCGGAAGAAGCCGGAGCCCTTTACTTTGAAACGTGTTAAAGCAACCGCAAAGAACGTCGCAAGGATCATAATGCCGATGACTTTGCCTGCTACCAGGAAATAGTCATTGCCGATGGCTCGTAAGATAATTGGATCTTTGAAGAGCTCTTTAAAATTGTCTAAGCCGATAAATGTGCTGTTCTCCGACATTCCTGACCAATCGTAGAATGACTTCTGCAAAGCCTGTATCACAGGATAAATGGTAAATACACAGAAGAACACAAAAGTCGGAATGATGAATGAAGCGATGAATAAATTCCTTTTCCACACTTTTGACTTGGCCTTCATTCTATCCTCACCGTCCTATCATTGAAATGGCGGAGAACGCCGGGGAGTTTACCCGTTCGTCCTCCGCACCGCCTCATTCAATTGCTATTTCTTTTGCTTGGCTACGACATCCGTTACGCGTTTGACCCACTCTTCCGGCGTAATCGTGCCGATCGTCAGAGCAACCGTCGCATCCTGCATCGCTTTATCTACATCAGCGGCGAAGGAAACGTTCGGTACCACAACCGTGTCAGGCGAGGACAGGAATTTCGCAGCGTCCTTAACGAAGTTAGGCGCCTTGGACGAAGAAATGTCGCCTTTAATATTCGATGGCGCGCCGCTCAGCTCAGCCCATTGGGAAGCTTGCGTTTTGGAGAAGACGAACTGCATGAACGCTTTCGCCGCATCTTTGTTTTTCGCTTTTTTCGCAATGGCGAAAGTCGATGTGGATGTATTGGCTACAACTTTGCCGCCTTTATCCTGTGTGACGGATGGAATGAAGCCGAAGTCGAAGGAAGCCGGCACGTCTTTCGCCATTTCATTCGGGAGCCACAGGCCGTTCGGGATGAACGCATCTTTGTGCTGCAGGAACAAGGACTGAGAATCCGTGTGGTTGATTTGTACGGAAGCTTTGTCGATATAGCCTTTGTCGCGCAGCTGTACGATTTTGTTCAAGCCTTTGATAATGGCCGGGTTTTTCCATGCTTCCAGATTGTTGGTCGCCATATCTTGCAGCAGCTTGTAGTCGTTGTTATTGGCCGATACGATCGCCGGATACAGCACGGAGCCATTGATGTAGTAAGGATATTTACCGGTATGGATGAATGGATTAATGCCGGAAGCTTTGATTTTCTCACTTACAGCCAGGAACTCCTCGAAGTCCTTTGGCTCAGCCCAAGCTTTCTCTTTGAACAACGCTTTGTCGTAGAAAATTCCCCACGAGCTCATCACGAACGGTATGTTATAAATTTTGCCATCGAACTCTTGCGGCTTTTGCGCCAGCAAATCGATAATTTTCTCGCCGTCAACGTTCTTCGCTTCTTTGATCCAATCCGTCAAATCTTCAAGCTGCCCGTCTGTGACCATCTGGCGGTCGAACAGCTCAGGTCCGTCGATATATACGAAATCAGGCGGGTTCCCGGCGATCCAACGGGGCTTCATTTGTTCGTTGATTTTGGGTCCCGCACTTTCTTTAATTTTCAAATCCGGATTTGCCGCTTGGAAGTCGGCAATGACTTTCTTCCACCATTTGTCGCCATAACCGCCGACAAAGTATTGGATTTCAAAATCGCCAGTCAATTTCTTCGCTCCCGCTGCTGTTGGCGCAGCGCTTGCTGCCGTCGTCGGGGCAGCCGTTGCAGCCGGTTTCGCCGTCTCCGCCGGAGCAGCCGTATTACCGCATCCTGCGGCTACAAGTGCCATGGTTGCTGCCAAACCCATTGTTGACCATTTTTTCATGTTCATGTGTTCATCTTCTCCCTTTTTTAATCGTTCTGTTGGATAGCTGGCGTAGCGCAGATCCCGGTTTCTCATCTCTAAAGCTTGGAGCTACCAACCCCTTTCGTGCTATTGGCTTCAGGAAAAAAAATAAAAGGGCATAGTTATAGAAGAGGTCTTGCATTCTTCTAATAACTAATGCCCTTACGGTAACATGTTATTAAAACTCACATATTCAATTAAATTCACTGCCTGATGTGACTAAATATTACACCAAAATAACATCATCGTCAATAGCTCATTTGAAAATTTCTTTGCTTCCGCCAACTTCTATGAAAGCCCTTACTTATGATATGATAGGACATATCGTCTAATTCAAGAAGAAGGGTGATTCCAATGTCCAAACGTAAACCAGCAGCTGTCAATCGAAAAGCCAAAGAGGAGATCAATAAGAAAGCGATCATTTGGACAGGCTCGATTTTGCTCGTTGTCATCATTGTGATGACTGTTTTGATCATTTTGGACAAATAATTGCAAAATAAATGCTTGAATTCATCACATTTCGAATTGTAATCGCTTTCTAACTAAATGTCAACACAAATTGATAAAACCCGTCTGAATCCTGTTCAGACGGGTTTACTACGATGTACTGAATATCTACGTCCACGTTAGTCCAACCATTTGTACTTTTTGCCCGGATTGCTGTCATTCGTCTGCAGCGGCAATCCGAAGGTTTGATCGGGCTTCCCTCGACCCGCACCGACACCGGGAGAGCCGCCTCCGCTTCCGTCGCCTGCGCCGGGCGTCTCTGCAGGCAGGATCCCTTTGCCGATCGTTACTTTCGTCTGATGCGTCACCATATTGTACAGCTCCTCAACGTCCGCCTGCAGCATCCGTACACAACCATGCGACTCGTCCTTCCCGATGCTGGAAGGTTTATTCGTGCCGTGAATCGCATACAGCGTATCCGACAGCGTCATCCCGCGGCTCCCGAACTCCCCGTTCGACTTCCCGTTCGGATTGCGCACTTTCTCGCTGATATAGAACTCGCCTTGCGGCGTTTTGTCACCGCCAAGTCCGACCGGATAGCTGCGTAAAATATAGCTGCCGCTGACAAGCGCCAGCCGATGCTTCTCCGTATCGATCACGATGCGGAGCGGTTCCTGCAGGGGATCCGCAGAAGCTTTAGGCTGCGTGCTGCCGGGTGCACCACGCTCTTGAGCCGCAGGCGGAGACTGGACGGATTTATCATCCGCTGCCTGGCGCCCCGCTTGGGAAGCGGCTGCTTTCACGTTACCGAGCGCTTGCGGGAACAGCTCCTGCAGCTCTGGGGTTAACCCCGGCAGCAGGTTGTCCGGATACGGCTTCGTCAGCTGCGCGGCGCTCTCCGGCGGCGCTCCGTTCTTCGCTCCATAGGCTTGGATCGCGCTTTGAAGCACAATCGCTTGCTCCCGGTCACGCATCCATTGATCGATAGCGGGGGTAAGCGCCGTACTGTCGGCGAGCTGGCAGGAGCATACTTGCGATTGGTAAACCTTCAGCGCGGCAGCTCCACCGCCTTCCGGCTGTGTCATAACGCTGAGGAGCGGACTGACCGCCTTATGCCACTCCTTCCACTTGCCGTCCGCGCTTCGCGGCGCCTGCATGATGACGGCTTCGCCCGCTCCTGAACCGGAGGAGGCAAGCACTTGTTCCAGCTTCTTCGACCAATCCCCCTCCGCGAAATACAGCCTCGTCCGTGTCGGTCCCTCCTGCTTCGCCACAGGAGGTGTTGCAGAGGCTGCGGCATTGGCGTTAAGGCCGGCCCCCGCCTTCCCGGCTTCTTTAGGCAAGCCGCTATTGGCGGAATCGATGGCCGCGGGAACCGCCAGCAGCAGCAGAAGCACCATCAGCGGCATCCACCTGCCTTTGCCCTTCGCACGGCCGGCCGCTACCGCCTCTCTGGCGCCCTTGGAGGCCGCAGCGGGATATTCGGGCAGCGTACCTTCGATCGTAATTTTCTGACGCTCAAAGGCCTCGTAAATCTCGCCAGACTGTGCGAAACAATAGGCAGCCTTGCCCTCTTTGCCTTGTGCGGCGTATTCTCGGCCCAGCAAATACCAAGCCATTTTATGATCAGGATGATCCTTGACATATTTCTTCAGGTATAGAGGATCTTCGATCGGATTATGTTGGAAAAACTTTTCCAACCGCTCATTGTCATTCTTCCTGTTCAACCCGGATACCTCCCCATGTTTTTCCAGACTCTCTTTGATTTATCGGCAGCATGGACTCGGAGGTGAAGCCTAAATTAACAAGTCTTGATTTCTATGAGCATAGCGGCCAAATGAAAAAAACAAGACTCCTGATTTTCGGGGGCTTGCGGGGCGGGCCGGGCATGCGGGGCATGCAGGGCGGGCCGGGCATGCGCAGAATGAGGCGTAACTGAATTTCTCCAGTTATTCCATCCGATTTCTCCATAATCTGAGGCGCAACTGAAGGAAAATTTCCTGCTGATTCCACGAGAATTACCCCACCGAATCGTCAATCGCAAATTTTTAACTGGAGAAATTCCTTTAATACCGTCCCGAAGGCTACCAGGACCCTGGATTAACTGTTTTTTTCCAGTTATGCCACCCCAGCGCAGCACCAGAACAAACAAGTACATCCTTACGCTATCCAGTGGGCAGCAGCGGGCAGGTGCGGGCACTGTCGTACGATAAGGGGTACACCGCACCACTCACCAGTAGGTTAGCGGAAATACGATGCGTTATTTAGCCCTAAGAGGGCTCTTTGGGGGAAGATGCGGAAATACGATTCGCTATCTCGCGGTTGTGCCTTCAATTTCAGCGAAAAACCACTTAATAGCGAACCGTATTTCCTCTTCGTTCGCAGAATGGATGATTTTCGGCGAAATAGCGCACTGTATTTCCCTTGCGCCGATGGACGTACGACGTGGGAGCTTGCGGAGCAGAAAAGCCTGCCCCAATAAAATAAAGCCTGACAAGGTTCCCCTTGCCAAGCTCATTTATTACTTATATGTTTTCGTACGCACAATTGCCGTCTGTGTGCCGGCATCCCACTGCACGTCCAAGCCAATTTGCTCGGCGAAGAAGCGAATCGGCACATAAGTGCGGTCCTGCTTCACATAAGGCGAAGCGTCCGTAGCCTGCTTCACGTCAGCCTTCCCGGCTTGCTTGAGCACGACGCCTGTTTCCCCGATAGCCAATTCTACGGTTGTATCCCCTTTGACCAGCTGTACCACTTTGCGGCCGTCCAGCTCGTCATATTTCACTTCATAGCCGAACGTCTCGCTGATCGCACGAACGGGAACCATCGTCCGTCCATCTGAAAGCTCCGGTTGTGCGTCGAAAGCGATCGCTTGGCTGCCGTGAACGACCTTAATTCCCTCTTTGGCCAGGCTGGCAGGAAGCTGATATGGCGCTATTTTGCGCACTTTGTTGTTCGAGGCATCCGCCACGACGATATTGCCTTGTTCGGTCACAAGGACGTCTTCCGGGCTATAGAACTGCGCTGCACGCTCGACACCGTCCGCCTCCCCCGTCTGAACGGTCCCGGCAATCGTCGTAACCTTGCCGTCGAACAAATAGCGAACGGCATGATTCAAACTGTCCGCGATCAAGACGCCGCCTTCGGCTGTCACTGCGAGCCCTTTGGGGAAGTCGAACTTCGCCTTCGCCGCCTCGCCATCCGCATAGTCTCCGGCCGCGTATAATTCGTTAGCGCCATACGCTTGGGAAGAACCGGCGACGGTCTTCACGGTGCCAGCCTGCAAATCAACGTAGCGAATCAGCTGGTTGCCCGTATCGCTTACATAGAGATTACCTTTGCCATCCAGCACGAGACCGGAGGGCTCATTGAATTTCGCTGCGCTTAATGCGCCATCTCGGAATTCTCCTGCGAATGACGCCTCGCCCGGCGTAAGCCGCACGGCGCGGTTCGCAGGCGCACTCAGCGTAGTAACCGTGCCGTTCGCCGTAATCTTGCGAATCACATGGTTGAGCGAATCGGCAACATAGACGGTTCCATCCGCCGTTACGGCCACATCGCTCGGATGGTTGAAGCTGGCTGCCGCCCCTTGGCCGTCCTTATTGCCCGGCACGCCGTTACCTGCCAAGGTCGTCACTTGGCCCGCAGCGTCTATTTTCCGAATGGCGTTATTCCCGGAATCGGCGACATATACATTCCCTTGGCCATCGACAGCCAAGCCCTTCGGCGCGTTGAAGAACGCTTGAGACGCTTTGCCGTCCAGAAGCCCCCCTGTCGGGAATCCTTGCGCATTCTTGGTCACCACGACTTCAGGGCCAGCGAACGTCGTCACTTGGCCGTCTGCCAATCGGCGAATGAGGTGGTTGCGGGTGTCCGCGATCAGAATGCTGCCGTCCGGCAGCTGCAGCGTGCTGCCTGGCGCGCGGAAACCGGCCTTCAAGGCGTCGCCGTTCAAATCTTCGAAGTCGCCGATCCCGGCCAATGTCGTAACATCGGCAAGTATGCGCCCGCTATCCGAACGCAGCGCATCTCCCGATAAGCCTGCCGCCCAAGCGGACGACCCTCCCATTAAAGCAGCTGCCGCAAGGGAAGAAACGAGAATATGTTTGAAAGGTTTCATTGCTATCTCCTTTTCCTATCTATAGATTAAACGCCCATATCAATATTCAACGTCACCGGCTCAATGCTGGTTTCGGAGAACGGAATCGTTTGTACCGATGTCCCGTCTTTGCGGACAATGACAATTTTGCCTACCGATATCGCTTGTTGCCCGAAACCACGCAGCGGAATCGTAATCAGCTTTTGGGAATCTTTTACATCGATATTGCCTGCATTGCCGAAGTTAGTGACCGTATATACTAATTCTTTCTGCTCAGTACCTTCGTATTCTTTGATATAATCCGCATAATTAGTGCTGCTGTCTCTACCGAAGATTGAGCCGTTAATGAACGGCATGTCGTCGCTATAGAACGTATTATCGCCATACAGCAAATGAACTTCTACGGCATAAATATTTTTGGTATCTTTGAAATTGCTCATAAGGATATCCAAATTGTATTTATTCGGTGTATCACTAGTTCCAGCCATCGCAGCTTGCAAACTCACGGCAGGCACCGGTGCCGGCGGCGTTCCTGGATCCCCTCCGCCTGGGTTACCACTGCCGGGATTACCGCTGCCAGAGTCCGAACCGCCGCTCCCCGGATTCGTCTGAGGCTGATTCCCAGTCGTAGTTTGATTCAGATTCTTCAAAGCGTCTTGCTTCGCCTTCTCTTCGGCTGCCTTCACCGCTTCCAGCTGCTTCTTATTCTGCTCCTCGAGCAGCTTAAGCATCGCTTCCAGCTGCTTTTTCAACTCAGCTTCCTTCTTCTCGCGCTCCAGCTTATTTTTGAGCTTCGCAGCTTCCAGCTTTTTCAGCTGCTCCTGCTTCGCTTTCTCTTTCTCAGGATCGACTCCCGCCGTCTTGTCCAACTCTTTGACTTTACCTAAATCTAACTTCCTGTTATCCAGCGCAATTTTCTTATTCGCTTCATTGATGACTTTATCCATGTCCGATTTATCGATTTTATTTTCTGACAGCGCTTTTTTGGCGATATTGCCGACCAAGTTATCGAAATTTTGCTGCACCTTGTTCAGCTCTTCCAAGCTTTTGATAACAAGGTTCCCATCTTCGGTGACGATGCCTTGGCTTAATTCCTGCTTCTTCTTCTCAATAAATTCATCGTTCTCTTTGTCAATCTCCGCTTTATTCAGGATGAATGCTTTGATGACTTCCGGGGAAGCCTGTGCCACGAAATCCTCCAGATCCAGGAAATCCACTTTCAGCGCAAGATCGTCCGTTTCATCCCGGGAATCCAGCTCAATCTGCTGCGTCGGATACAAATAAGTAATCGTGGTATGCTGTTCGTTGTCAGTGCCAGTCGTTACTGTAGATGCAGATACTTTACCTGCCCCGACCGCCATTTTGATAGCCCCTGTTTTCGGATCGACGGAAACGAAAAACTGCGTTCCACGTACGCCCATTACTGCCGTTGGCGTTTCTACTTCAAATTCATCGTTCGATCCGGCCAGCGATTTGACTTTGACCCACATGGAGCCCGCCCAAACCTTCAGCTTGGACTTTTTGTTTCCATCGGACGAATTGAGATCGGATACGTTGATTTCCGCATTCTCGCCTAGCGTTACATCCGCATCCCCGCTGCTCAAATTCAAAGTAACCGACGAACCGGACCCCGTATACACGGTATCCCCTTGATTCAAGCTCATACTCTCGTAAGCGTCGTACGATTTGGAGCCTCCGCCTTTCTTCACGGTGACATCCCCGGATAACGAAGCAATGACGGCCACCCTCACCGTTTTGGCATCCGCCGGACTTGCGAACAGCCCGGAAATCAAGCTGACGACCAAACACAAGCTTAAGCATAATGAGACAAATGATTTCTTGGAAACTTCCACTCCGAATTCCTCCCCAATTTTCATTCTTACAGATTCCCGATCACTTCGTAGACAGCAACGGGCTTTTCTTTGCCTTTGACCTTAATTTCACCTATCGACTCTATGACGAAAAGATGCTTGACCCTTTCATAGGTTTGCTCGCTAATGAGAATTTGGCCCGGCTTGGCATTGGATTCCAAACGCGCAGACAAATTCACCGTGTCGCCGATAGCGGTATAATCCAAGCGTAAGTCCTCGGATCCGATGTTGCCGACAACAGCAGGTCCGCTGTTAATGCCGAGACCGAATTTCACGCCGATCCCATACTTCTCAATCAGCTTCTGCTCCAAAATGTTCGCCTGGGATTTCATTTCGATCGCAGCCCGAACGGCCATCTCCGGATGGTTCTCATATTCAATCGGAGCGCCGAACATCGCCATCACGCCGTCCCCAATGAATTTGTCGAGCGTTCCGTTAAATTTGAAAATCGCCTTCGTACATACATCCAAATATTCGTTCAACACTTGAATGACCTGCTCGGGCTCAAGCCGCTCAGACATAGGCGTAAACCCGCGGATATCGACGAAAATAAGCGAAATGTCCTTCCGGCTTCCGCCGAGCTTCACATCTTCACCGGATTGCAGCAGTTCATCGACAACGGATTTGGATACGAAGCGTCCGAAAATCCCCGTGACCCGGTTTCTTTCCTTGCGTTCTTCTAAGTAATGACTGACAAGCGACCATATGTAAATTAAAACAAGGGCAAACTGCGGATAAACAAGCGGCGCGAACGTAGAGCCCGCGATATAGAACGTTAACCAAACGCCGCCATACAGCACAAAGATGCCGATGAAAATGAACAGCGCGGTCTTTCCTCTGAATCTCTCAAATAAGAAAATAGCAAGCAGCGAAATAAGCAAAATCAAGCCAATCCCTACAGGCTTACTCGAATCTTGGTAAAACTTGCTCTCCAGCAGCGTTTGAATCATATTGGCATGGATTTCGATTCCGAACATTTTGACCGAAGAAATCGGCGTCGGATATTCATCCTGCATGGCCGTGACGAAAGGCCCTACCAACACGATGCTGCCCTGCAGAGGCAAAGGATTTTTGCTGTTCATCACATCCACGAACGAAAGCATCTCATAACCGGAGGTCGCATCCACCTTCTGCCTGGGCAGTGTGAAAAACTCTGTCGTCACTTGGTTTCTCTCATTGGTTGGCATGACGACATTCCCGCGCTTCCATGCTCCCGTCGTGTCATCTCTCTTGATTCTCTCGTGGTCATCCAGTACTAGATTCGCCAGAGCGACACTGAATGCAGGTATGTAAGTCCCGTTCTCATCCGGCAGTCCAACGGGCAGCTTGCGCGCTTTGCCGTCTTTGTCGACGAACACATTGATATGCGCCATCTGCTGCCGGTCGGTCGTTATTGTCGATGTCGGGTAATCGATTTTGTCAGGCACCAGATCTCCTGCCTGCTGCTGCTTGGAGGGATAGTTAATTTGTATGGGCAAGATGACATTATCGTATTTGGCCATCACATCAGCCAATGCCTTATCGTCTGAGGGGTTTTTGGAAGGTTCGGCCAAGACCACGTCAATGCCGATCGCCGCCGCACCGGATTGTTCCAGCTTCTCGATCAATTGCGCATATATCGAACGGTCCCACGGGAACTTACCGATCGCTTTCAGAGATTTCTCATCAATCTTGACGATTTTGATTCGGTCTTCGGGCTGGCGTTCTTCTACGGACTTCGCCTTGCGCAAAACATCCTGCAGAGGCCCTTCCACAAAATAAAACAAACCGCTCGAGTTGACCGTGTAGAAATATGTCGATAGCAGCATAATCAAAAGTCCTGCCACTACCGTCTTGATCCACTTCTTTTTACCCATATGAACCTCCTTATACCTACTAGATTCATTGTAAGATGGAGGTAGACAAATGGCAATGAATTCTTACATTTATATACAAATTGTAGCAAAAAAAAGCTCAGTTCCCGGTCAGGAACTGAGCTTTTTCGACATTTCGCAGATCGCCTCTACGAATAAGGTATGATTAGTTAAAAGGTGAATCCGCAACTTTGATGGAGTCTGTTGGGCAGCCATCTTGTGCATCCTGCAGATCATCGTACAGATCTTCAGGGATTTCAGTTACCCCTTTGTTGCCGTCTCCATCAAAAATCACTTCCGCCAAGCCTTCATCATCGTAATCATAGATGTCTGGTGCTGTAGCTCCGCAAGCGCCACAAGCGATGCAAGTATCTTTATCAACGAATGTATACTTTGCCATGATTCTACTCCTCCTCGAATTATCCTCATTGTAAAATATAATATAAATGAGGACAAAGTTCAAACCTTAATATTGATCTCCCTCAAAATACCTCTGAATAAAGTCGGCCAGAGCAGAAGCGTCGTTTACATCAAAAATCGGATAAGCCAAACCAGCCATTCCTTCCGCTTCCAGATCGGTGGCAATCGCGATAGGCTCCGGCTCTAGAACATGAACAATTCCTCTCTGCTCTATTGTACGGAAAATCGCGATCTTTGGATGCTTTTCCCTTTTAAAACCTTCAACAAAAACATAATCCAAATGATTCCATGCGCGGACCTGCTCTTGCAGATCGGGCTGCTGCTTCCTTTCGTAGACGTGAACCCCACCCGGGGATAAGGTCACAACCGCATCGGCCCCGGACTCGGCGAAAATAGTTGAATCCGCTCCTGACGCTTCTTTATAATGTCCATGCGCGTCATGTTTCATAACCGCAACCCGTTTGTTGCGCCGCTTCATCTCAACGACGAGCTTAGCGATTAACGTTGTCTTGCCGCTGTTCGAGTACCCCGCAAAGCCGATGCAATGCGCCATAAGCTGCCCTCACTTCTCCTCTTCTTGATGAAGGGGGTTGTTCCTCAAATGGTCCATTTGCAAGGAAGTCCCTCTTGCCCTGTGATTGCGGATGAGTGCGGAAGGATCGTCACTCACCATCCCGGCGGTCAGAATCGCATTCTCGCCGAATTTATCCCGGAGTTCATCCATGATCTTATTCAAGTTCTCGCGTTTGGGCTGTTTCTCGTAGTCAAATAAATCGAGCTGAACGAACGTCTCTTCCTTGCTCGTCAGATTTTGCAGGGTAATGCCCAGCAGCCTTACCGGGTTCCCCTCTTCCCACTGATGATCGTACAGTTGACACGAGGTTTTATAAATATCGTCCATGTGCTCCGTAGGTGTAGGAAGCGTTACGGATCTCGTAATCGTTCGCATCTCCGGATCCCGGATCGTGATTTGAATCGTAGAGGCCATCAATTCCTGCTTGCGCAGTCTTCTGGCCACCTGATCGGCAAGATTCAGAAATACGCGGTGAACGTCTTTTCTTTCTATATAATCCCGCGGCAGCGTAGTTGTGTGTCCGATCGACTTGCTCTGTTCTTGTTCCGGATTGACGGGAGCATGATCGATACCGTTCGCAGCCCGCTTCAGATGAGGACCTAGTACGCCGAAATGCTTCGATAATAAAGCCTCGTCGCCGGCCGCCAGCTGACCTAGCGTATGAATCCCGAGCCTCGTAAGCTTAACCGCCGTTTTCTTCCCGATACCAAATAAATAATTGCACGGTTTATCCCATAACATCCCCGGCACATCCCGCAAGCGCAGGACCGAAATGCCGTTAGGCTTTTTCATATCGGAGCCCATCTTGGCCAGCAGCTTATTAGGCGCAATGCCGATGGAGCAGGGCAGCTGGAGCTCTTTCATAATTCTTTGTTGTATTGCATTCGCAATATCCACAGGCGTACCGAACTGCTTGGATCCTGTAATATCGACGAAGCATTCATCGATCGACATGGATTCGACCATCGGCGAATAGCTGTAGGCAATTTGCATGAACCGCCGGGAGAAGCTGCGATACAGCTCGAAATCCGGGCGGATGAGGATCAAATCGGGGCATATTTTCAGCGCCTGCCTGACCTGCATGCCTGTCTTGATCCCAAGCGCGCGCGCCACATAAGATGAAGTCACGATAATGCCTTTGCGCAGCTCGACGCTGCCTGCGACCGCAATGGGCTTTCCTTTATACGTTTCCGGCTCCACAGCTTCATGTACCGAGCAGTAGAAGGCGTTCATATCGATATGCAAAATGACTCTCCCCGACTTGGGATAATGATGCTCCACCGTCACCATTTCACATTCCCCTCCTAGAACCAAAAACAAGTGTGAAAGCCATTTTCAGCATACAAAAAAATAAAGATTCAAGCAAACGCATTTTTGCGATATGATGACTTTATCCGTTGTATTATGGTATAATCGTAAATTATACATTAGCGCTTTAAAGCAAGCATATTCACCCGTACACAAGCAACTAAGTCACTTTGCTAGCTTTTGAAGGAGGAAGCCATGTCAACATCAGTCAAAATCTTCGATACTACATTAAGGGACGGAACTCAGGGAGAAGGCATCAGCCTATCGGTTGAGGATAAAATCAAAATCGCCCGCAAGCTCGACGAGCTCGGGGTTCATTATATTGAAGGCGGATGGCCGGGCAGCAACAGCAAAGATATCGAATTCTTTGAGCGTGTCCGCGACATGAAGTTCAACAACGCAAAGATTACGGCTTTCGGAAGTACAAGACGCAAGGATTCCGTCGCTTCGGAAGACATCAATTTGAATAGACTTGTGGAATCGGGCGTTCAAGTCGCGACGATTTTCGGGAAGTCGTGGGATTTCCACGTACATACCGCGATCCAGACGACACTCGAAGAGAATTTGGCGATGATTTACGACTCCGTGCACTATTTGAAAAGCTGCGGACTTGAAGTCATTTATGATGCGGAGCATTTCTTCGACGGTTACAAAAATAATCCGGACTACGCGCTGCAAACGATCACCAAAGCACAGGATGCGGGAGCGGATTGGATTGTGCTGTGCGACACGAACGGCGGCTCGCTTCCCGGCGAAGTAACCGCGATCGTGACAGCCGTCAAGCAGCATGTGAAGACGCCTGTAGGCATCCATGCGCATAATGATTGCGAATTAGGTGTCGCCAACTCTCTGGCTGCGGTGCAAGCAGGTGCCGGACAAGTTCAGGGTACGATTAACGGATACGGCGAGCGCTGCGGCAACGCGAATTTGAGCTCCATCATCCCGAATCTGCAATTGAAGCTCGGCTATCACGTCATCACGGAGGAACAATTGGCGACCCTAACGCCGGTTTCCCGTTATATCAGCGAGATCGCCAACATGCATATGCCGAACAATCAGCCTTATGTCGGCAACGCGGCATTCGCGCACAAAGGCGGCATTCACGTCTCTGCGATCCTCAAGGATGCCAGCACTTATGAGCATACCAAGCCGGAGCTGGTCGGCAACAAACAGCGCGTCCTCGTCTCCGAATTGGCCGGACAAAGCAACGTGCTGGTGAAAGCGCAAGAGCTGAATCTCGACTTCAACAAAGAGCACCAGAAGACCAAAGAAGTCATCGAGAAAATCAAGGATCTCGAGCACCAAGGCTACCAATTCGAAGGCGCGGATGCGACGCTGGAGCTGCTGCTTCGCGAAGCTTTCGAAGGACTCGAAGAGATTTTCACCCTGGAATCGTTCAAAATGCTGGTAGAGAAATCGGCGAACCAATCCGTCGTTTCGGAAGCAATCGTCAAAGTGAAAGTGCACGGAGAGACGATCTATACCGCGGCGGAAGGCAACGGCCCCGTCAACGCTTTGGACAATGCGCTGCGCAAAGCACTGATTCAGTACTATCCGGACATCAAGAACATTCACTTGTCCGATTATAAGGTTCGCGTCCTCGACGAGAAAGACGCCACCGCAGGCAAGGTCCGCGTCTTGATGGAGACGACGGATTTCAATTCAACCTGGAACACGCTCGGCGTATCCAGCAACATCATCGAAGCAAGCTGGTACGCACTGGTGGACAGCTTGCGCTACGCCCTCATTGGCAGACAGCGCGTCGAGCCGGCGAACAAAGACCAGAACGAGCGCCTCGGTCTCGTCAACCACTAATAAGCCAAAAGCTGCAAATCAGCCCGTTCTCGGGCCGATCTGCAGCTTTTCTTGTTTATCCCTTGATAAGCCCGGCAATCTTTTTATCCAATTCTTTGGGCGATACGACGTGGATAACTTCGCGAACGACTCCGTTCCGATCAATCAGGAAGCTCGTCGGAATCGCCAAGACACGATAGGCATCCGCATTCGTACCTTGTTTGTCAAGCAGCACCGGGAAAGGGTATTTATAAGTGTCCACGAACTTCTTAATATTCTCCATTTTATCTCCAGGCGTTACGTTCACCGCATAAAGATCGAATTGCCCCTGATATTTGTTATACACATTCACCAGATCCGGCGCTTCTTCCTCGCACGGACCGCACCAGGAAGCCCAGAAATTCACGAGCAGCGGCTTCTCTCGGGGACCGCCGATCGAGTATGTCTTACCGTCAAGTCCTGTCAACGTGAAGGATGGCGCCAAATAATTCACCTGGGGCGCCTGTTCGGTAGGCATAAGAGTTTGCTTATTCTCGCGCTGGGCGTTTTGATAGATCGCAATCCCTGCCAACACAAGGACCAAAGCGATCACAATTACATTTTTCTTCAAAATGCCTGTTCACCTCCACTCTGTCTATATTATCTCCAATTCGCCGAAATTTCCAACATCGGTTGTTCCCAAGTATGCTTTCCCCTCAATGGGGAAAAGTAAGGTCTGACAAACACATGGAAAGGAAGCCAACAGGTGAACAAAGCAGCCACAGCTAAGAAAAAATTCAAAAGCGGCTCCAATAACTGGACCAGCCATAACAGCACTAATTCTTCTAATAAGCCGAATTCCAAAGAATCATCCGGCAATGGGTCCGTTTGGCAATACATCGCCATTGCAACGATTCCCTTGGTGCTCGTGCTGGGCAACTCCATGCTGGTCCCGATCTTGCCGGATCTTCAAGACAAAATGGGCATCTCCCGTTTCCAAAGCTCGCTCGTTATCACCTTGTTCTCCATCGCAGCAGGCATCGTCATTCCCGTCTCCGGCTATTTATCGGATCGATTCACACGGAAGGCCGTCATCATTCCATCACTCATCATCTATGGCGCTGCAGGCATCCTGGCAGGCTTCGGGGCGGTGTGGAACTCCTACACCATCCTTATCATCGCCAGAGCCATACAAGGCCTTGGAGCGGCCGGAACAGCCCCTATCGCTATGGCGTTAGTCGGCGACCTCTACAAGGGAGGGGAAGCAAGTAAAGCATTAGGATTGATCGAAGCTTCCAACGGTACCGGCAAAGTTGTGTCTCCAATCTTGGGCTCCTTGATCGCCATGATCGTCTGGTACGCGCCTTTCTTCGCCTTCCCTGTGTTCTGCCTGCTTGCCCTGCTCGCCGTCATCTTCATGATCAAGGAGCCCCCCAACAAGAAGAAGGCCGATCGGCTCGGTGTCTACCTGGGGCATATTCGAGATATTATGAAGCAAAAAGGGCACTGGCTCATCCCCGCCTTTTTCGCGGGATCCATCACACTGTTCATCCTTTTCGGCGTACTCTTTTATTTGTCGCAAATATTAGAGGAGAAGCCGTACAACATCGACGGCGTTCGCAAAGGTCTTGTGCTGGCGATTCCATTGTTATGCATGGTCATCACCTCCTACACCACAGGCGCGAAGATCAAACAAAACGGCACCCTGATGCGCTGGTTGATGAATATCGGGCTGGTCATCATGACGATTTCACTAACGCTCGCCATCTTTCTGAACACCAATCTATACGTCTTCATCGGCTTGCTTTCTCTCAGCGGTATTGGAACAGGCCTTCTGCTTCCTTGTTTGAACACCATGATTACCGGTTCCGTCGAACGCGACCAACGGGGTATGATTACATCGCTATACAACAGCCTGCGTTTCATTGGCGTGGCTTTCGGGCCGCCTTTATTCGGTTGGCTGATGAACATGTCGCACAAAACTTTATTCATTACCGTTTCAGCTTTGGCGCTGCTCATGCTGGGTCTCGTTTTCTTCTTCATTAAACCGGATAAGCAAATGGGTCAGAAAGCATGATATACTAACCTTCAAACGAATGTTGCGCAAATTGGGGGGGATGCAGATGATCGTGCAATTTAAGAAAGAACTATACGAGCATCTGCTTTCCCACAGCTTGCAAATGCTGCCCGAAGAAGCTTGCGGCCTCCTGCTTGGTGAATCAGAACCAAGGCGGCATGCAACAACCCTTCGCGCCCAACGTTTCGCCCCATTAACCAACCATGCCGCCAACCCGCAGCGGCATTTTGAATTAAACCCTGCAGAGCTCCTTCCTTACCTCATGGATCGCAAGCATCCGGTCATCGGGTTGTTTCACTCGCATCCTGCAGCTCCCGCCATCCCGTCTCAGGACGATCTGCAAACGCTCTGGCACTCCCTCCCAAGCTATTGGATCTTATCCTTGCAGCAGCCGCACAAGCCGGACCTTCAGCTGTTCCAAATAAAAAAAGCCACATCGACCACGTATCACAAACTCGCGTTTGCAATCGATCAATGATGGCTTAATAAAGCGTACAAATCCCCTAATGTATCTACATTCCTTGCTTTGATCTCTTCCATGAACCTGGACCACAGCTGCGCCGTCATCAAGGAATCTTCCAGGGCGTGATGGCGTTGCGTAATCGGAATCTCATAAGCATGAAGCAGCGCATCCAAGCTCAAGTCTTTCCGTTTCGGCATCAGCCATTTGGCAATCATCATCGTGTCGAGCACGCGATGCGACAAGCTGACTTTGGACGTCCGCCAAAGCGCCGAATTCAAAAAGTTTTTGTCATGCCCGGTTGCATGAGCCACCAAAATCCGCTGCTGAACGAACTCGAGGAAATCGCTGAGCACACCGATCAGTTCAGGCGCATCCGCGGCCATTTCATTCGTTATGCCTGTCAATTCAACGATGTCGTCCGGGATTTTACGCTTCGGATTCACCATACTATAGAAGGTGTGATCTCTTTGAATGTCACCGCCAATGACGGAGACGCCGCCGAAAGAAATAATTTCATCGCCGTTATAAGGTGAAAACCCCGTCGTTTCCAAATCAAAAACGACAATTTCTATAGAGTGCAGCGGTATTTCAAACAGGGAATCTTTCCGCTGTTCTTTCAACATGGAGCGAATAAAAGCCATCTGCTGAGCACTTTGCACATCAAACATGGAAGTGATGGCAGGAGTAAGCCCCCCCATTTTGTACAAATGCCACATACGTCCGGCCGGCCGCATATCCTTCATCCCATTTCACCTCTCCAGCACAAGAAACATGCAATCCGATTTATCTAACCTTTTCTCTCTAAATGTGAAACAATCGACTTTTTCACATAACGCTGAAGCTCGACCCCCGCGCGCAGACATTGTTTTAACTCAAGCTTAATGTCCTTGGATAATTGATCGGCCGCTAACTTCCCGCGGGTCGTGTATAGATCGCCTTCAAGCTGAAACGGCGTCAGATCTCGGAGCTTAAGCGCAACGCCGAATGCTTCCCGCCATTCATCCGCCAGCCGCTCCGGAATGAACGAGCTTGCTTTGAGCCGTTCAATTCTTTCGAACGTTGAGGAGCTTGTGATTCCCGCTTGGATCGCCAACAGCCGAATGCCGTTTACGATAGGAATATAAGCGCCATATTTAATGTCGAAGCCGCCTGCGTCCTCGCCGTATCTTTCGGTAATCAACTGCCCGAATACACCAAGCGATATTTTGTGATGAAGCGTATTGGATAAGAGCTGATTCAAAATAGCTGGATTCTGTTTCACATAATCAAGAAATGTCTTATTGAGCTGTTCCACTAACACTGGCGAACCATATATACAGCGCATATCCGCCATGATGAGCAGATAACGCACATTTTCCCACACCGGTTCCTGCAGCCATTGCAGCAGCATCGCCTTATACTCCGCTGCCGGCTTGCGCCATTGCTTGTTGCTGGATACGACATTCCCCTCGCAAGGCGGATAGCCCAAAGCTTCGAGACCACGCAGCGTGCAATCTACCAATTTCGCAAAATAATCTTCAACTTCTTCCATAGTATGCTCTGTGCTTTCGCTGAAAATAAGACCGTTATCCTGATCGCTCCAAAGCGTCTGCTCGCTTCGTCCTCCGCTGCCGAATAACATAAAAGCATAGGGCACGGGCGGCTTGCCATGACCTTCATCCTCCAGCATATGTTCCGCCAGTTCGATCGTTCGCCGGATGAATGCGTCGTGTATCGCGTTGATGGTGCGGTTCATGTCAGGCGCATGAGCGAAAAGGAGATGCTCCCGAAACATCTCATGCACCTGATCTCTGGTTATCCGCATCTCATCGAACTGTTCCGATTGGTAGATACGTTCCAGGATCTGTTCCATTGAGAGATGTTTCATGTTGCATCCCCTTTGCTCAAGTAGAAAGTAATGTGATTTTAAACGGACATGCCGTTTTGAGCGGCTTTCTTCATTTGCTCCGGATAACCGTAGGAACCATGTTCAGACAAGTCCAGACCAATGATTTCTTCTTCTTCCGTAACGCGAAGACCGATTGTAGCTTTCAGAACTCCCAAGATAATGAAGGAAAGAACGAGAACGAATGCGAAAGCTCCGAACAAGCCAAGCGCTTGAACGCCTAATTGGTGCAATCCGCCGCCGTAGAACAAGCCTGCGCCGCCGATCCCGACTTTAGCCGAAAGTTCAGGCGTTGCGAAGAAGCCTGTGGAAAGCGTACCCCAGATACCTGCGATACCGTGTACGGAGAAAGCGTAGATCGGATCGTCGATACCGGCTCTTTCAAACCATTGCGCCGTGAAGAATGTAACGATACCTGCCACTGCGCCAATAACAATCGCCGCCCATGTATCTACGAACGCACAAGCTGCCGTAATCGCAACAAGCGCTGCAAGAACACCGTTCAACATACTAGGAATATCCGCCTTGCCGAAGTACATCCAGGAGATCACAAGCGCTGCAACACCGCCTGCCGCAGCAGCCATGTTCGTTGTCAAAGCGATGTATCCGAAGAAACCGTCGCCCATTGCGCTAAGCGTACTGCCCGGGTTGAAGCCGAACCAGCCGATCCACAGAATGATAACACCGAGTACGGACAACACTTGGTTATGACCAGGAATCAGGTTTGGCGTTTTATCTTTATTATATTTGCCAATACGAGGTTTCAACAAGATGGTGGCTACAAGCGCTGCTGTCGCACCTTGCAAGTGAACAACGGTCGAGCCCGCGAAATCCTGCATGCCGAGCTTGCTCAACCAGCCGCCGCCCCACACCCAGTGAGCTACGATCGGATAGATCACAACTGTAAACAAAATACCGAAGATGAAGTAAACCGGAAGCTTCGCTCTCTCTGCGAAACCGCCCCATGCAATCGCCAGGGATACACCCGCGAATGCTAATTGGAACAAGAATTTAATGCCGATCGGCACGTCGGAGAAGGAAAGCGCGCTGAACGACGCGGCCGCTTGATCTTCCAAACCGGTTACGAAGAACCCTGTCGTTCCGAAGAAAGCATTGCCGTCACCGAAGGCGAACCCGAAGCCTACTGCCCAGAAGGCGATGGCACAAATCCCGAACGTTAAGATTGTTTTACCGGCTACGTGACCGGCATTTTTCATTCGGGTAGAACCTGCTTCCAATAAAGCAAAACCCGCTTGCATGAAAATAACTAAGATGGCGGCTAACATAACCCAAACAGCATCGATTGCTCCTGTCAATTGGGGAATTGTCGCTTCATCCGCCGCGAATGCGAGAGTAGGAAACAACATCGACATGCCCCCAAAAGCTAACAACAATTTCTTTACCATACGACCACTTCCTTTAATGTTAGATTAAATAACATGCAATGCAACTCTTAATGTCATTATATACAGGTTATATGGGTTTGACAATAGGATTTTCGTTAATAAAATGAAAAAAACGAAAAATAACCTGACATCGAACAGGCATAATTCGTGTTTTCATTCATATTCGATTTAAAATGTTAAGATTTCTATCTCAGATACTTTTACCAACTAGTCCAAGCATCACGTTTGACTGTACGGTTTGGAATCAGTTATCATTACTGTAGAAGAAATTCGAAGACATGAAATTGAAGTAGAGGTGGATGACATATGGGGAATGAGAAGCTATATAAGATCGGGGAACTCGCAAAGCTTGCCGACGTCAGTTCTCGAACCATTGATTACTACACCAAGCTGAATCTGATTGAACCCGAGAAGAGATCCGATACGAATTACCGATTATATAGCGATGAAACTTTGCATCGACTTAAACGTATTGAATCTATGAAGAACGAGAAGTATACCTTAGAGGAGATCAAAGCAAGCTTGCAGCAGTGGAACAAAGTGTCCCAAGACGATGAAGTGAGAGATAAGCTGACATCGATCCAGCTTCATCTTGAACAGTTGAAGAAGGAAGCGAAGGAACTTGATCCGATTATCCAGCAGCTGAAGCCGAATCAACTCAAAAAGCTTTACCGAGTATTAACGCAGCCAACCGCGGCATGCATTGAAGCGCTAATCGTCCTGCTAGGTAAAAATCCGTTCTCATAACGAATTACGGAGGCGTGTGCAATGTTCTTTTTTCACCCAATGGATTTTCTCATTATTATTGCGTTCGTTCTTTCTTTGTGGGCTTCGTTTCGAGTTCGGGGAACATTCAACAAATGGTCGAACGTTCCTGTATACTCCGGCATGACCGGCGCGCAAGCGGCCAGACGGATGCTCGACGCCAACGGGCTCTACGATGTTCCGGTAGAAGCCGTACGAGGAACGCTAACCGACCACTACGACCCGATGGCCCGTGTAGTACGACTCTCAGAGCCTGTCTACTACCAGAGCTCCATATCGGCCGTCTCCGTCGCCTGTCACGAAGTCGGTCATGCCATTCAACATAAGGTCCATTATCCGATGCTTGTAGCAAGGCACTATATGTTTCCGGTCGTCAATTTCGCATCCGGCGTCGCGCCGCTGCTGATCCTTGCCGGCTTCATATTCCAACAGATTCCTTGGCTTCTCGGACTCGGCATTATTTTCTTCGCAGCCGCCGTCGCTTTCCAGCTGGTTACGCTGCCGGTCGAATTTAACGCAAGTTCCAGAGCCCGCGATTTGATGATCGCCGAGGGATTCATCTCCAACCAAGAAGAACGCGGCGTAGCCAAGGTCTTGAACGCAGCAGCGCTTACGTATGTTGCCGCCGCGCTTATCTCCGTCCTTGAGCTGCTGAAGTATATTATGATCTTCTCCGGTCGCAATAGCGACGACTAAACGACACAAGCTCTCCAATGCTGCGACTTTCCCGCAGACACGGAGAGCTTTTTTTATTGGAAATATTCATGCAAGAACCGCCTGAACACCTCAGCCACCAGCGGCAGCTTCTCGCCCTTGCGGCTGATTAACCCAACCGTACGGGTAACCTGCGGATCCGTAACGCGGATTTTGGCCGGCTGCATCTGTCCGCCTTCCATAAGCGCCATCGACGGCAATAGGCTGACCCCCATGCCCGCGGCAACGAGTCCGCGAATCGTATCGGTTTCTTCCCCCTCGAACTCGATCTTCGGCACGAATCCCGCCTTCAGACAAGCTTCCATGACAATCGTGCGGAGCGTGTATTCTTCGCTGAACATGACGAAAGATTCGTGCTTGAGCTGCTCGAGCCGAATGGACGTATAATCAGCCAAAATATGATTGGACGGTATGATCGCATACAACTCTTCGGTCAGTAAAATTTCCCCCGTCACATGCTCGTGCTTCTCCGGGAAAGGTGAAATGAACGCGAGGTCGATCTCTCCCCTGGTCACGTCGCGTATAAGCGACGTATACGTTCCTTGGCGCAGCCGGAACTTCACATTGGGGTGATCCTTCTTGAAGGACGCCACCACCGCCGGCAGCAAGTTGATAACAAGACTATGCGGGAATCCGATACGAATCTCACCGGCTTCAGGATCGAGAAACTCATGCATTTCCCCGACCGCCCGCTCCAAATCCGTTAAAATCCCTTCGATGCGGCTCAGGAACAAATGTCCTACGGAAGTAAGGTGCAAATTTCGCCCTTTTTGAACAAACAAATTAACGCCTAATTCTTGTTCCAACAAGTGAATTTGTCTCGAAACAGCCGATTGCGCCACATGCATTTCCTCTGCGGCCTGCGTCACGTGCTGCTTGCGGGCAACTTTCACAAAATATTGCAATTGTCTTAATTCCACTTGGTAAAATCCCCCGACTTTATCTCTCATAATGACGAATCCGGCAACTTGATGCAATTAAATTATAGCCTCACAGCATCAATTGGACAACCTTAGAGCAAAAAGCTTATAATAAGTAAGTTGTTATATCGATGGAAATTAAAGGAGGAACTGTTCACATGGCACAAGAACGTACTGGTGTTGCTACACTCAAAGGCAATCCAATCACCCTGGTAGGACCCGAAATCAAAGTAGGTGACAAAGCGCCTAACTTCACAGTTAACAAAGATTTGATGACACAAGTATCCCTGGCAGACTATGCAGGCAAAGTTAAGCTGATCTCCGTCGTTCCTTCCTTGGATACAGGCGTTTGTGACGCACAAACTCGCCGCTTCAACGAAGAAGCAGCGAAATTAGGCGACAATGTCGTTGTTCTGACAATTTCCGTGGATCTTCCATTCGCGCAATCCCGTTGGTGCGGAGCTGCCGGCATCGACAAAGTCATCACTTTGTCCGACTACAAAACGAAATCGTTCGGCGAAGCATACGGCGTATTGATTAAAGAAATTCAATTGGATATGCGCTCCATCTTCGTAATCGATGCTAACGATACGGTTCAATATGTAGAGTACCTGGGCGAAATGACAGCTCACCCTAACTACGAAGCTGCCGTTGACGCTGTACAAAAATTAGTGTAAGCCAAACAAATAAAACAGCAAGGAGGCCTAGCTTCCCTGCTGTTTTTATTATTGTTCGGTTTTATATTGAGCTAGCTTCCGGTCTAATTGTTTATAGATATCGATAATCGTGCGGTAGTTGGAACCCAGATCGCCCATAGATCCCCGGGAAGCCGAATAAATATCCACTGCGGTCTTCACGGGATTAATCGCGAACAACGTAAGCGTGACATCTTGCGTGCGTCCCGTCATGGTTTTGCGTTCCGCCAAAATTTCGCCGACATTTTGAACTTCGTGGAGCAGCTTATATCCCGGTGTTTTCTTCAGAACGGCAGTGACTTCTTCCCAAACTTGGTCCTTAGGAAGCTTGTAATATCTTGTTTTAAGCAAAGGATCTTTGGCTTTATCTCCGGTCGTTTCGTGACTGCGAAGTAATCCGATTAAAGTTCTCTTAAGCAAAAGCCTTTTCCCCCTTCAATGAAGTGCATTTAGACCGCTTGCCATCTCTACACTGTCCTCTATATTACCATTGTTTAGGCGTAAGAAAAAGAGGGAAAATGAAATCAATGGATAAGCCTCATTGAAAGGGGCAGATTGACACCCTATATTTAGCCAAAAAATGTGCTGTATAAGAGATAAGCATTTAACCCAGCAATCAGAACGGCAACGAACCAACTGAGCACGATCATCCACTTAGGGGTTACCAGCTCACCCATCTTCTTACGATCCGAAGTGAACTTCACCAGCGGGATGACGGCAAAAGAAAGCTGCAGCGACAAAATCACTTGGCTTAAAATAAGCAAATCCGTAGCTCCGCTATCCCCGTAAATACCGATTACAATGACTGCTGGCACGATGGCAATAATTCGCGTAATCAAGCGGCGCAGCCATGGCGTGAGCCTGATATTCAGGAAGCCCTCCATCACGATCTGGCCGGCTAGCGTACCGGTTAGCGTGGAATTCTGGCCGGAAGCAAGCAAAGCAACCGCGAATAAAATACTGGCCGCGCCTGTACCGAGCATAGGCCCGAGCAGGTGATAGGCATCCTGTATCTCAGCAACTTCACGGCCCGCCGAATGAAAAGCGGCGGCAGACAGGATAAGAATGGCTGCGTTAACGAACAAAGCCAGCATTAAAGCAAAGCTTGAATCAATCGTTGCGAATTTGATCGCTTCGCGTTTTCCTTCGATCGTCGGCTCGATTTTACGCGTCTGCACAATCGAAGAATGCAAATACAAGTTGTGCGGCATGACCGTTGCTCCAAGAATCCCGAGCGCAATATAGAGCATCGCAGGATTAGTAACGATCTCCGCTCTCGGAATGAAGCCGGAGGCGACTGCCGCTACATCGGGTCTTGAGAATATCAGTTCCATAATAAAACAGCCTGTAATAATGGCGATCAAGCTGATCACCATCGCCTCAATATAGCGGAAACCGCGTTTTTGCAATAAAAGGACTAAGAGTACGTCGACGGATGTCAAAATAACGCCATACACGAGCGGGATGCCAAAAAGCAAATTCAATGCGATCGCGGCGCCGATGACTTCCGCCAGATCACAAGCGGCAATAGCGAGCTCGCACAGCACCCACAAGACAAAAGAAACGGGTTTGCTATAGTGATCCCGGCAAGCCTGCGCTAAGTCGCGGCCTGTCACGATACCCAACCGCCCAGCCAGGGCTTGCAGCAGTATTGCCATTAGATTAGAAATTAAAATAACGGATAACAAGGTGTAACCGAACTGCGAGCCGCCCGCCAAATCCGTCGCCCAGTTCCCCGGATCCATATATCCTACGGCGACCAGATACCCGGGACCGACGAAAGCGAGCAGCTTCCGGAAGAAGCCGGCTTTCTTAGGTACGCGCATGCTCTGATGGACTTCAGGCAGGCTGGGCATCGATGAATCTCGTCTCCAACCTTTGCGTTCGGGTTTCTCTGACTCTTTGTATGCAGCTTCCATATCTAAATCCCTTCTTTCATCGGACCAATAAAGTTGTGTTAAGGAAACTTCTTGTTTAGAATTATACTATATAACGCTATACTATGCTACAGGTAAACACTTATGTGCTGGTGAAATAAATTTTCCCATGGGAAAAACTAAACATCAAGGAGTGAGATGACGTGCAAATACGTCCTGTTGCGAATGATCATGAAGTGCTGGAGGCTTATCATATTGAAACGATGGTTTATCCCGCACAAGCAGCCGCTACCCTGGATGCCTTCCGGATGCGGAAGGAAGTATTCGGCGGCTATTTCCTGGTTGCCATGACTGAAGCCGATTCCAACGGTCATCAAGAGCTCATCGGAGTGACGAACGGGGTGAAGCTCGAACATAAGGATTTGGCCGATGAAAGCATTAAACAAGGCGTCAGCCAAGCTGTTGACGGACGTTACTTCTGTGTGCTGACGATTGCGGTTCATCCGAGCTATCAGCGGCAAGGCATCGCTACGCAATTACTGGAGCAAATTATTGCGAGAGCCCGAGAAGACGGACTTGCAGGCATCGTGCTTATGTGCGAGGAGCATTTGATCTTATTTTACGAAAAGCAAGGATTTCGATACATCGCACCATCCGCCTCTGAACACGGAGGAATTCAATGGCATGAGATGCATCTGATATGGAAATGAATAGAAGCTGTAACCGCACGCCGAAAATCATCCGCGCAAGAAGAAGGAATTTCGCTTTTTCTTGCGAATATAATAAATGAATTATCTTTGTATATTTAATAAACAAACAAAGATTAGCGCAAGATTCCATCATAAACAACAAAGGGTGATAATATTATGTCGTATTTTATGGGTTTGGACTTAGGAACATCTGCCGTCAAGTGTATCCTGGTCGATGATTCCGGCGCCGTCGTCGGCAGCCACAGCGTTGAATATCCGCTCCAGCAGCCTCATCCCGGCTGGGCTGAGCAGCATCCGGAGGATTGGTGGAACGGCACGGTCGAAGGAATCCGTGCGCTCTTGGCCAAAACCGGCATCCCCGGCAGCGAAGTGGCCGGTATCGGCTTCTCCGGCCAGATGCACGGGTCGGTATTCCTCGATGAAGCGCAGCAGGTGATCCGCCCTGCGCTGCTGTGGTGCGATCAGCGCACCGCGGAGCAGTGCGCATATATCGAGGCGACCGTCGGCGAAGCCGAACTCGGCCGGCTGACGGGCAACCGGGCGCTGACAGGCTTCACAGCGCCCAAGGTCATCTGGCTCCGGCAGCACGAGCCGGAGAATTACGCACGCGTTCGGCACCTGCTGCTGCCGAAGGACTACGTCAGGCTGCGCCTGACGGGCGCGTTCGGCATGGACATGGCCGACGCCAGCGGCACGCTGCTGCTCGATGTCGCGAACCGCAGCTGGTCGCAAACCGTCGCCGCGCGCCTGGAGATCCCGCTCGCGTGGCTGCCACCGCTGTTTGAATCCGGCGACGTCGCCGGGCACCTGCTGCCGGAAGCGGCCAGCCTCACCGGCTTAACCGCCGGGACGCCGGTCGTAGCGGGCGGCGGCGACCAAGCCTGCGGCGCTGTCGGCGTCGGCGTCGTCCGCCAAGGCATCGCGTCCGTGGCGCTCGGCACGTCCGGTGTCGTCTTCGTACACGACGACACGTATCAAGTGGATGAAGCATACCGGCTTCATTCGTTCTGCCACGGTGTGCCGGGCAAGTGGCACCGCATGGGGGTTATGCTGGCCGCCGGAGGCTCGTTCCAGTGGTGGCGCAACCACTTCGCGCACGAGGAGCTGGAGCGTGCGCAGCAGGAAGGCAAAGACGTCTATGAAATCCTGACGTCGGAAGCCTCCACCGCGCCGCTTGGCAGCGAAGGCTTGCTGTTCCTGCCTTACCTGTCCGGCGAGCGGACGCCGCACCCGGACCCGAAAGCGCGCGGCGCTTTCATCGGTCTGAACCTGCGGCACGGCAAAGCCCACCTGACGCGTGCCGTCCTCGAAGGCATCACCTTCGGGCTTCGCGATTCGCTTCAATTGATTCGCGAGTCCGGGGTCGAAGTGACGGAACTGCGCGTGAACGGCGGCGGCGCCAGAAGCCCGTTCTGGCGGCAAATGATCGCCGACATCTTCGGCATCCCGGTCGTGACGGTGAACTCCACAGACGGCCCGGCATACGGCGCAGCGATCATGGCGGCGTCGGGTGTCCTTGGCGAAGAGATTACAACGCTCTGCGAGAAGTGGATTCAGGTCACGGACAGAGTCGAGCCCATCGCCGCCAATCAGCAGCAGTATGAGGCTTATTATCAGGTTTACCGCGGCTTATACGGCACGCTCAAAGATACGTTCCATCAATTAAGCGACCTTGCCGGTCACGCATAATCAACGCTAAAAAGCGGTTGAACAGGAAACCTCCTGATCAACCGCTTTATTCATGTGGACATAAAGAAACCCGCATATGCCGTCCGGTTTCTGTGCTTCAAACCCGCTCTCGCAGGTGGGTGTCCGCAGAAGTGTATTTGAGGTCCCCTTTCGAGGGCATGTCAGCCACACTTCGATATAGGTCTCCCTAGAAACAGTCATTGGTTTAAAACAACTTAAAACCGTTACGAACATCGCAGGATTCTTTTTGTATTCTTATTATAGTGCTGTACCGGTTGAAGATCAACTGGTAGGTTTATTCTTTATTCTTTTCGTCGTTTTTATGCAAAGAGATTTCAGTCCGTTTAGTCTCGGCATCCTCTTCATCCGATTGTTCCGAACCCTCTTCCAGACCTTCACCTTCCGCTTCTGCAAGCTTCTGCTGTTCCTTCTCCTCCAGCTCCTGCTGTTTGATTTGCAGTTTCGTGAAGCTGCGGTTAAATTGCCAGAAGGAGAAAGTCGCCATGATGCTTCCCATGAAGAAAACAACAAGGAAGAAGTTAAATTTAGTCACGCAAATGTAGAAAATGACGCCATTGCACAGCAGCAGGACGATCGAATTGATCGGATTGCCGATGGAGATCAGGACGGAATTTTTCAAGATTTGAAAAATTTTCATATGCAAGTGAACCATGATCGAGAAAAAATTAAACAAAGCGATAACCATAATGACCGTGAATGCGATAAAAAGTACGGCCAAAATCTTAAGTGTACTGCCCTGCTTCAAATAGAAGAAGTAATTCACGCTGATGATGACGAAAATGATAACGAAGAAAATGCCGCCAACCATGCTCTGTACGTAATTTTCTTTGTACCCGCGGAAAAATGTTTTGAGCAGAGGAACATCTTCTTCTCCTGTGACCCATTTGCGGGCAACGGTGAACATCGCCGCGGTTGCGGGGAACAAAGTAAACGGTGCCAAAATGGATATCAGCGGCAGCATTGCCTTCAATCCGTCAGGCGTTTGGCTGACCAGCCCCATGAACGCAAAAAAGAAAACCGGAATTGAGCATAACAGCCAAAGCAGATTAATCACCGATAAACGCATGATCCATTCCGATATTTTGTAAAGCCCACCCATTACTCCTCTAAACTCCAAAACCGCTTCCTCCTTAGCGTTTCCATAGCGGAAACTTTCTACGTTGATTGTCCATGTTATTGGGGTATAGCTTGTCCCGCATATATATAACTTTAATTATAGCCTATTTTCGAACATATAGGTAGCCGTCTAGTCATACTAGGTACTCCGGCATAGGATAGTATTGGCGATCCCAACGTCGCTAAATCTTGACCCGGGAGGTAGATACTATGTCAGCAGTCGGTACGTCCGCAGGTGCTGTATTGGTTCTGTTTATCCTACTCGTCATTATAACTAGCTCTTTCGTCCTCTAATACACGTATTTATTGCAAAAAGGCGGAGATCCTTCAAGGATCTCCGCCTTTATATGTTGCCAGACTCTTATTTATTTACCAAAGTGTCTTCGCTTTTGCGCGGAGCTCTGGAACGGTCACGATCGCGGTTAGCCGGGTTATTGCTGCCGTACTCGCGGTTTTTGGAAGAGTAACGACCTTCTCCGCCTTCGCGGTTCGAGCCGTATTCTCTGCCGTCTTTACGCGGATAGCGGGAGTTCGAGCTGGAACCGTAACCGCCTTGACGACGATCGCCGGAACCGGAACCGTAGCCGCCGCCAACACGTCTGCCTGCGCTGCGAACATCGAACTTTTTCTTTCTTGCACGGATCGGATCTTCCGGAGTCAACTCGATGACCGCTTCTTTCTTATCGCCTGTCAGAAGCTTCATTGCGGCAGCAAGCAGATTCACGGAATCATATTGCTCCAACATTTGAATCGCCAAGCCTTTGAACTCGGTGTGCCCATCGTTCTGCAGCATATCGAGAATGCGCTCAGCTGTCATTTTTTGTTTGCCTTCGATCGCTTCCGCCAAGCTAGGAAGCGGCTTTTTGCTAATTTTATGACGAGTAACTTTCTCGATGAAGTGCAGGTGGTCGATCTCTCTAGGTGTTACGAATGTCCATGCTGTACCCTCTTTACCGGCACGGCCTGTACGGCCGATGCGGTGAACGTAGCTCTCAGGATCCTGAGGCAGGTCGAAGTTCACAACGTGCGTTACACCGGAAACGTCGAGACCGCGAGCCGCAACGTCTGTTGCAACGAGCACATCGATGCTGCCGTCGCGGAATTTTCTCATCACGTTATCACGTTGATTCTGGGACAAGTCCCCGTGAAGACCTTCTGCTGCATAGCCTCTCTTCTGAAGAGCTTCCGCAAGCTCGTCTACGCGGCGTTTCGTACGGCCGAAGATGATCGCCAGCTCCGGAGCTTCCATATCAAGCAAACGGCTAAGCGCTTCGAACTTCTGTTTCTCATGCAATTCAATGTAAGCTTGATCGATCAGCGGCGCGCTGACTTGTTTCGGGATGACCGATACATGCTCAGGATTGCGCAAGAATTGTTGTGCCAATCTTTGGATATTCGCCGGCATTGTTGCGGAGAACAGCATCGTGTGGCGTTCTTCCGGAACGAGCTTCAAGATGGATTGGATATCGTCCATGAAGCCCATGTCCAGCATTTCATCCGCTTCATCCAGAATGACCGTTTGGACATCGTCAAGCTTGATCGTTTTGCGGTTGATGTGGTCAAGAAGACGTCCTGGCGTTCCGATGATGATTTGCGGCTTCTTCTTCAGAGCGCGAATTTGCTTCACAATGTCCTGTCCGCCATAAATCGGCAAGGAACGAATGCCTTTGAAACGGCCGAGCTTCTCAATCTCTTCCGCAACCTGGATGGCAAGTTCACGTGTCGGACACATAATAAGAGCGGAAATACGCTCTTCCTTCATATTAATTTTGTGAATAAGGGGGATACCGAACGCCGCCGTTTTACCAGTACCCGTTTGTGCTTGACCGATCAAATCCCGGCCTTCCATAGCCAGCGGAATCGTTTTTTCTTGAATAGGTGTGGATTCTTCAAAGCCCATCTCCGTAACCGCGCGTAGAATTGCTGGCTCTAAACCAAACTCCTGAAATGTTTTCAAATATATTCAATCTCCTTTTGTACAGGGCAGGCTAATGCCTTGTATCTTTTTTACCCTTAAGTACGACTTCCTATCCGTGTCTATAGTTTCTTGGTGGATTACACTTTCGATTCATCATCTTCCATGATCCAATTGGCCGCCCTTAAGAACATCTAAAGTATTATAACACAAGTCATACACACATTTCCAGAGGCTGCTTTCATTGATGAGAACGAAACCTTCCGCATAAGCTAAGCGTATTACTGAGTAGAACAACATTCGGAACAGAGGAGAGTTTTTCAATGTCCATTTTCAAACGAGTTAGCAGCATTTTACGGAGTCAAAAAGAAATTCCACCGACAGCGCCAGCCGGAAATCCGCTTGAAGATGCCAAAGTTGGAGATATTGTTAACGTGGATCTTGAAGAGTATGTGATCTCCGGCAAAGTGATTTATTTCGACCGCGGGTTTGCTCCACACCGCTACGCCTATTATTTGCAAAGCGGCAAAAATATTCAGTGTTTGATTGTGGAAAAAGGACGAACCTATGATTGTTTCCTTTGCAGCTTCATCGAGGGGGCCTTGGACGATCCTAATGATGTGCCTACGCGATTGGAACTCGACGGCGACGTAGCCTTCGACCTGGAATTCCATCGCAATGACGTGACGCGGACGGAAGGCAACACCGATTTCCGCAGCGGAGACGACGTCATTTTCTGGCGCTATTTCGGACCGGACCGCAGATTCTTCTTCCTCCAATGGCAGGATGGCAAATTTATCGCCATGGAAGGCGAACGCACGCCGGGCAACCAGATCAAATTTTTAAAATCGACGCACTAAACAAGCCTATGCTATCATGGAGTCATACCCCAAAAGGAGGGTTTACTGAAAAGTGAAAAGATGGACTTCCTGGCTTTCCTTCTTATTGATCATCGCCCTTCTGACCGGGTGTGGCGCTGATACCGTCCGCTATATTAAAGATGAATACCCGCTTGTTAGCGTTGAGGGCAAGGGCACGAATATGTCCAAGGTTTATGTGGCCGAAGGGAAAACCGTCCCTGCCGTCGCGAACGAGCTGGCCGCGCAAGAAACGCCGCAAGAGAAGAGCAAGGAATCGAACGACCAAATGTTCCTTGTTTATAACGATAAAGTGATCAACATCCAGAAAGACCCGAATGAAAGCCAGAATACGCTCATTCAGGTTGACAGCATCGAGTATGCCAGAACTCATTACGATTCTTCGTTCTTGCAAGGCTTTGTGACAGCGGCGCTGCTCCAAAACTTGTTCGGCGGAAGCTGGTATAATAGTAAGAAATCTTACGATTATCGCGGCTATACCCGAACGCCGACTTATAGCGCCGGCAGCGGCAAAGCGGCGACGCCGACCACCGACGTCTCCAAAGACAAGAAGCCGACGACATCCGACCGCACGGGAACGTTCAAAGGCGGAACGGCCAACCCCAGCTCGGGCAGCTCCTCGACAACCCGGCGCAACGACGGTTCGACGCCGAATAAGGTCACGAAGCCGTCGGTCAGCAAGCCAAGCACATCCAAGAAAACAGGCTCATTCAAGAGGCGTTAGCCCCTCTCCCTAAGCTGTTGTCCATCATTTGGACACAGCTTTTTTATTTCCGCATTCTTTTAATTAGACACTGGTTAAATAATGATTGAAGTTTTGAAAGAATGAATTATACTTGCATTATGCTGCATACTATTTTAGAGGTGATTTTTTTTGAAAAAAGCGCTGGATGCCGTCATCATTTTCGTTGGCGCTCTGCTCGTCGCGGTCGGCTTCAACATGTTTCTCATCCCTCACCAGCTGCTTAGCGGCGGGGTGTCCGGATTCGCCATGATCATCGGCTATTTCACGAATTGGAACATCGGCTTTTTATATTTATTTTTCAACATGCCTTTAATGATCTGGGGCTTGATCTCCATCGGCCGCAGATTCATCATGATCAGCGTCGCATCCGTCATTTTAACGACATGGCTGATGCAGATACTGCCCACCAACTATGTGGCCCAGGAGCCGATACTTGGGGCGGTATTCGGAGGTGTGCTGATCGGCATCGGAAGCGGAATCACCTTAAGAATTGGCGGATCCAGCGGAGGCTTCGACATCGTTGGCTTAATTTTGACGCGCAAATTCGAGTTCCCCTTAGGCACAATTCTTTCCGGTATGAACGGGATCGTCATTGTAGCTCTAGGTTATTTCAAACACAATTGGGACCTTGCCCTTTACTCCATGTTAGCGATTTATATATGCGGCAAAGTCGTCGACACCGTACATATCCGGCACGTTAAGGTAACGGCTTTCATCGTCACGAAGCAGAAAGAAGAATTGACGCAAGAGCTGCTGCAGCTTCCGAGGGGGGTTACGCTCCTCAAAACGGAAGGCGCTTATACCAAACAGCAGCATGATATGCTGATGACCGTTACAACACGCTATGAGCTAGCAGAGTTAAAACGAATTATTAAGAAAATAGATCCAAAAGCGTTCGTAAATATCGTTGAAACCGTTGGGATCGTTGGCGAATTCCGCAAGCTGAAGTCGTAAATCGTGAAACCAGCCTCTTTCATCCGGGTCGATTTGTGTTATAATGATTGTAATTTCATATAGTTCTGGCTTCATCGTGAGTGGTTCAGGCGTAGTTCTTATTCTAATCTTATGATTGGAAGGGTGATGCTTGTGGAGACAGTCAAATTATCCAGGATTGTAATGAAATTAACACCCGAGTTGTACCCCTTCTTAACCAGCTGCGAGCTGGACTCCGAGATTGTCCTCATGTTCGGTCTCGAGGCGCTTGAAGCGGAAGATGTCATGGAGATTATTCAGTTCAGCATTACGGAACATCATAAAGACGCCCTTTATCATTAAGGGCGTCTTTTTATCCATGATTGACATGCAAAGTTATTGAGTTTGTAATAATTAGGGACTATAGGTTATGATAAGGTCATGGTATAATAGACAAATAAGATAATCTACTGGAGGTGTCTAATATGGGAGCTCTATCTCCTTGGCACATCATCTTGATTGCAATAGTGGCCTTGCTTTTATTCGGGCCTAATAAATTGCCTGAACTTGGCAGAGGTTTTGGCAAAATGTTTCGTGAATTCAAAGATGCAACGAACGGGAACGGAAACGCAAACTCGGATGATCAGCCTGTACCGCCACGCAAAGAGATCAATGCTGCGGAAGTAACGACTACGGAATCAGGACAAGTTCACAAATAAGAACTAAGCACCCTTAGCAGGTACTTGCTGCCGGGTGCTTTTTTCATTACCTGATTTTCAGACCTTGCCGCGCATGACCGCTTGCGTACCAAGGAACATCACGGCGGCTATCGCGGACATGACCGTCGCAAAAACATACATACTCGCTCCACCCCACTGCTCACTGAGCCATCCCCCTACCGAGCCGCCGATAATGCCCGCCAATCCCATGAATACCATAGCCAGGATCGACTGCCCCGTCGACCCGAATTGCTCCGGCAGCAGCCTCACTACATACTGAACAGCCACGATCCATAGTACGGCGAAAGTAAGCATCTGCGTCACCTGCAATCCGATTAATACCCACGGATCGGTAATGACGGCATACAAAATCCAACGAATCGTATAGATGACGGCAACAATGCCTAGAACCGTCAGTTCGTGATAGCGATGAATGTATCGGTTAATGAGAGCAAACACCGGAATTTCACTGCACGCCGCTATCGCCCACGCCCAGCTGACCATCGCGTCTGTCGCTCCCAATTTATTGAGATACAGCCCTAATAAAGCATCGTTCATCCGGTGAGGAATGGAGATGATGAGGACCATCAGCATAAACCATAGAAAGCTTTTGCTGCGGAAAATAATGCCAATTGCATTCAACGTTATCCGCTGTTGTCCGCTGCTATGCTCGTCCTTAATGAAAGCAAGCAGCACAAACGGGAAAATCCACAGTACCCAGTAGAAATAAGGAATCCTGGCCACTCCGCCCAGTTCGTCGAGCAGCAGGCCCGAAATTAAAGCTACGCCCGAGAAGCCGATAGACCCCCAGACCCGCACGGAGCCATAAGACAATCCGCGGGATGCCGTTGACTTGACGACCAGATTGTCGATTAGCGGAATGGAAGGCAGCAGAAAGAAATACAAGAGCAGAATAAAGCCCAGCGTCAGGGTAAATCCGCTCGTCAGGAAGAGTCCGAAGCTTCCGAGCAAGGATAGCACCCACAGCATAAATACAATGTTCTTGACCGAGTTGAACCGGTCGCTGACATAGCCCCAGAAAGGTTGGGCGAAGATCGAAACGAACGGGCCGATCATCATTAACAGACCGATTTCAGCGGCGGTATAACCTTTTGTCTGCAAATACAGAGGTAAGTACGGCATCAATATGGCACTGGAAGCATAGTAAAAAAAGTTAACACCGGACAAAGAAACAATTTGCTTGTCGAGCTTCAACAACGTCTACCTTCTTTCTACATTCCTCTACAAATTTCCTCTGTGCGGAGTTTACCGCTTGCTTTATAATAAAGCTAGCACTACATAGGAGAGGACTTATACTTCATGGAAATTTTACTAGCTTCACTTGCCCTCATTTGGGGCAATGTTACTGCCGCTAACCCGGACGCCAGCTTCGAGCAGCTCGTCCAAGCCTCTTTGGACGCCAAGAATGCCGTTGCTATCGTCCAACCCGCTCCATCCCAAGATCCTGCTGATCCTCTCGCTCCCGTCAACAAGCAAGATCCGCAGAAAGACGCCCCCAAAGTCAAAGGTGTCTATGCCACAGCGCACAGTGCCGGCGGCTCCCGGCTCAACACCCTGGTTAAACTGATGGACGACACGGAACTCAACTCACTCGTCATCGATGTCAAGGATGATTGGGGATACATTACTTGGGAAACAGGCAATGCAGATCTTGATGCGATGGGCACCACACAGAAAATCATCGGCAACATGCCAGGTTTGATGAGCACTCTTACTGAACATAACATTTACCCGATTGCGCGTATCGTCGTTTTCAAGGATACGATCCTCGCGAAGAAGAAGCCCGAATGGTCTTTCGTGAATCCGGACGGCTCCGTATGGGGCAACAGCAAGAACCCGCCAGACAGCTTCGTCAATCCTTACAACAAAGAAGTATGGGACTATAATATCGCCGTTGCTAAGGAAGCGGTGAAAGCCGGATTCAAAGAAATTCAGTTCGATTACGTGCGCTTCCCGGAAGGCTTCGAGAAGAGAGCGGATACGCTCAAGTACACCAAGGACGAACGTCCCCGCATCGATGCCGTCGCATCCTTCGTCAAGTATGCCAAAGAACAACTGCAGCCGCTTGGGGTCCGCGTGTCCGTAGATATTTTCGGCTATGCGGCTTCAGTCCCTGCGGCAGAGGGGATCGGACAGGACTTTGAGAAGATTTCCCAGAACGTCGACGTCATCTCGCCAATGATATATCCGAGTCATTATAGCACAGGCTGGTTCGGTGCTAAAGTGCCAGATGCGGCTCCATATGTTACAATTAACGGAGCGTCCAAAGATACGACGAAAAAGCTGGAAGCCATTGACAAGAAAGGCTGGAAGCCGATCGTTCGGCCTTGGATTCAAGACTTCACCGCTTCTTGGGTTCCCGGTTATATCAAATACGGCAAACATGAAGTGGAAGAGCAGATTCGCGCGCTCCATGATAACGGAGTCGACGAATACCTGCTCTGGAACGCCAACAACAATTACACGGCGAATGTCAATTACTGAGCATACCTGCACCCTGAGGATCCGCATGCCTCAGGGTGTTCATGCATGAACCGCCGAAAGGAGCCAGAACAAATGAACATTGTCGCCATCACGGACATGGACCTGTCCCCGATGCAGGAGGGCATGCCGCAAGATTTGAAGGAACGCTGCCAATTTCATTGGTTCCGTTCGTCCAAGGAAGCGGAGGCGCATATCGCAGACGCCCATGTCATCATGACAGCCGGCCGCATGAATCCCGCATTCGCCTCCGCAGAGCGGTCACCGCAGTTGAAATGGGTACAAACGTTATCCGCCGGTGTGGACAAGCTGCCGCTTCAGCTGCTGGCTGAACGCCAAATTCCGTTAACCAATGCGCGCGGCGTACATACGATCCAAATGAGCGAATTCACGCTTAGCCTCATGCTGCAATGGGTCCGACGCTCGAATACGCTGCACGAATGCCAGCAGCGCAAAGAGTGGTTCCAAAGCATCCGCGTCGGCGAGCTGCACGGCAAGACGCTGGGCATTGTCGGCGCAGGCGCCATCGGAGAGGCTGTGGCCCGCAAAGCCAAGGCCTTCGACATGTCGGTCATCGGATTCAACCGATCCGGTTCGCCTTCGGCCGGCTGCGATGCCACGTACAGCGGCGACGAAGGCTTGCGCCGCTTATTCTCCGAGAGCGACTTCGTCGTTCTTCTGCTCCCCAGCACACCTAAGACGCGCGGCATCGTGACGAAGGAGCACCTCGCCTTGATGAAGCCGAGCGCCTTCTTGATTAATCTCGCTCGCGGAGATGTCATCGATGAAGGCGCATTAATCCGAATGCTGCAGGAAGGCACGCTGGCCGGCGCTGCGCTCGATGTGTTCCAGCAGGAGCCTCTGCCGGAAAGCTCGCCGCTATGGGCGATGGAGAACGTCATCCTTACGCCGCATATCGCCGGATCCTCCGCACATTATACGGAGCGCGTATCGTCTATTTTTTACCACAATTTACGGGCTATGCTGGACGGCGGCGACATGATGAATGTCGTTGATATCTCCGAAGGCTACTGAAACACGGCAACGCACCTTACCCAAGCGGAGTACCGCTTTGCGATAAGGTGCGTTTAATTATTTGCCGGGGATCGCTTCCAAGCCTCTCATATACGGGCGAAGCGCCTTCGGTATATAGATGGAACCGTCCGCCCGCTGATGGTTTTCCAATAATGGGATCAATATGCGAGGGGTGGCTACGGCTGTATTGTTGAGCGTATAGCAGTAACGAAGCGCATCTTGCGAATCCCGGTAACGCAACCCGCTGCGTCGCGCCTGGAAATCCAGCAGGCTCGACGACGAGTGCGTCTCTCCGTACGCTTGACGGCTGGGCATCCACGTCTCAATATCGTATTGCTTGTAGTTTTTGGCCCCCATGTCTCCGGCACAGACGGCAACGACGCGATAGGGCAGCTCCAGCAGGTGAAGGATATGCTCAGCGTTGCGGGTGATCTCATCCATCAAGCGATCCGCTGTATCCGGGTCATTCTCACAAACGATGACCTGTTCGACCTTCGCGAACTGGTGCACGCGGTACAAGCCGCGCACATCCCGTCCGGCCGAGCCGGCTTCTTTGCGGAAGCAGTTCGAAACCGCAGCCAATCTCAGCGGCCCCTCCGACAGGTCGACAATCTCGTTCGCGTAATACGAGATGAGCGGGCCTTCCGACGTGCCGACGAGCCATTTGTTCTCTTCCTGCAGCTCATAGGTTTGATCGCGCCCTCCTGGGAAGAACGCAGCGTTCACCAGCGTCTCTTCCCGGACCATCAAAGGCACGTCCATGACGGTAAACCCGCGGTCGTTCAACACATCAATCGCCAACTGCTGAACCGCTCTGTGCAAATACAGCCCCATCCCTTTGAGGTAGTAGTTGCGTGTCCCGGCCACCTTCACGCCTCGCGGCACATCAATGATGTCCAGGTCTTCGCCGATCTGCATATGATCGCGAGGCACGAAATCGAATGAAACCGGCTCACCGACGACTTTCACAACTACATTATCCCGATCCGTAAGACCTGACGGCGTCTCGGACGAAACCACGTTCGGCACCGCTAGCATAAGCGCCTTGAACCGCTCCTCAATCTCCCCGAGCTCCGCTTCAGCCGCTCCCAGTTCACCGTTCCAAGCTCGAACCCGGTCTTTCAACACCTCAGCCTCCGCCGGCTTGCGTTCTGCCATAAGCATCCCAATCTGAGGCGTAGCCCGATTCCGATCAGCACGCAGCAGGTCCACACGATGCTGCAGCCGTCTCTTCCGCTCATCGGCATCCAGCAGCTCTCCGAGCGGGAGGTCCACCCCTTTCCGAATAGCTGCCTCTGTCACTGCTTCCTGATTGTCACGAATCCATTTGATATCCAACATACGCCGTCACCGCTCCTTTTCATTATCGATAAAAAGACAAAGAACGCCCCTGTCCGAATTGGGACGAGGAGCGTTCTGCTCGCGGTGCCACCCAACTTGATGATCGCCTTGTACAGGCCATCATCCGCTTGGTTCCGCGATAACGGGCGGTGCCGGTCTATTTAGAGAATGGTCCGGGTCGTACAACAAACTCATTCCGATCATAAACGTCTCCGAGTTGGATGCTCTTCATTGACATAATGCCGATTTGTATATTGTTCGCTATTATAGACGAAACCCTTCGCCCGGTCAATAGGCGACCCTCACGTCACTTTATTGGGACAGACGGCTTGCCAGCTCGTACAGCTCTTTGTTAAACTCGCGCTTCGTATTGACAACCAAGTCGATGTCCGTAGCGACCAATTCGCCTTTGATCACGCCGCAAGCTTTGGAGGAATCGCCTTCCATCAGTCGACGAACCGCGAAATCGCCAAGTCGGCTTGCCAAGATCCGGTCGTTATGTGTCGGCGCGCCGCCGCGCTGAATATGGCCAAGCACCGTAACGCGCGGTTCGATGCCGACAGCTTCGGTAATTTGCTTCGCCACGCCTTCGCCCGTACCCGCACCTTCAGCGACCAGGATAATACTGTGGCGTTTGCCGTGTGCGAAGTTATCTTTCATCCGGTTCGCTACTTCGTTGATATCATACTCGACTTCCGGTACGATAATCGTCTCAGCGCCGCTGGCGAGACCTGCATAAAGGGCGATTTCGCCGCAATGGCGGCCCATCACTTCGACAACGGAAGAACGTTCGTGGGAAGTCATCGTATCGCGAAGCTTGTTGATCGCATCCACAACGATGCTGACCGCCGTATCGAAACCAATCGTGAAATCTGTGAACGGAATATCGTTGTCAATCGTTCCCGGCAAGCCCATCGTTTTGATCCCCAGCTTGCTCAGTTTATTCGCTCCCTGATAGGACCCGTCTCCACCGATGACGACCAAACCGTCGATCCCGCGTTTGCGCAAGTTCTCGGCGCCGATTTGCTGACCGTCCGGCGTCAGAAATTCTTTGCAGCGCGCCGTCTGCAGAATCGTGCCGCCGCGTTGGATGATGTCGCCGACGCTGCGCAAATCCATCTTGCGAATATCGTCGTTGATGAGACCATGATAACCGCGCTGTACGGCATAGACTTCAAGACCATGGAATAACGCGCTTCGTACTACCGCACGAACGGCCGCATTCATCCCCTGGGAGTCCCCACCGCTTGTTAATACTGCAATTGATTTTACTGCTGACATTTCATTTCCTCCTTCATTTCTTGTGAATGACATTCATGATGTCGTGCGGATAAACATGCTATTAATCCAGAAAAACAACCGGGTTAACGGACTATTTTTCATTAGACGCTTGGATACGTTCTTAACTTGTTGTTGTCCATTCACTTTCGGATCCGACAAATATAACGCGAGCAAACCTTCGATTATCATACGATGAAATCGCGGATGTTCCAAGAACAAAATTTTACTCCGCGCTTCCTGCACGATGAAGGCAATTCGCTCCACCGTATCGTCCATCGAATCGTAATAGCTGCAGAAATTCAAATCCCCGCCCTGAATATCTTCCTCTTGATCGATCAAATAGTCGAGTAAAATGTGCAATCCGCACACATACGGGAAATAGGCCTCCCGGATCGACGCCACTTGGTTCTCGCTTAAGTGGGGGTCGCAAGCGGCCAGAAACAGCATAAACATCCCTAATGTCGAGCCTGTCGCTGCTGCAAATTCATTCCAGGCAATTTGGCTGTACCGGTGATGATGAAGATTCCACCACGCCTGCAGCTCAGGTTCGCGCATATCCTTGCGAATATGCTTGTACACTTGCAGGTCGCAATACAGGGCAACGAATTCGCGCACCTGATCCGCCACCTGCCCATACGAAGGCAAGGCATCGATACAACGCTGGCAAGTCAGGACGAGATCTTGGAGATAATCCCCGTCCTCCTTCTCCTGCCGGTAAGCGTAATAGTCATGCAACGGCTTCGAAGGATCGACCGCATCAAGCATCGATTGGTGCAGCTGCCGAAAATCTTGAGGGTCCAGCGACGTACTGCGGTCGCACAAATTATCCAGATAATCGCTAATCGTCTGGAATGAGACAATCAGCGGAATTAATAGATGCCGCATCTGCAGGTTGGCAGCCGCGTACACCGCACCGCCCTGGCAGTGAAACTTCTTAGTCGCTATACTGGCTAGCGCTTGCGTTCTTAGCTCAGGATCCGGAATCCGCTCCGCTCTTGCTTTCCAACTGGAAAGGTGGGCGCCGACCTCCGGCAAAATATAGCGGTACACTCTGACCATCAACCGAAACGGACCTTGCGGAACTTTCGTGCTACTTCTGTCCAATTGCTTCAAGCAGACTTCCTCCACAACTTTGTTCATAGCAATATTGCAGCAGCAGCTGCATTTCGTACCGCTGAATATGCCTTAACCAGCTATCCACCGTCCCATTCTGAACAAGTGAAACCTGCAGCTCGACCACGTCAATGAACACGCAAGGGTTCCAAACCGGAGAAGTAATCAGCACTTCCAGCTTATGACGCATCGCCTCGTTATCCAGATCAGCCAAATCTTTGACAGTCAAATAATCCCGAACACACGCAATTAAATTGGAAAAAATAGGATGAGGGCCGACATCGTTGAACCAATATTTGGCGTTGCTGTAGTCGCCTTCCATCCGGTGCATAAGACCATGCCAATAACTGCCTGTCGCATTGGTAATTTCCTGGGCAATATCGTGAGATTTATCGAGGCTCTCATTGAGCAAATAAAGCCCCGCTTTAATAGCCAGGAAGTACATCTCTTGTTCCGGGCTGCCCTGGGCCAGCTTCGCCGGGAGCATCTCTTCGATTCTTTCATCCATCGCGTGATCCCATTCTTCTATCGGATACAGCGCCGGCAGATGCTCCAAGAGAGGCTTCGCAATAGCTTCCAACCAATTGGTTCCATCTTGATTGCTATGCATGTAACCCGTCACTCTCCCTTTCATTAAACATCCCTAATGGTGGGTCTTCGATTCCAGATCCTGATTGATCCGGAACCACAGGTGAAGATCATTTATGATCGATGCCAAATCAGCAATTTCGGAATTCAAACGACATGAAGTCAGGAAATCGTCCTCTTGATCCAACTGGTTTTGTTTCACAATAATCGAGGATTCCAGCTTCAAGATGCGATCGGGTATCGTGCCGCGGATTTGTTCCCATTGAAATAAAATATCTACCCGTATATCTGCAGGATACGTTTCCCAATCGTGCTCCAGAGCGGGAGTCTCTATGCCGAGTCTGGCATCATATTGAAAATAGCAGCTCATTCTTCTGAATTGCCTCCTTCCAGTAAAACACGCTGCGATAGTTCAAGAAACATTCTACCTTTAAATGTATCACTTCAAACCTTGGGTTTCCAGTTAAAATTGTATGTCATCTAGATTTCATTTTCTGGTATACTTAAATAACGTTTTTTAGCAGGGACATATAGTTAGGAGAGATACAGATGGCAGCCTCATCAATGAAAAGCACAATCTCATGGAAACAGCTTATCTCCTTTTTTCTCCCCCTCGGACTTTCTGCAACGCTCGTAACCCTCTCGCACGTAATCATCAACAGCACTTTGGCCCGGGCGGACAATCCCGAAGTCGTCATTGCCAGCTACGCGCTCCCGCTCAGTTTGTTAGGCTTAACCGAAAAGCCGGTCGTCCTGCTGAGGCAGGCTTGTTCGGCTCTCGTCAGAGACCGGATCTCTTTTCGCGCCATGGCGGCCGTGAGCTCCTATGTATTCGCATGCATCATTCTTATTGGTCTCATTATATGCTATACGCCGCTCGGAGAGTGGGTATTTCTTTATTTCTTTGGCGTCGAACCGGAGCTGCTGGACAGCACGCTCAGCGTGTACCGCATCCTGATGTATGTAAGCATCTTTTCCGGGCTCAGGTGCTTGTTCCACGGTATCATCATCTTCAACATGCGGACCAAATGGCTAACGATCGGCATGGGTGTGCGAATCGCCGCCATGTACCTGTTATCGCTTTACTTCATTACAACCGACAACGTAACGAGCGGCCGTGTTGGGGCCATTATTTTCCTGCTGGGCATGGTCATTGAAGCGGCCGTAGCCATCTGGGAAGGCTCCAGTCTCCTGAAGAAGGTCATCCCCGAGAAGGCGCCCAATCACGAAATCGAAACGAAGCGGCAAATTTTCACTTTCTACAGACCCCTCCTGTATTCTTCCGTCATTGCCGTCATCATCGGTCCTGCGATCAATGCAGTTTTGGGGAAAACGATGCAAGTCCATCTGGCGATATCGTCTTTTGCCATTGCCGGTTCCTTAACCCAGCTGGTCATCAGCTTTTTCTCCTATATCCACCAAATCGTCCTTAACTTCTACAGGAAGGATGCGCGGACCGTTGTCCGTTTCGTCTTGCTGCTTAGCTTCATTCCCGGCACTCTTATCGCTATTCTTGCTTATACGCCGCTTGGACCCTGGTTCATGTACCATGTGATGGGGGTCAACGCCGAACTGATGCACGCAAGCCTGCATGCGATGCGAATCTTCATGATCATGACGCTTGTCTTCCCTTGGCTGGATTATATGAACGGCATCATCATGCTTCGGGGACAAACCAAAATCATGGTTATCTCACAATCTGCGAATGCTGCCACGACGGTGATTACGTTGTTCATCGCCATTCTGACCGTGCCCGGCTGGAACGGGATGATCGGTGCTCTGGCCCAATCCGTCGGCCTCCTGGCAGAGCTGCTGGTCGTCGTTTATGTCCTCAGACGAACGTCTGAAATCAAACAACCGAGCCTGCCTTCAAAAAATTTGTAACGAAAACGAGTGATTACCCTTTATGCGTACGTCTAAATCTATACAGTCACAACATCAGCTGCTTCGTCTGTTCACATTTTCTTTTTTCATGACGATGGGGATCGTCGTTACCTTCTTCCCCCTGTATTTCGATTACAAAGGATATTCGAAGCTGCAAATCGGCTTGCTGTATGCCATTGGCCCGTTAATCGGGATCGCCACGAATTTGCTGTGGGGCTTTCTGAGCGACCGCTTCCAAACGGTGAAGAAGATTATGATCATATTGATCGCCGGACAATTGGTCACGGCCATTCTGGTGTTTACGGCCGGCTGGTTTTCCTTGCTGTATGTTTGCTTGGCGATGTTTTTCTTCTTCCAGCAGCCTGTCAATTCATTGAACGACAGCCAGCTTATGCTGAGCCTCCGGGCCAGCGGCAAAAGCTACGCATCCTTCCGCGTATGGGGGTCCATCGGCTTCGCCGTCTCCGCCGGAGGCTTCGGCATGCTGCTTAAGCATTATGGCACCGGGCTTACGCCAATCCTATGCTTGCTAACCATATCCTGCTCGCTGGTCATCGTCTTCTTCTTGACGGATGCCCGTCAAGGCGGCAAGAAGATGGCTTTCGGCGGCATGCTGAGCATGCTGAAGAATAAGAAATTCGTCTGGTTCCTGCTGCTGGTTATCGTCATGTCCGTTTCCCACCGTTTCAACGACGGCTTCCTGGCGCTTTATATGCGTGAGCTTGGCGCATCGGACTCGTTGATCGGCTATGCCTGGATGGCTTCTGCGCTAAGCGAAATCCCGGTGTTCTTCCTTCTTAGCAAGCACGGTCACCGGTTCAAGGAGCTTCCGCTTCTCGGCTTTGCCGGAATGATCTATGCTTTGCGCTTCTTCATGATGGGTTCCATCCATAACCCTGCCTGGATCATCGGAATTCAGCTGCTGCACAGCTTAACCTTCGGGGTATTCCTGATTACTGCGAACCGCTACTTAAGTCAAATTATTCCGGATGAATACCGCTCCTCCGGTCAAGCCATCTTCGCCGTAGCCTGGTCGAGCATCGCGGGATTGATCAGCGGAACGGCTGGCGGCTGGATCTACGATGCGGCGGGAGGAAGCACCGTCTATTTCATAGCGGCATGTTTATCCCTCGTTGCGACCGCCGGCTTCTTCGGCTCGCATCTGTTAGGGCAGGAGGGGCGTCTCCTCGGCCGCAAATAGGTTCTAGAAAGAAAGGATTGATAACGTGTTAGCCATTGAACGGTTATCTCACAGTTTCCGCACAGGGCAAGAAGATACCCCCGTTCTGCATGAGCTCAGCTTCCGGGTCGAGCAAGGCGAGATGGTCGCCCTGCTCGGCAGCTCCGGCTCCGGAAAGTCGACGCTGCTTAACTTGATGGCCGGCTTAATGAAGCCTACGCAAGGAAGTATCCTTATCGCCGGACATGCCATAGAACAGATGAGCGAAAACCGCTTGGCGGAATTTCGCCGGTCTCACATCGGATTCATCTTCCAATCTTATGAATTAATACCACATTTGACCGTTCGCGAGAACGTTGAGCTGCCACTTGTCTTCCAGAGCGTCTCCGGCGCTGAGCGCCGAGATCGCGCGATGGCTCTCCTGCAGCAGGTCGGCATCGGCGATAAGGCGGATCTATTTCCGTCGCAGCTATCCGGAGGGCAGCAGCAGCGCGTCTCGATCGCCCGTTCCCTCATCACGAAGCCGGCCATCGTCTTTGCCGATGAACCTACGGGCAATCTCGATACGAGAACGGAAGCGGAAATTATCGACTTGCTCATCGATTTGAATCAGAACTCCGGCATCACCTTCGTGATCGTCACCCACGAGCTCGAAGTCGCCCGCCGAACGCAGCGTGTGCTGCAGCTTCGCGACGGCCGCTTGCTGGAAGAGAACCTGCTGGCGGGTGAAGCCGGATGAAGCTGAAGGATTACGTTCGGCTGGGCTGGGACCAGCTGCGGCGCCGCAAGGTCGTAACCGCGCTCTGCACGGTCGGGATTGCCATCGGTTCCGCCTCCATTATGGTGGCGCTCGGCTTCGGCGAATCCATCCAGCATTACAGCCAGAAGCAGATGAGCTTCTATCTCAAAACCGATGAGATCACGATCATGGACCAGAGCGGCGACCCCAACAGCCCGGCGAAACTGACGGCAAATAAGCTCGATCTCATTCGCACGTTCCCCCATGTGAAATCCGTCGCCAGTTTTCAAGAGCTGGGACAATTCAGCTTCACCGTCGACGACGGCAAACAAAGTTATCTGCGTCTCGTTGCAACGGAGCTGAGCGAGCTGGAGGCCTTCGACTCCAAGTACCAGCAAGGCGGAGCCAATGCGCAGGAGAGCAGCATCGTGCTGAATTACGGCACTACCCTCGGTGTGCTTGACGCCAAAACGATGGAAGTTCGCAATAAGCTTATGCAGCAAAATCCGACCAAGGAGCAGGCGGAAACGTACCGCCAAATGGGCGCCATCCCTTACCCGCTTTATCAGAAGCATCTGCTCTTGAAGCCGAACGACTTCCAGGGACAGCCTGGGGGAACGAATCAGACGAATGCCGTGCAGGCCCAAGAAATCTCTCTCCGCGTTACGGGCATTCTGAAGAAACCGGAAGGGCTGCCGGACGCTATGCTCCAAGGCAACAAAACGGCCTATGTCTCGCCGCAAACCGGGCGGAACATCCTGGAGGCGCTCAATAAGGCATCGACCGACGGCCGGGTTCAATATTCCGAAGTAAAGGTCAAAGTCGACAGCAGCGCAAACGTGAAGCAGGTCGATGAGTGGATTAAGAAACTGCAGCTGCAGACGCAAACCAATCTCTATCAAGAAGACCGGATGAAAGGCGAATTCGTCATCGTCCGTTTGCTGCTTACAGGTGTCGGTCTCTTCGTCCTATTCGTCGCCTCCATCTCGATTGTCGTCGCCATGACGATGTCCACCCATCAACGCCGCAGACAGATCGGGATCATGAAAGTGCTGGGGGCGAACCTGAAGCAAATCCGCAATATGTTTATTGTGGAATCGTCGCTTCTCGGCCTGTTAGGCGGTCTTGTCGGCATCATTTTGTCGTATTGGGTCATCTGGGCCATCAACTTGCTCATTATTACGTTCGATTCAGGACCCGGAGAGACGGTCGAGATTCTCTTCCTGTCGCTGTGGATTCTCCCTGTCGGCATGTTCTTCGCTGTGATGACCGGCGTGCTGTCCGGACTGTACCCCGCCATTAAAGCATCCCGTACCGATGCATTGACGGCCATTAAACGAGAATAGGAGCTTGCTTAGCATGAGGAAAAAGAAATTCTGGATTCTGCTGGCAACCGGCATCGCCGTCTGCGGAATCAGCACTTTTTTATACATAGCCAGTCACCCCAAGGCGCCGAACCGGGCGGACGCCGATGCGGCGGCTGCCATGAACGCTCTGCAATTCAAGGTGACCAAAGAGGACTTGACGAACAACGTCGAGGTCAAAGGCAAGTCCTCTTACGAGAAAGAAACGCGAGTCTACGCTCCCTTCGGCGGCGAAATTAAATCGTGGCAAATGGCCGACGGCGCGCAGGTCAAAAAAGGACAGCTGCTGTTCGAGCTTGACGCCACCCCGCTTAGAAGCGAGATCGCCTCGCTGCAGACGACGCTCCGCAAGCAAAAGCTGGAAGCGGACCTCGCCAAATTCAAGGCTGCCGGCCCCGCCGGGGATACTGCCCTGCCGGCAGGCGCTGTCGGCGAGGACGACGCCCGCACTCGCTTCGCGGCAGCCGAAGAACGCAAAATTCAAGAACAGTTGAGTGAAGTGAATGATGAATCGATTCAACTGCAGTTGGCGAAGAAGCAGGAGAAGGTGGAGCAGGCGGCTTTCCTGGCGCCGGAGGACGGCATCTTCTTGTTCGAGGATTCCGCCAAAATTCCGAAATCGGTTGAGGAAAGCGAGCGAATCGGCAAAATCGTCGATTTGACGAAGCTGCAGTTGGTCTGTACGGTCGGTGAATTCGACGTCTTCCGGATTAAGCCGGGCATGCCCGTTCAAGTCAAGGTAGACGCCCTGAAGCAGAAAAAACTGCAAGGCAAAGTTGAAAAGGTGTCCAAATTCGCCAAAGCGGGTACGGAGCAAGGCACCGCGGCAGCTCAATTCGAAGTGACGATTTCACTGGAGCCGGACGAGCAGCTTATCGCCGGGCTCAGTCTGTCGGGTACGATCGAGACGGAGAAGAAAGCCGGAGCCGTCGTCGTTCCGACGCTGGCCGTCATGCATGAGAAGGATGTTTATTATGTCATGCTGCAAACGGCACAAGGCGTGGAGCGCCGCGAAATCGAGATCGGGATGGAAACACCGGAGAAAACCGAAGTGCTTAAGGGTCTACAGGACGGAGATACGGTTGTGCTGCAGTAGCAACTGCTTTATAATATAGTCTTAGTACCAAGTATCAAGTTTGACGACTATGAAGCAGCAAAGGCAGGTAATTGTTTTATATGAATTATGAGGATTTCAAGTCCGTCGTACTCGAGCGCCGCAGCGTTCGGAATTTTACTGAGCAGGAAGTCGCTACCGAAGATATTCGTGAAATTATCGACTGCGCCCGTTATGCGCCAAGCGATACGAATTCCCAGACGTGGAAATTTATTGCCATCAGAAATACAGAGAAGATTAAACATATCGAGAAATTGACGTGGGAGCAGCTGCACCTGCGTGCGGAAGCCGCCGAGCAGAAAGGCCTTTCCCGTGAGGCGCGCCTGCTGGTGAAATCATTCGGCCCGTATGCGACAGCCTTCTCCGACGCTCCCGTACTGATCATCTGCTTGGCAACGCCATATGAATCGAAATTCCGCGAACGGATCTTCGATCCGATTGAGCTTGTCGAGGATGCCGTCTGGGCGGAAGAAGGCATCAAGAGCTCTTGCTTGGCCTCTCAGAACCTCATGCTGGCCGCACATGCCAGAGGTCTTGCCACCTGTCCGATGACAGGACCGGTCCTGCTCGCCCAAGACCAGATTCGCGAGTATCTCAACATTCCGGGCGAATACCAGATCAATATGGTCATCTCCCTCGGCCATCCGAAGGAACGTCCGGGCAAATTGGCCCGCAAAGAAATTGATGATATTTTGCAAATCATCGATTAATAATGAAGGAGCTGCCGTGGTTCACGGTCAGCTCCTTTTCTATGATGAATTCGCCGCATATGCGGCGTTTTTTTATTTGGCAATAGGCTGACCGCTCTTCTGTGACCGCCTGCGAGGTCCGGTTTGGTTTCCAGCAGTTTTCTTCGTAAACATTATAACGTTATATTTACTTGGAACTTACTTTGTGCTATCTTAACATTATAACGTTATACATTTTACGAAACGTTTTATCCCTCTCCTACATAGTTGGAGGGCCATTCAGGAAATCTTAGTGAAAGCGTAACTAAAACGGCTTACAGAGAAGGTGACAGGCATGCAAGAGCGTTACGTCCTACACAATGTTAAGCATGTAAATGGAGAATCGGTTGATATTGTTATCGAAAACGGCAAGATTGCCGAATTGGCTCCTCCCGGGCAAGGACAAGGAAAGCCCATTCGGGATTATGCCGGCGCCTACGTCTCCAGCGGCTGGATTGACATGCATGTACATGCCTTCCCCGCTTTCGACCCGTATGGCGATGAAATCGATGAGATCGGAATCAAGCAGGGAGTGACGACGATTGTTGACGCAGGCAGCTGCGGAGCGGACCGCATAGCCGATTTGGCCGCCAGCCGGCGGAGCGCCGCAACGAATGTGCTCGCCTTCTTGAACATTTCCCGCATCGGCCTGCAGCGCATCGACGAACTCTCCGATATGTCCTGGATCGATAGCGCTGAGGCGGCCCGTGCCGTTAAGACGTATCCGGACATGATCGTCGGTTTGAAGGCGCGCATTAGCCAAAGCGTCGTTCGCGACTCCGGCATAGAACCGTTACGAGCTGCTCGAGAGCTGTCGGGGCTAACCTCATTGCCGCTAATGGTTCATATCGGATCAGGTCCCCCAAGCATCGAGGAAGTCGTTTCCTTGCTGGAGGAGAAAGATATCATTACCCATTATTTGAATGGGAAAGCCAACAATTTGTTTGACCAGAGCGGCAAGCCGCTGGACGTGCTGACCAAAGCGATCGCCAGAGGCGTTCATCTGGATGTCGGGCACGGTACGGCCAGCTTTTCGTTCCGAGTGGCGGAAGCCGCGAAGCGGCATGGGATCCATTTCGACACGATCTCGACGGACATTTACCGCGGTAACCGGTTGAACGGCCCCGTGTATAGTATGTCCAACGTGCTGGCGAAATTCCTGTATCTCGGCTACCCGCTCCAAGAGGTCATCGACGCCGTCACGAAGCGTGCCGCCGCATGGCTGGGCAAACCGGAGCTTGGGCGCATCCAGGTCGGCGATACGGCCAATCTAACACTTTTCGCAGTGAAAGATGAGCCGGTATTGCTGAAGGATTCCGAAGGCGATACGCGGACCGGAGAACAACTAATCCAACCCAAAGGAGTCGTTGCAAATGGCACACTCATTACATGCTAAATACGGTCTCAAGCGCGTCATCAACGCAAGCGGGCGCATGAGCATTCTCGGCGTTTCCGCACCGACGGACACCGTGATGGAAGCTATGAAACACGGCGGCCAGAATTATGTGGAGATCGCCGATCTCGTAGATAAAGCAGGCGATTATATAGCAGGCATCCTCGGCTCCGAGGCTGCTGTCGTCGTCAATTCCGCTTCCAGCGGCATCGCCTTGTCCGTGGCTGCAGTCGTTACCCGCGGCAATCGCCGTCTAAGCGAGAAGCTGCACCAGGAGCCTATTGCCAAGCGTGAAATTATTATCCTTAAGGGTCATAACGTTCAGTACGGCGCACCTGTAGAGACGATGGTGTACCTCGGCGGCGGCAAGCTGATTGAAGTCGGCTACGCCAACGAAGGTAAGGCCGAACACATCGAAGATGCGATTAACGAGCATACGGCGGCGATTTTATATGTGAAATCCCACCATGCTGTTCAGAAGAACATGATTTCCGTCGAGGAAGCCTGGGACATTGCACAGCGCAACCAAGTGCCTCTCATCGTCGATGCGGCGGCGGAAGAAGACCTCCAGAAATATGTGAAATACTCGGATCTTGCCATTTATAGCGGGTCCAAAGCCATTGAAGGTCCTACGTCAGGCATCGTCGGCGGCAAGCGCACCTATATCGAGTGGCTGAAAGTTCAGCTCCACGGCATCGGTCGCAGCATGAAGGTCGGCAAGGAAACGACTTTCGGCTTGCTGCAAGCACTGGATGAATACGGCGTCAAAGAAGACAGAAGCGAGCAGGAGAAAGCTTCCCTGCAAGCCCTCATGCCGCTTAACGAGCTGAACGGCGTCAACGTAACGATTGTACAGGATGAAGCCGGCCGCACGATTTATCGCGGACGCATTCATATCGATGCCGCTCGAGCAGGAACTACAGCCAAAGAAGTGAACGACGGGCTGCGTGAAGGCGAGATTGCCATCTATACACGCGACTACGGCGTAAGACAAGGTTATTTCGATATCGATCCGCGTCCGCTTCAAGGCGACGATATTGAGGTCATTGCCGCACAAATACGGAAACTTGCAGGGGGTAACTAAACATGTCTACTATGACCAAACGTCTCTATAAAGGCCGCGCCGCACTCAATGTGCTGGCAGGCAGCGTGGAGAATGCCAAAGAAGTATTCGAGGCTGCGGAAGGCTATGTGCTTGTCGGCGTGCTTTCCAAAGATTATCCGACCGTCGAAACGGCGGTAGCGGCGATGAAGGAATACGGCCAAGCGATCGACGAAGCCGTATCGATCGGTCTGGGCGCAGGCGATAACCGCCAAGCTGCCGTTGTCGCGGAAATTGCCAAGCATTATCCGGGGACACATATCAATCAAGTGTTCCCTGCAGTTGGCGCCACACGTGCGAACCTCGGCGGACAAGACAGCTGGATCAACTCGTTGGTATCGCCGACAGGACGCGTCGGATACGTGAATATCTCGACAGGTCCCGTAAGCGCAGCCCAGCCTGAGCAGGCCATCGTCCCTGTCAAGACAGCCATCGCGCTGGTGCGCGACATGGGCGGCAATGCACTGAAATATTTCCCGATGAACGGCCTTAGCCGGGAAGACGAGCTGCGTGCCGTTGCACAGGCTTGCGGTGAAGAAGGGTTCGCCCTGGAACCGACCGGCGGTATCGACATGGAGAACTTCGAAGCGATTGTGCGTATCGCCTTGGAAGCCAAAGTTCCGCAAGTCATCCCGCACGTCTACTCTTCCATCATTGACAAAGCGTCCGGGCATACAAGAACTTCGGATGTCCGCGAGCTGCTCAGCATCATGAAGAAGCTGGTTGATCTGCATGGCTAAACGAATTGCTGCTTTCGGAGAGGTCATGATGCGCCTGCAGGTGCCAGGGTATGAACTCTTGTCCCAAGCCAGCTCTTTGAACTACTCGTTTTCCGGAACGGGCGTGAACGTCAGCTCCGCCCTCTCCCGATTAGGCCATGCCGGGTACCTGATCTCCAGCCTGCCTGCCAATCCCGTGGGCGATGCGGCGGAAGCTTATCTGCGCAAGTTAGGCATCCGCACGGACTTTGTAGGCCGCGGCGGCAGCTACGTCGGCATGTATTTCCTAGAAAACGGATTCGGTGCGCGAGCGAGCCGGGTCACGTATTCCAATCGTCAAGAAAGCAGCTTCAATACCGCTCCCCTTGACGCTTATAATTTCGCCGAAATAGCTAACCATATCGATATCGTTCATTTCTGCGGCATCACGCTCGCGATGAACGACCAGGTGCGTCAGCATATGAAAGAGCTGGCCAAGGAAGTCAAAGCCCGCGGCGGCACCGTCGTATTCGACTGCAACTACCGGCCTGCCCATTGGGGAGAAGGCGGTTACGCCAAAGCCAAGCCTCATTATGAGGACATGCTGCACCTCGCCGATATTGTGATGATGAATGAGAAAGACGCCATGTACATTCTCGGCATGCCTACGCAACAGACGGACCGGCAGGAGCAGCTGCTCGAACTGATCCCGGCCGTCGCGCAGAAATACCGGATTTCCGTCATAGCGGGCACGCACCGGCACATCAACAGCGACAACACGCATTCTTTGCGCGGTTATATGTACAAAGATCAAACCTTCTTCTTTTCCAACCTGCTCACCTTTTCCATCTATGATAGAATTGGTGCAGGAGATGCCTACACAAGCGGTATCGTACATGGGGAAATCCAAGGCTTCCCCCCTGAACAAACCGTCGGATTTGCAGCTGCCGCAGGCATGCTGGCACATACGATCGTTGGCGATACGCCCATGTCGTCGGAGAGCGAAATCATGCGCGCGATGACGGAGGCTGTGGGCGATGTAGAAAGGTAGTGAAGAGTTCCGGTGAATTTATCCCGCAACAAAAGACCCTTATATATACAAATCATGAATATCCTAAAGGATCGCATCCTGCACGGTGTGTATCCTTTGGGCACCAACATTCCTTCCGAGCCGCAGCTGGAGCAGGAATTCAACGTCAGTAAGATCACCGTGCGCAATGCCATCAAAGAACTGGCGCAGGAAGGCTACTTGGAGAAAGGCAGCGGCAAAGGGACGAAAGTGATCCGCAACGCATCGCTGTCCAAGCTGTCCAAATGGAAACGGTTCACGGAGCTTCTCGTGGAAGAAGGCCACCAAATCCGTAAGCAACTGCTGCGTGCCGAAGTGATCCGCAATGAAGAAGGTACATTGCCTTACCGGCTAATGGGCGAGCAGTGCTTCTATATCGAGCGCCTGTATCTTCTGAATGAGAAGCCTTACATTCACTTCGCCAATTACTTATCCTTACGAATGGCCAAGCTTGAGCCCGGCGATTTGAACGACCAATCCTTGTACGAGCTATTGGAGGAGCAAGGGATTACCTTGGAGAAATATCGCGATGAGTTCGCAGCGGCTATTGCGCCTCCGCACGTAGAGGACGTTTTGCGCGTAAGCGCAGGAACGCCTTTGTTGAAAAGATTGCGGTACTCCTATGACGAATTGGGGAATTTGATCGAATTCAGCACAGGGCACTACAGCACGGACATGCACAATTATGTAGTTAACTACGACACCTAGGAATAATGAGTGTATACTCGGTTCCTTTTCTCGTCCAGACATTGATAACGCTTACTACACAATTATGAGAAGAGGGATTCTACCATGAATTTGTATTTGCTGACGGTCACATTGCTGGCTATCGTTATTGTCATTCTCGGCGTTGCTTGGTGGAAATGGCATGCTTTCATCTCCTTAACGGTCGCCAGCTTGTTCTTGGCGCTGATGGCCGGACTATCGATGGACAAAATCGTAAGCGCCTACGAAACCGGCGTTGGCGCCGTACTCGGGCACTTGGTGGGTATCTTGGCCCTAGGTACCATTTTGGGTAAAATGATGTCCGATTCCGGAGCCGGCACACAAGTCGCCAACTTCTTCATTCGCGTCTTCGGCGAAAAGCGGCTGCCCTGGGCCATGCTGCTCTCCGGCTTCATTATCGGCATTCCCGTGTTCTTCGACGTCGGGATCGTCATGCTGCTGCCTCTCGTTATCTCGATTCATAAATCGACAAAGCAAAATATTTTGCTCATCGGTCTGCCGGTCATCGCCGGATTATCCATCGTGCACGGTCTGGTACCGCCGCATCCCGGTGCGATGACGGCCATCGGGATTTTCAAAGCGGACATCGGCAAAGTGCTGATCTACTCGCTTATTATCGCGATCCCTGCCGCCGTTATAGCAGGTCCCTTGTTCGCCCGATGGGTCAGCAAGCGCGTCGTTCCCGAGAACGAGCCCGAGCTGCTCGATGCAAGCGAAGAGCCCGCGAAGCTGCCGGGCGCCGGCATTTCCTTTTTCATCATCCTGCTGCCCGTTCTGTTAATGGTCTTGTCCGTCATAGCGCCGTACTTGCCGGTTCCGGCCGGCATCCAGAAGTTTCTCGTCTTCATCGGAAATTCCGTCATTGCGCTGCTGATTTCCTGCTTCGCCGCCTTCTACTTCCTGGGCATCCGCCAAGGCATGAACAAAAATTATATCAATAAGCTTTCGCACGAATGCTTGCTGCCCGTCGGTTCGATCATTCTGATTATCGGTGCCGGCGGCGGCTTCAAACAAATTCTTATCGCCAGCGGCGTCGGAACGTCCATCGCCCAGATGTCCGAGAATATTTCCCTCTCGCCGATTGTTCTGGCCTTCATGGTCGCGGGACTGATTCGCGTCGCGACGGGTTCCGCCACAGTCGCCCTCACGACGGCTGCCGGTATCGTCTCGCCGATCGTTGAACATATGTCCGGCGTCAATCTGGAATTGCTCGTCATCGCGACGGGTGCAGGATCGCTGATGCTGTCCCACGTGAACGATGCCGGGTTCTGGATGGTCAAGGAGTACCTGGGCCTAACGGTTAAGGAAACGTTCAAAACCTGGACGGTGCTCGAAACCTTGCTGTCCTTCATCGCCTTCGGCACCGTGCTGATCGTCGATATGTTCGTATAAAGAAGAAGCCTGTACCTCTTCCGCAGAAGACAAGTACAGGCTTCTTACCACTGCAAAAAAGCAGCTCCCAGTAGGAGCTGCCTTCGTTGTTTGTGCTATGACACTCTATTTATAAGTGGGAAGACCCAGTTTCTTATAATTTTGTGACGTTAGCTGCTTGAGGACCACGGTTGCCTTGAGTGATATCGAACTCAACGGATTGGCCTTCTTCTAATGTTTTGAATCCTTCGCCCTGAATTGCGGAGAAGTGAACGAATACATCGTCGCCTCCATCAACGGAAATGAAACCGTAGCCTTTTTCTGCGTTGAACCATTTAACTGTACCTTTCAAGTGAACAACCTCCTAAAAATATCGCCATCTATGACGAATAAGGAAATTATACCATCAGATTTGGGATAAATCAACGCATAAAACGCAGTGGGCAAGCTAAAATTTGTTGATGTACCAACGTTTTCCACTATGCAGGACCGTGTTTCATTATGCTTAAATATTGATGAGAATTCGGCAAAAAAGGCAGCTTTGCCTCCCTTTTATCCACCAAATGCCCCTCGGTTGCCAGCTCATTCATCAGTTCGGAGAGCCTGCCGTACTCTTCCGTCCGGAAGCTGAGCAGCGGATAGATCCGGACTTGACCGCCCGGCTTACAGACGCGAAGCAGCTCCCGTACGGCGTCCAGATGAAACGTATAATCAAACTGTTCTTCATATAGAAAAAGGAAATGGCTGCAGCAAACGAAGTCAAAGCTGTCGCTCTCCAGGGGCAACGCCGGCAGTCCTGCGGCATGGTATCTCGAAGCACCTTCGGGACTGGAGAAATCCTCCAAGAACCGGTCCAACGCTTTCAATCGGCCCGCCGTGTGATTCGCCAAGGAACCATAGAACGTCCAGTCGTACACGTCCACCAGCTTCTCCATCTTGGCAGCGACAATCCCGATCTCCTGCCTGCCGTGCTCACCAATCGCTTCAGCCGTCAAAGCATACAGCGGATCGGCCGCTTCCGCCAGTACGCCGCGGCTTCTAGCTTCCATCGTGAACGAAGAAGCGCCCCCCGCAACATCCAGCACACGCTTGCCTCTCAGTTCATCCGTGTGCAGCATAAACATATTCTCATACTCGGCATACGATCTCGAGGTCATTGCGACCCCAACCTGCTCATAAATACGCTTAGTCTCCATGCTCAACTCTCCTCTTCTCGGCTCATTACATACGCTCAACTCATCTGTTCGCCCTTTCCCTCTGGAAAGGATTAGGAGAATTCTAACACGTCTTATTCCCTTGCGCAACACCGTTTTTCATGTCAGCTTGTTTGGAAATCCCCTGTTTTTATGATACGATGTCTTATATCTATAGCTTACTGCAGAAACGAGGAATTCCCATGTCCAAACAGCCCTTCAAGAAACATACGATCTACAAAAAAGATAAATGGAACATGCTCAATGTGGAAGTGCAAGGCTCCAAAATCGTCCTGACGGAAATTTCCGAGCAATGGGGAGAAGAATGCCACACATTCATCGGCAGACCGGCCATGATGCACTGGGCGAATGAGCGGTTCGCGAAAGACAAGTTCGAAGGAACCGAGGAAGAACGGCAGGCCATTATGGATGCTTTCAACGCTGTTTAGACAGCAGACAAGCTCTCCACTTTCATACCTTGACTTCCTGCTTGTCCTGTGTCTATAATAAAATCAATCTTATAGCACCACTCCAAAGGGGAGTAGCTGTTACAATAAAGTCGTCAATTCGGATCCTCATCAGGTCCCGGCTTTATTGGCAACGTCCAACGTTGTTAGCAAGACCTTTGCCAAAGTTTATTTGGTGAAGGTCTTTTTTGATGAATTAGAGCCTTCACCGGTCATCGGTGTTGGGCTCTATTTTTTTTCAAAAAAAATTGCTAAAGGAGTGTTGGTTATGGAATGGTTATCTGCTGGTTTTTTCGTTTCGCTGCTCACTATTATTTTGATTGACTTGGTACTTGCCGGAGACAACGCGATTGTGATCGGCATGGCGGCGCGCAATTTGAAGAAGGAAACGCAGAAGAAGGTCATTCTTTGGGGAACCGTCGGCGCCATCGTCATCCGTGCACTGGCCACGATGCTCGTTGTTTATCTATTGAAAATTCCCGGTCTGCTGCTTGCGGGAGGCATCCTGCTCCTCTGGATCTCCTATAAGCTGCTCAGCGAGAAGAAAAATCATGAGCAGATCGAAGCCAAGAACGGCATGTGGGCGGCGATTCGGACCATTATTATCGCGGACGCGGTAATGGGACTGGACAATGTCATTGCAGTGGCTGGCGCTGCGCACGGCGACTTCCTGCTCGTCATCATCGGTCTTCTGGTCAGCGTACCGATTGTCGTGTGGGGCAGCACGCTGTTCATCAGCTGGATAGAGAGGTTCCCGTGGATCGTTTATATCGGCGCAGGCGTACTGGCGCTTACAGCAGGCAAAATGATTACCGGCGAGAAATTCCTTGCCCCGTATTTTGAGTCCAATCCGCTTGGCAAATGGTTATTGATCGGTTTGTTGATCGTCATCGTGCTTGCCGCCGGCAAATGGACCAAAATGGTCGGGTACCTGGTGGAAGTCGGAGACCGCGGTCAATTGACGCTGCCCAAAGAATTAAGCGAAGAAGCGCAAATCGAACCCGAAGACCGGTTTACGGTTAAGATGGATTCCCGAGGCAAGCTGATTCTAGTTAAATCCGAGGACGACGAAGAGACCAATGAAACGATGCAGCATGCCGGGTAAAAAAGGAGTTTGCCGCTGTGCAGCGAAACTTACTATCATGCATTCGTTAGCAAGCGTCATACTCTATAGGGATAAGGATGATTCACCATGACCCAATCCGGTTCTATACTCACATTCATACTCGTATCCTTCTGTCTGGCCATCATTCTGATCATAAAAAAAGACAGTCTCCCTGCACCAATGAAACGGTACCTCGCCTTGCTGGCGATCGTCATGGTCTCACTGTCCTTCGTGCTCATCGTGGTGTCCTTCTTCGGAGCGGGAATGTAAATTTACTTCCCTCCAGCTTTTTCTTATAATCATAAATGAATGGGTTAACGGTCATACTAGGTGAAAACCATGATATGGGATTCGTTCCGAACCCTGACATGGGTACATGCCGGGAGCGTGACCGCAATGCGCTGGATCTATGTGACGGCCGCAATGGGGCTTCTGCTAAGCTCTGTTCCAGCAGCCGATCTGCATGCCAAGGAAAACAGGCTACCCCAAATTCAGAACAAGGACAGGAGGGCTCCGATGGCTCAACTATTGGAACGCAAGCAAGTACCGGCCGAACACCGTTGGAAACTGGAAGATCTATACGCCGACGGGAAAGCATGGGAGAAGGAATTTCAGGAAGTTAAGAGCTCGCTTGGCAAAATTAGCGCCTTCCAAGGAAAACTTAGCGATGCCGCTACGGTGAAACAATGTTTCCAGTTGGAAGACGAAGTCTCTCTCAAGACAGAAAGATTGTATGTGTATGCCAACATGAAGCACCATGAAGATACAGCCGAGCCCACTTACCAGGCCTTATCCGATAAAGCGAAAAAAATCAGCGTTGAAGTCGGCGAAGCGCTTTCCTTCATCTCTCCGGAGATTTTGAGTTTATCCGAAGAAAAGCTGCAGCAGCTGGTGAACGATCCTTCTTTATCGTTCTACAAGGACACGCTCGAGGAAATGATCCGGCAGAAGCCGCATACGCTGAGCAAAGAGCAGGAAGCGCTGCTGGCCCAGGCCGGTAATATGGCGGGAGCGCCGAGCACCATCTTCGGCATGCTGAACAACGCCGATTTGAAATTTCCCAAAATCAAAAATGAAAAAGGCGAAGAAGTCGAGCTGACGCACGGAAGCTACATTCAGTTCTTGGAAAGCCGCGATCCTGAAGTGCGCAAAAATGCATTCCATGCGGTGTACGAAACTTATCGCAGTCATCGAAATACGATCGGCGCTACACTAAGCGCGAATATCAATAAGAACATTTTCTATGCCAAAGCGCGCAATTATCCTTCTGTCTTGGAATCGACGCTATTCGGTGACAACATCAAGAAGGAAGTTTACACGAACTTGATTTCTACGATTCACGACTCTCTGCCGCAACTACAGCGTTACCTCAAGCTGCGCAAAAAGCTGCTGAAAGTCGATGAATTACATATGTACGACCTGTTCGCACCGCTTGTTGAAGAATTCAAAATGGATATCACCTATGCGCAAGCCAAAGAAGAAATCAAGAAAAGCTTGGCTCCGCTTGGTGACAACTATTTGAAAATTTTACAAGACGGCTTCGATAACCACTGGATCGACGTATATGAGAACAAGAATAAGCGCAACGGGGCGTACAGCTGGGGAGCTTACGGCACGCATCCTTACGTGCTGCTGAATCATAAAGACAACTTGAACAGTATGTTCACGCTGACGCATGAGATGGGCCATGCCATCCATTCGTATTTGTCCGATGAGAATCAAGAGTACCGCTATGCGCAGTATACGATTTTCCTGGCGGAAGTCGCCTCTACGTTGAACGAAGCGCTGCTCATGGATTACTTGCTGAAACGCGTAACCGATCCGAAGGAGAAGCTGTATCTGCTGACCTACTATGCCGATCAGTTCCGGACCACGGTATTCCGTCAAACGATGTTTGCGGAATTCGAAATGATTACGCATGAGAAATCCGAGCAAGGCGAGTCCTTGACACCGCAGGAATTCAGCGAGATCTACTATGGCTTGAATAAGCTGTACCATGGCAACGATATGGTCGTAGACCAGGATATCGAGATGGAGTGGGCTCGTATTCCTCACTTCTATAACAGCTTCTATGTATACAAATATGCGACAGGCTTCTCTGCCGCAACCTCTTTTGCCAAACAAATTTTGGATGAAGGCCAGCCTGCCGTCGACCGTTATCTCGGCTTCCTCAAAAGCGGCGGCAGCGATTACTCGCTGAACATTCTGAAGAAAGCCGGCGTCGACATGTCGACACCGGAGCCGATCAAGCAAGCGATGAGCGTCTTCAGTTCCTTGCTGGATCAGATGGAAGAACTAACGAAGTAAGAGCGAGCATGGAGGTTGAAGGCGAAGGCCTTCAACCTCTTTCTCCATTGAAATGAAAGGAGGCATGCCGGATGAAAATGCAATGGATTCTGATCTGCGCTTTATTATTCGCCCTGCTTACAGCCGTGTTCGCGGTCGTTAATGTCGAACCGGTCCAAGTGAATTTCATCTTCGCGCAGACATCCATCCCGCTTATTCTCGTTATTATCTCTTCCACGCTGCTTGGCGGCGTTATTGTCGCTCTGTTCGGCATGGTCCGCCAGTATAAGCTCCACCGCAGGGTGAAGCATTTGGAGAAACAGCTGCATGATGCCCTGCTCCCTCCCGTTGCGCCGCAGCCGGCACGGGACACGGCGGGCGAAGCCCCGCCGACCATCCACTAGGCTTGTCCCAGAAGCCATAAGAGGAGGCACACGATGCCTCCGGCCAGCGAAGACAAGGCATTGACCCCATCGTTGGTCATGAAGCTTATACCGCGTATTTGCAAGGCTCTCTGCTCGCAGTGAGTCTTTTTCTCTATCTCTTTGCCGCAAACTTGGCAGCGATACATAACTTGGAGCGTCGCGCCCAGCCAGGAATCCGTCAGCGAGCCCGCCAAGCCGGATATCGCTCCGAGCGCAGCCAGCACCGGCCAAGCTGCCGTTTCGTAGCCCAAGCCGCTCAGCGTACTCAACCATCCGCCGATTCCGCCGATACATGCGCCTCCAGCCAGCGAAGCCAGCAGCCCAAGCAGGCTGACACCGCCTGAAGTCCCTGGCGGAACACGCTTTCCGTTCACGATCGACCTTGGTGCAGACTTGCTCATCCCACCGATTTCCGTGGCCCAAGTATCCGCCGTCACCGTTGCCATCACCCCGACGAACAGCATCCACCAGACCGGATCCGGCCATATCGCGTTGCAGGCGCACAGCGCCAGACCCAGCCCGCCATTGGCCGCAACCTGTCCGGCATCGCGCTGGTCGCCTTTGGCATACCCGCTCTCCGCGGCAGCCTTGCGCTCATGCTTCAGCTTCGATAATACGCTTGAAGTGATGAAGAAGGCGATTAGCATCCCGAACCAAGCCAAGCTGCCCCATACAAACATCAAAGTGCCAAGCACTATGGCCGATAGCAGTCCCGATCCGGATAACGACCTGCGTAGATAAGCCGCTCCTGCAATTATCAGGCTTCCGCCGAGCCCCATGATCCATTCCATTCGCAACACCTCATTTCCCACTTTATTGTAGCACAGTGCGAACAGGCGCATCATCTTGCGCCATTTTCGACAAAATCAAGCAATCTTCGCGCAATCTTAGCAGGAACTTTATCTATTAACTAGAAATATATGATAAAATAGAATGCGATTAGATAGGAGGCTGACATGAAGCACGATCACATCCACAACAAGTCCCAGATGAAAAAAGACTTGGATCCGCAAGAAATGCTGCGCGTCATTTTCGATTACGCAGCCAAAATTGCCAATGAACGCGTATTGGAAAAAGTCCTCATGCTGATGGCTGATATGGGTCGTGAAATGATTGTCTCCGATCGTTGTACCGTATGGCTGCTGGATACTAGCCGTAACGAACTCTGGTCCAAGGTGGCCCACGGTTTGGACGAAATCCGTATTCCAAGCAGCGCCGGTCTTGTCGGTTATGCGGTTACCCACGACAAAGCTGTATTTATTGACGATGCTTATACGAACGAAGAATATAAAGAGTATTTGCAGAACGGCGCTCTGCGCACCGACCAGCAGACGGGCTACCGGACGAAGGCGCTGATGGTCATTCCTTTCCGCAACTCCCAAGGCGAAATTATGGGGGCCTATCAAGCGATTAACAAGCTGACGGCATGCGAGCAGTTCTCGGATAAAGATATGGAGTATTTAACCCTCGCCTCCTCTTACGCCGGCAAGTCGCTGGAATCCGCGCTGCTCACGAACGAAATCGAAGAAACGCAGAAAGAAATCATTTTCAGAATGGGCGAAATCGGCGAAAGCAGGTCCAAAGAAACCGGCAATCACGTGAAGCGAGTCGCGGAATATTCCTATCTGCTCGCTCTCGGCCTCGGCATGAGCCAGGAAGAAGCCGAACTGCTCAAGATGGCGTCGCCCATGCATGATATCGGCAAGGTCGCCATTCCCGACAGCGTGCTGAACAAGCCCGGCAAATTAACCGACGAAGAGTTCCGGTTAATGCAGAATCACACGCTTATCGGATATAATTTGCTCAAAAACTCCAATCGCCACATCCTGAAAACCGCCGCTATCGTCGCTTACGAGCATCACGAGAAATGGAACGGCCGCGGGTATCCGCGCGGGATCCAAGGCGAAGACATCCATATCTTCGGCCGTATCACAGCGATAGCCGACGTATTCGATGCACTTGGAAGCGAGCGCGTCTACAAGAAAGCCTGGGAGCTCGAACGCATCTTGCAGCTGTTCCGTGAGGAGCGAGGCGAACATTTCGATCCCGCGGTCGTGGATACCTTCTTCCAGCAGCTTCCAGATCTCCTTCGCGTGCGCGAGCAGTACGCCGATACGGCTCAAGAGGATCCGGCCGATGTATAAATAGAAAGGGCATGTCTCCCAAGTCATCGCGACTTCTGAGAATGCCCTTTTCATTTTAGACGTGAACGGTAACCGATCCGAATACTTCTTCGCCCCAGACCAGTTCCAAAAGATCCCCGTTCGCTACGGGCCCGACGCCTTCCGGCGTACCTGTGTAAATGATATCGCCGGCTCCCAGACCGTAGTGCTTCGCTATGTAGTCAACGATCGTCTGCAGATCGAAGATCATGTTGCTGATTCGGCCATTCTGAACCTCTTGCCCGTTCTGAAGCAGCTTGAAGTTGTTCTCCGCCAGCTTGGCAGCCCCTGGAAACGGACGGAACGAAGTAATCGGCGCCGACCTCAGGAAGCCTTTGGCAGGCAGCCACGGCTGGCCTTTCTTCTTAATGACGGACTGCACGTCCCGCAGCGTGAAATCGATGCCCAGCGCATACTTGTCGACAAGCTCGTCGACCTGAATCCCTTCGCGGTACGGCTTCGCAATGTGAAGGACAAGCTCCGCTTCATAGTGAATCTCGCCCTGGTCGCCAGGCAGCGTCAGTTCGCCGCCATCCATAGCGACGAGCGCGTGCGTAGGCTTCGTGAAAATCATCGGCTGATCGGGGACATCGTTCCCGAGTTCTGCGGCATGCGCCTGGTAATTGCGTCCAACGCAGTAAATATTGCGAATCTCTTGTGTCATACGGATAACTCCTCGCCTTTATTTCTTACTGACATTGCCTTGTGCGTCAATCTTCGATCCGATAGAAATCTGACTGAGTCTCTGGAACAGCTTCGTGCCGTCTTCCTCATTCATCGGTGTCGGCAGCGCAAATTTGGTCAAGACCGGTACCAGATGAATATCGCATGATTGATCCTTGGAGCATGATGCTTCCATTATAACCGTTTCCCAAGTTTTGGGATTATGATTCGTTGTAAATATGAAGTTGCCGAGGCTGTACGCGATCCATTTGCCTTTGTATTGTTCGATGCCTTGCAGAACGTGCGGATGACCGCCAACGACCAGATCGGCTCCCGCATCGATATACCGGTGGGCCAAATCCGTTTGATTCTTGTCCGGACGATCGGCTCTCTCAACGCCCCAGTGCGCGACGACGACGACGAGATCGGCTTGCGCCTTGGCCTTCTGGATCGCTTCGACCGGCAGCTTGTAGCTGTAGGTTTCCGCTACGCCGACATGTCCGGGTCCGGCCTTCCAGGAGGCCTCGGGCACGACACGGCTGAAGCCGAAGAAAGCGATTCGGAGCCCGTTTTTCTCCACGATCACAGGCTTGTACGCTTCTTCCGAATCTTGGCCCGCACCCATGCGTTGAATCCCCGTCTCATCGAGTGCGTCCATTGTATCCAGCAGACCTTCCGGTCCATAATCCATCACATGGTTATTCGCCAAATTGACCAGATCGACGCCTGAAGCTTTCAGTGCCGGCAGGGCCAGCGGTGACGAACGGTACACATAATCCTTCGTTTGAACCGTACCTCGCGTCGTTACAGGTGTCTCCAAATTGGCAATCGTCACATCCGGCTTGCTCAAATAGTCTTTCACATTCATATAAGGATAATCATACCCTTTGACCTTCAAAATATCTTCCACTTTCGAGGCCATGAGCACATCTCCTACAAAAGTCATCTTCACTTGCCCGCTGCTGCTCCCCGGCTTGTCCGGTTCGGTCGACGGAATTGCGGCAATAGCCGTAGAAGTCGGGCTGGGCTTGACACTCGGCTGTACACTTGGCTTAGCGCTAGCTGCCGATGTCGGTTGAGACGTTTCGGCTGCCACAGACGACGCGCTGGACGGATCCTGCTCTTCAGCCGACTGGCTGTTCATCGCCATATGGGAGATGCCCACTCCGATAGCAAAGCACACGATAGCAGCCAGCGTGAAGCCTCCAAGCACTTTCAGCGGAGTCTTCTTCTGCGGATTCTTCTGCGAAGAGTGCTCTTTCTTCACCCTGCGGTGACGCTCCTGTCTGGATTCCATTTCAAAACCTTCCCCTTTCCCCCTACAAATTATAGCAGATCAATCTATCAGAAGGTAATAGTCAAAGGCTCTCATTTTCATCCGGGCATCTGTATGGTATAACTGAAGAAACAAGGCGGTACGCCGCATGCGGCACAAGAAAGGGATACACGAAGATGGATAAAATCGCAATCATTTCCGATATACACGGGAATTTACCGGCACTGGAAGCCGTGCTTGACGATATCAAACAGCGTGGCATCGAGCGCATCTATTGCTTGGGCGATCTGGTTGGCAAAGGGCCTGATTCGGCTGCCGTCGTGGACGTCATCCGCCAGACATGCCAGGTCGTCATCCAGGGGAATTGGGACCTGGGGATCAATTTGCCGCAGGAGCTCCCCGCGGGCATCTGGCAGCAGCAGCAATTGGGAGCCGAGCGCCTAGCTTATTTGAAGGAGCTGGCTTTCTCCACCGATTTCTACTTGAGCGGTAAGCTGTTCCGGCTGTTCCACGCCTCCTCCCGAAGCGTGTACCATCGCGTGAAGCGTAAAGCTGACAAGAAGGAACGGCTGGCCATGTTTCATAATACCGAAATGACCGGAACGCCGGCCGGCGGCAAGCGGCCCGATATCGTCGGTTACGGGGATATTCACATCCCTTATCTCATCACGATGAAGAACCCTTCGGAGAAGCAGACTGCGCAGCGGACGGACAACGGTCTCATGCTATTTAACGTCGGAAGCGTAGGAATCCCTTATGATGGCATTCCACAGGCCTGCTACTGCATTCTGGAAGGTTATGCGGACCGGACGGAGTCAGCCGGTTTCTCCATTCAATACGTGCGCGTACCTTACGATATCGAACGAGCCGTGAAACAGGCATATACCGTCGATATGCCGGAAGCCGAGCGTTATGAGCTTGAAATTACGACGGGCTTGGTTCATAAATCGTAAAAATCATCATGGAAATGCTTTCCATTCTATGATAATATAGGTGTATCATTGAAAGTGAGGATGCCATCCATGAAGTTGAACTGGCGTAAAATTGCAGTTATCGTCTTATGTGCGGAGCTCCTGCTCATCTATTGGCACGTGATGTCGGCTGTACCTTTCAAGCAGCAGCGCCATGACTACCCGATTGCCTCCCCCAAGCCCCCGCTTCCACTAAACGACTTCGAACAGGCGGCACCTTCGCAGCTTAGCGAACCCATATCTTATCAAGTGCACAGCTAACGTAAAAAAGCTGCCTGAATGCCCAAGACATTCAGACAGCTTTTTTTCATCCCTTTACTCGTGCTAGCGCCAAGCCGTCGTAGGCCGGCAGAATCGTGCTCTCGAGCCGCGGATCGGTGGCGATAAGCTTGTTGAAGCTGCGCATCGCTTGAACGGAAGCTTTGGTCTGGGCGGCATCCACGACCTTGCCCCTCATCAGCGTATTATCTCCTGCGATCATGGCTCCAGGATTGGCCAGTTGTATCGCCAGCTCCAAATAATTCGGGTAATTCACTTTGTCCGCATCGATGAAGAAGAAATCAAACCGTTCGCCCTGCGCAAGCAGTTCCTTCAAATGGTGGAGCGCTTCGCCGATCCGGTACTCGACGAGCTCACCAAGGCCTGCCTCTGCGACATTGCTCTTGGCGACATCCGCGAACTCCTGCTTCAATTCCAGCGAGACGAGCCTTCCTCCCTCTTTCAGCCCCCTTGCCAAACAGATGCCGCTATAACCGCCCAGGGCACCGATCTCGAGCACTTGGCCCGCGCCAATCATCTTGACCAGCATGGTAAGCAGCCGGCCATAGCCCGGGGCAATCGAGATTTCGGGCATATTGTTAGCTCGTATCACTTCTTGGACCCGCTCCAGCACGGGATCATGCTCATATAAACTTTCCATATAGCTTTCAGGTGTTAAAGTGTCCATGCGCTTCCTCCTGCGCGATTTGCGCCTTTCGTTTGTAAGTGATTCCTATTTGTCCTATACTTGTTAATTGTATGAGTTTTATGAACGAAGCACAACCCGGATGGAAGGAAACTGAACATGTCACAACATATCGAACTACTTGCAACATGCCCGATGGGACTTGAGGCCGTCGTTGCCCGCGAGGTCCGCGATCTCGGCTATACCGACGTTACCGTCGAGAATGGCCGCGTACGCTTCATGGGAGACGAGCTCGCGATCTGCCGGGCCAATCTGTGGCTGCGGACAGCGGACCGGATTCTCGTGCTCATGGGCCAATTCAAAGCCGTCACCTTCGACGAGCTATTCGAAGGCACGAAGGCACTCGCATGGCCGGATTGGATTCCGAACGACGCCGAATTCCCTGTCCAGGGCCGCTCCCATAAATCACAGCTATCCAGCGTTCCCGCCTGCCAAGGCATCGTGAAGAAAGCCGTGGTGGAGAAGCTGAAGCTGCGCTACGGCACCGAATGGTTTCCCGAGAACGGCGCCCGCTACGTGATTGAAGTCGCGCTTCTGAACGATATCGCTACGCTTACTATCGATACCACCGGCCCGAGCCTGCATAAGCGCGGCTACCGTAAGCTCGTCAACGAAGCGCCGCTGAAGGAGACCATGGCCGCAGCCATGATCCTGCTCAGCCGCTGGTCGGTGGACCGGCCGCTGTACGACCCGTTCTGCGGGTCGGGTACGATTCCGATCGAGGCGGCGATGATCGGCTGGAACATTGCGCCGGGCTTGCGGCGCAGCTTCCCTAGCGAGGCGTGGGGCAGCGTGCCGCGCAAGCTGTGGGATCAGGCGCGCGACGAGGCGTTCGACTCCGTCCGCGACAACGTGCCGCTGCACATCGTGGGCAGCGACATCGATCCCTCGGCCATTGAGGTGGCCGAGGCTGCCGCGAAGTCGGCGGGGCTGACCAAGCAGTTCCAGCTGCGCGTGGAACCGGTGGCCAAGGCCCGCCCGCGCGGCGACTATGGCTGTTTGATCACCAATCCGCCGTACGGGGAGCGGCTTGGCGAAGCCAAGGATGTCGAGGTCGCGCTGCGCGAGCTTGGCGCGCTGACACGGCCGATGCCGTCGTGGAGCTTGTTTATTCTGAGCCCGAGCACACAGCTCGAGCAGTATATGAACCGCCGCGCCGATAAGAAGCGCAAGCTGTTTAACGGGCGGATTGAGTGCAACCTGTATCAGTATTTAGGGCCGTTTCCTCCGCGTCGGTAGGAAATCACGAAAACAGCGGCAGCTGAGACTTGTTAAAAAGTCTTAGCTGCCGCTGTTTTCATGTCCCGCAATGGGTGATGGAAAGTATTCACAAATAATGCATTGTTATTTCGCTTCTGACAAATAATCTGGCATTGATTCCTGTTTGCCCAATGCCTTTCGAAATATAGTAAGTCCCAAATTCGTTCTTATGGGATCCCTTATATATCCCCATTCTAGGCAGCTTACCTGCGTTTTTGATCTGAAAGAAAAATGGAATATTGAATTGCTTACCGTGGAGATGCCCGGCCATCAAATAATCAAAATCTTTGTTTAAATGTAGTACAATGTTAGGATCGTGGGTAATAATGAGTTTAGTTCTACGATCATCTACTGCTTGAAACGCAGCTTCAATGTTACTCTTGCCTGAATCGAAATCATCAATTCCAATTAGCTCAAATTGTTCCAAATGCAGCGACTCGTTTCTTAACAAATGAAGCCCATATTTTTTTAGAAGTTTCACAATATCTTTCACATTTTTCTGTTGATAATCATGGTTTCCAAGGACACAATATATGGGCACGTTACAGATCGTCATTGCTCTTAAGTACTCTTCCAGTCTAGGAAGACTTTTTCGGTGTTTTGTAAAATCACCAGTAATAAATATATAGTCGGGTTTTTCATCATTAATAATCGCAGCTATTCGGGATGGACTAATTCTTAATCTTTCAACATGCAAATCACTTATTTGCAAGATTCTCAAATTTAAATTAAGCGGATATTTGATGCGCTCAATTTTTAGCCATTGTGTTGGTAAAATAAAGCTTATGTAGAGAATAAATATGACTAAGAGTACGTAAAGGCAGTTCAATAAAATTCCTTCCACTCGCATCCTCCTTTTCAAAAAAGTCCTCGTAACGCGAATCAAATAACCCCATTCTATTCATGTACTGTTCAAAAATTATTTCTGGGATTTTAGACGGGAACGAATTTTTATTATAGGGTTAATATGTTAATGCCAGATGAGTATAAGATTTCAATTTGGTTACATTTAATTAACTGCGTTGGACAGTAGCACACGGTCGTGACCTGGCTCTTGCTCTCATATCATGATTATGTCATGGGCATGAAAATAACAACCGCATGCGTTTTTATACTTGGGATTTATAATTAAATTCAATTATCTCATCAAGCAAAAAATAATACTCATATAGTTGTATTGTCCGTTTTTTTATTCTATTCTTTGCGGCAATTTGTGTAGTTACATAACCTTGTGTACCTAACAATGGTCCTTTCTCTTCTGGAAAATTTATAAAGTGTTCAGCGAACTTTATTTCATTTGTTTGATATTGCAACCAGCCTCTCTGTGCTTCAACTAGTGATTCTTTGTTCTCTGAATTTAACTTAACTAGTAGTTTTTTATAAATGTAATTTAACTCATCATCCCAGGCTTTGGTTTACTTTTTTTCTAGCTCTAGCCAAGTAGAAGTATTAAAATCTTTAGAATTTTGTAGTTCATTATTTTCTTTTGCGTAATCCATATCTATAGGATTATCTTTGATAATTGTTGAGAACCAACCTATTGATGAACCAGATAAATAATCACCATAGACTGAGTTGACATCAACACTTTCGTTTTTATTACTACTTTTATCGATTAGAATATTACTTTCAACCGCTGAACTTTCCATAGGAGCAGAACTTACACGTCCCTTATCCAGACTAGCCTTACATGCAGTTAATAAAACTAACAATAAACTAAGTACAATTAATCTATTCATTTATTGAACTATCCCTCCAGTTACATTTGTTCTTTTATATTAGACGAGTTATCTTACGTTTTGTTAAAATACCCACTGTTTTTTACCATAGCCTACCAACCTGTACCAATTTCTCTTGCCGTTTCCTCCGCGTCGGTCGAGGACAACACAAAAAACAGCGGCAGCTGAGACTTAATGTCTTAGCTACCGCTGTTTTTGGATTGCATATACACGGGTATCCGGTCTAATGGACACAGGAGCCCTTAATCGGCAAAATGTTACCGATTCAGAATTCTAACGGACACCAGAGCCTCTATTCGTCCATTTCGAATGAGTTTTGCCCATAAAATGGGTAAATAAGAGCTCTGGTGTCCGTTAGACGCGAAACCAAGCGAATAGCCGAGAATAAGAGCTCCTGTGTCCGTTAGCTCCATTTTCATCGTACATGTGACGCTCACTCGTCTTCCACTAACAACCGATAAGCCCTTCGACATATCGAACGAAGGGCTTATCTGGTTATCCGGAAACCACGCGCAACCCGCCCGCTTCCGTCCAATGCACATAAGTCGTGCCGCCTTGCACGCCCACCTCCAGAATGTCCCGCTCAAGCGCGAGTCTCACAGGCGAAGCTCCCGCCCGGTACGCGTGCACAAACCGGGCGCCCTGTCCTCGCACGCGGTGCAGAAGCCCGGTCAACCGCACGCTCGGATCCGTGGAAAGCCCCGGCCTCTGTACGGCCAGAAGCTCTTGCCCCGGCATGACCCAAGCCGTATGCCACACGGTTGAGCCGCCCGGGAGCCGATACTCAATCGGCACAGCCTGGCCCGCCTCCGGCGCGAGGCTCCCCGTCACGGGCAGGTCGAGCGTCGACTCGCCGAACGGGACGGCGATCGGCGGCCGGCTAACTCCGCCTGCAGCCCCCACTTCCTGCAGCCTCCCGGAGAGAGGCGGCACGACCGGATGCAGCCACCAGTCGGTCAAGGACTCGACGCTGCCCTCCGCCTGCACAACCTCGAACCAATCCAGCATCCAATCGGCGGTCAGAAGCAAATGGCGGTCCAACCGGCAGCCCGCATAAGGATAAGCGGCATCCGATTGGAGCCATACATACGTGCTGCTCTGGCCGTCGCCGCACATAAACTGAACGCAGCGCCCCGTATGCTCCGCCTGCGACTGCCCGTTCAGCGAGACGGTGACGAAACCGCCTGGCGCCTCAATAAGAGCCACTAGCCCCTCACGTGCTCCCTGAGCCGCATACACACAGGCGAGGGACGCATTGAGCCAAGCGGTATAATTGTTCTCCGGATTCCCCCGCTCATGAATGAGAATATGCCGGTAAGCGGACATGCTCTCCTCCAGCTGATTGCGCAGCTCGTTCATCATCAGCGCCAGTACAATCGAAATCGGGAAGGCGAATACCAAGGTATACACGCCGATCGCCATCGTATTCTTGAGAATGCGCCAGAAATCCGCGTACTCGATCATTCGCCGGAAATTGGCGAGACCGACCCAGTCGCTTTTCCAAATCCCCGTGAAATGCTGTAATCCTGGAACGCCATCACCGAGTTTAGCGCCGGCTTAGCCTCGGAATAGTTCATATGCTTCATCACCCTATCTTCGTTGTTATGCTTGCAGTGTACGCAGCGGAAAAGAGGGATACCGTGACTTAAGGGCGCTTATCTTTTTTTAATATAGGCCGTTGAAAACAAAAAAAATGCCGCCTTGGTGTAGGCAGCATGGATAAGGCAATATCTTAAATTCATAAATCATTATTTCACGAAATTTCCGCCAAACTGTTTCACAACTTCTTGTACTTCCCCTAATTTTTCCGGTTTCAGCAAGCTGATCATCTTCGGGATAAACTGCTGAACATCCTCTAGCGAGAACGTGCCTTCAGCTTGTTTCTTGAAATTAATCGTAAGAATTTCTCTCGCTTCTTCCTCTTTACCTTCTTGCACTCTTTCCAAAATAAAATTCAAAAATTTGTCTTGACTTTGCTTGTCCATATTCGTTGCCTCCTGAAGCCATTTTACGAAACCTTTTGGTTTCGCATTTATTATAACACCTATAAGTTTACTGTCAAACAGTCTCTCCGTTGGAACTCCGAACTATTCCAATCTCAATGTCCCATCATATGCCATCAAGTCTTGAAACACCCTTGTGTGATGTCTTGCAAATAGTTCATTTGAAGCCTCAGGCAAACAATCGACCGGAAAGAACGCAGCGTCTACGCTCTCCTCGGTCTCCCGTTCAATTGTCCCCAACCACTCATCCACTCGAAACAGATATTCGATGACTTGATGCTCATTCCCCCAGCGGTCTGTATAGGTTTGTGTCTGGGGTGAAGAATAAATGGCAATTAAAGTCGCCCTTCGCACGTCAAGTCCTGTCTCTTCTTTAACTTCACGCTGCATCGCTTCGAATACGGATTCATCCAGCTCCATGCTGCCTGCAGGCATGCCCCACTTTCTATCGCCAGTTCGCTTAATGAACAGAGCATGCCCTTTATCGTCAAGAATAATTGCTCGTACGGCGTTCACGATCACCTTCTGCGTGCCGATGACTCTACGAAGTTTGCCCAAATAGGAATCCTGCCAACCACCGCTCATGCATACCACCTCATGTACTCAACCTAATCCATCCGCTCGCCAAGCCATGCCTTGAACAAGTCATAGTCTTCCTCCACCTGATGCGCATAAGAATGGGCCCAGCCAGCGATATGGTCGCAAAACGCATCCGTATCCGTTCCGATCGCGCGATGAATTTCATCCTCGCTATGATAGGCGATCAGCCCGTGCTCCACATCCGCATCCGCCCGCGCATGAAGCTTCGCCGTGATCTTCCCCATACACTCCAACACCGGCATTAGCTCCTCCAGTCGCGTTATCTTGTCCGCCTTCAGCCGCTTCTTGTATGGAGAGCGTTCCCGCACGTAGAAATCGCGGCCGCCGATCGTCAAATAACCTAGAAAAGGGTCTGCCTCATGATGCATCGCTTGCTGCGTAGTCATAACCCGTTTGCCTTGATGGCTGAAATGTGTCCAGAACGACTCTGAATACGGCATGAAATATGCCGGTACCGGTGCTCGAACTTCCTTCACCTCGAGGATTCTATCGTCAAGCGCATGCTCGCCGCCTTCCCCTTCAATGAGCACATAATAGCGGTCCAAACCGATAGATGCCGTACCCGAACCGTGCTTAACCGCAACGTCCTTGATTGCGTAGTACCCGTCAGGACGTTTCGTGCTTTCCGCAAGCGATGCCACATAATGCGGCCAGCTTTCCTCCAGCTTCCTGCGCTCTTCTGCCGTAGGCGGAACGATCTCATCCGATTTCGCAAACCTTCTTGCCGTGCGCGTAAGCGTAGTAACGCCCTCCAGGAACTGAGAAGCTACCCGCTTCTCCGTCTTTTTCAACAGCTTGCGGAGGAGTCCTGCCGTCCTGTCCTTATCGAAGACAAGCGTACGCGGATCATCCTTCCGTTTCGCAAACCTGCGAATCTGATTCACATAGGCTTCCAAGTACGTGGTGATCGCATGGGCTTGTCCTTCTTCTTCGATCTGCTTGGTTCGGCATACCAACGCAATGCTGACCGACATCCGAAGCAGGTCATACAAGTAAGAGCCCAGATAGCCTTCATCAAAGTCGTTCACATCATAGACGATCCGGCCTTCTTCGCTGCGGAACGCCCCGAAATTCTCGAAATGCAAATCCCCCTGAACCCATGTCGGCCTCTCTGGCGAGCTGTGATAAGGGAACCATTCCCGGCTGACGTCAAAATAAAACAAATAGGCGCTCCCCCGGTAGAATGAAAACGGACTCCCCGCCATCTTCGCGTATTTTTGCAGTCGCTTCGCTTCGGACAGCCCCATGATCTGCCCGTCGAACTCGTCGAGCACACGGCTAAGCAGCTCTTTGCGCAGCCGCTTGTGCGTAATTCGGACGCGTTCGGTTAGCAGCTCCGCCTTCATGCGCAACACCACCTTACTTCTAATAAAATTGGTTATTTATTCATCGTAGCCTGCGCGCCGACAACATGTCAACGCGGCTGTCGTCCATGCCTGCGGCCGCAGGCAAAGGCAGCACCATTCCAATTTTTTCACATGGATCTGTGTAAAATCCTGCAAAATGCACATATTAATAACAAAAACATGCAGGGAGATCTCCAATGACGCCAGAGCAACAGCATGTATTCGAGGAGTTACTTACAAAAGAGAAATCCATCTCAACTTCATGGGTCGATTATTGGCATCAGTTTTCGAACGCCCAGACGTGGCAATTCTGGTTCAACCTAGCTCTACTCCTCCTGCCGCTGGTCGTTCTATGGTTCGCTCTCGACCGTAAGAAAGCATTGCAAATAGGCTTTTATGGGTTCAGTATCCACATGATGGCGACCTATATTCATATGTTTGGCGAAAGAAATTATATATGGGCCTTTCCATACAAAATTGTGCCATACCTGCCGACAAGCATTACGCTGGACGCATCCTTTAATCCGATTGTACTTATGCTGGTATATCAGTGGACCCTGAATCACAAAAAAAATTATTACCTATACAGCGCGATCATGTGCGCTCTCTTCTCGTTCGTCTTCAAACCGCTCCTATCCGTGTTCGACTTGTTTCATCTGTACGGCAGGATGAATTATTTCTACCTGTTCCTGCTTTATTTCCTGGTGACCATACTCGCCAAACTGATTACCGACCTGTTCGTTTCTTTCCAGAAAAACTCGCACCATGCATAGGCACCTATACAAAACAGGGCTATCTGCGCCAGATCATCATGATCTGGCGCAGATAGCCCTTATTATGATCTTGGACCTATGTTGCGTGCCCGTCTGTATATTCCACCAGCTCCAGAGGAAGCCCGTCCGGATCCGCAAAGAACGTATACCGGTCGCCGGTTACCGGATCGATGCGCACGGGCTCGACCGATATTCCTTTGCTCTCCAAGTCTCTCACGCTATCGTCCATATTCGCTACCACGAACGCCAAATGCCGCAATCCCCGCGCCTCAGGCCGGTTCACCCTTAACGGCGGATTCGGGAACGAAAACAATTCAATCTGCTGCTCCGACTCGCCTATCCGCAAATCCAGCTTATACGAATCCCGCTCCGCCCGGTACGTCTCGGCAATCACCGTCATGCCCAGCAGGTCGACATAGAAATGCTTGGAACGCTCGTAATCCGAGCTAATAATGGCTACATGATGAATACGTGCAATGTTCATTCGTTCGTCCTCCCGACTTCGGCAAAAAACCGCATTCCGGGACTCCCCCTCCTGCGGTTCGTTTTACTTATTTTAACCGTCTGCTCTCATCGTTTCAACGATTTTCTGCAGAATGTCCTCAGCTTGCGCATAGTCAACCTGGCAAGTGCCTGCCGCATGGTGGCCTCCGCCGCCGTACTGGAGCATTAACGTTCCGATGTTCGTGTTCGACGAACGGTTCACGATGCTGTGGCCGCAGGCGAATACACAATTTTGTTTGTTACGCCCGTCCACGATCCAGATGGAAACATTTTGCTCCGGATATAACGCATACACCATGAAACGGTTACCCGGGTATATCGTCTCGACGCCGCGAAGGTCGGTAATGACTACATTCCCCTCTGTCCGCGTATAGGTATGCAGCATGTCCCGGTACAACGCATCCAGCTCATAGTACCTGGTTACACGCTCTTTCACATCCGGAAGCTCCATGATTTGATCGACAGTCATGACAGCACAGTGATCCACCAGATCTTCCATCAACTGATAGTTGCTGATCCGGTAGTCGCGGTACCGGCCAAGCCCTGTCCGGGCATCCATAATAAAGGAGAGCAGATCCCAACCTGATGGGTTCAAAATATCGTCTTTGCTGAACTGCGCAGCGTCCGCTTTGTCCACGCCCTGCATAATGTCATCAATATCGCCGAATGTTTCCTTGCCGCCGTAATAATCATAGACAACGCGCGCCGCACTCGGTGCAATGCGGGTTTCCCCTTTGAACGCCACCTTCTCGCCCATCCGCTCCAGCTCGCTGGAGTGATGATCGAACCATAATCCGCAGCCCGGAACGTACGGCACATTCGCCAAAATATCATTCTCCGTTACTTCGATGAGACCGTCCTGCATATCTTTGGGATGAACGAATTTCATTTCATCGACCATTTTCATTTTTTTGAAAAGCATCGCACAGACTAAGCCGTCAAAATCAGAACGTGTGATTAATCTCATCCCATGAATCCCCCTAATGGATAGTGCTTAAGCACTATTCAACCTTATAGAATCCCATTATATCAGCACCTGCCGATGGGTGACAATGATTTTGTCGGATATACGATACAGACGCAAAAAAAAGAACGGCCCGCCCTAAAGAGGCTGTGCCGTTCTCAATTTGAACGTTAATATTTGATAAAGTCTTGTCATGAAGGCTTCGATTTGCGGCATCGCCGGCATTTTCACCGACAGCTTAACTTCGCCTTTCCAATAGAAAATCAAGATGCTGCTGCTTCTTCCATGAAACATTTCAACATCCCAGCAAGCTTCTTTCAGAGAATATTCTTCACGATTAATTAATAGCTTGGGCCCATCTGAGGATGGTACCAAACGGGCAACATGGTTGCCGCAAAGCGATGTTACTTTCTGCTCTTCCTGCAATTCGAACTGCATGCTGCTTGATCCTCCTTTGTAAGATTTGTTGTACGATTCGTTATCACAGCGAAAAACCCCACCTTGGTGAACCGATCGCAGGGGGGTCTAAGTTGAGTACCCAATCGTTCGGCAACTGGCTGGCAACGAGTCCGTTTCGGAACAAGGAAGCCCCTTTAGCTTTGCGTCACTGACTTTCGCCAGCTTTGCCATTTCGAGATGTAATGTGAAGTCTTTTGACATGAAAATGAACTACACTCTCAAGGATAAGGGAAGTTGTTTCGAAAACGTATAGTTCAAAAGAACTAATTTTGCAATTTTATTCATAAAATTTCTTTTTTCGACGTATTTTTTAGGTGCATTTGTAGATTTGTGGCACCTTTCCAGTAAAACAACGATCCAGCCATGATCACAACCGCCATAACCAGATACAAGGTACTGCCGCCATAAGCGACAAGCAGGAAACCGCCCACCCAAGGACCCATGAAATGACCGATATTCGTTAGGGTTTGAGCCCCAAAATAAGTGCCGCGCATATGCTCGGGAGCTAGTTTATCGATCAGCATGTTAGCCGCCGGATAATTCAATATTTCCCCAAGTGTAAAAATCGCCATAGATCCAATCATCCAACCCAGGTTATGCGAGAAGGCGAACCCGATATCCCCGAGAGCGAACATCAGATTACCGGCAACGATCGTCGCAAGGGGCGTATACTTGTCCGAAATCCGCGTGAGCGGAATTTGCAGCGCAATGACAACAATCGCATTCACACTCATGAGGATTGCAAACATATTGACGCCTTCGGCGAAGTTTTGCTCCAAATACTGAGAAAGTGTGACCATCACCTGCGAATAACCGATGGCGCCGATAATGCCGCCGAGGATATAGAAGCGAAACGTAATATCCTTGTGTACGACCCGCAAGGCAGAGACGAATGTCACCGGCTGCTTCTTCTCGCCTTCAATTTGTTTAATCCCGAATACGATAAGCAGAACATAGAGCGTGACCGCATAGATGAAGTAGACAATGCCAGTGAGCAGAAAAGGCAGCGCCCCATCCATCGTTGCAAAAAATGCCCCCAATAGCGGCCCTACGGCAACGCCCACATTGATTGCCATATATCTCATTGAGAACACGCGCAGCCTTTTGGCCGGCTCCGTCAAGTCCGCCATCAACGCCTGCGACACCGGCTCATAGAACGAGCGGCATAAGCCGTTCAACATATTAAGCAGCATGAACAGAATCGGCAGTTTCACGAGACTGAACCCGACGAATACGACCGCCCATCCGAAAAGTGCCGCTAACATAATGATGCGTCTGCCGAACCGGTCGGATAAATTGCCCCCGATGAAGCCCCCTACGGTCCCAGCTAACGAACCCATGCCGATGACGATACCGATCATAACCGCACTCATCGATGTATGCTTGGCCAAATAAATCGCCAGAAAAGGCAAGCTCATGGAAGATGCCGCTCTGGCCATGACCGTTCCAAGTATTAACGTATGTACAATCGGATGATACGAACCAAGAAAACCGCGCAATCGATTCATCAGGATGGACTCCTCTAGCTATTAATTTACCTACGGTCAAGACATCAAAAACCCATTATACACGAAAAACGGCGTTCCGTGTTCTTTTTTGTCTAAGATTGTCCGTCAGGAAAACCCTGATTCAAGTATGAAGAATCTATACAAGAAAGCTCGGCTCCTCTAAGAGAGCCAAGCCTCTACCGAGAGTCCCGCCCATAGTGGGAATTTCTCCTGTTACATGCAGCCTGGCGAATCCTCGAATGCTGAATAACAGGAATTCCTCCCGTTATTCAGCCCGTACTCGCAGCCTTTACGCGAAATGGGGATGAATGAACGGGAGGAATTCCCTTTATTCGTACAACTGGGCTAAATTCCTCGCGAATAACGGGAGAAATTCCAGTTACGACCTGCGGCTGACCAAGAAAAGCTCGGCTCCCTCAACGAGAGAGCCCCGCCCCGCCGCAGTTTAAGAAAAACCGTCAGGGAATATCGCCCTGACGGTCCGATCTTATGCTTCTTCTCAAAATGTTCTTTAATCATCCGTACGGCCTCGTCCATGAACTCTTTCAACATTTTTCTATCCAGCAAAAAAGATTCCACAGCCCTTCATCGATTGTAAATACCGCATGTCGATGATTCACCTGGAATACATCCTTTGTTAGTAATCGGCTCCATTCTTCCGTTTCGGGGATCTCCGCAGCCACGAAATTTCTGTACTTCTTTCACTGCGTTAGGTCGAATAATGCCGTTATAGGTGCCTCTACACAGGCGGCTTGACATACTGATCCTATTGCGTTGTTCAAGCTCAATCGCTAGAAGGAATAGATAGCCATGGGCGCTCGCCCCTCCAGTTAACCTCGACTTCCGTCTCGAAAAAGGCGGATAAGCCTGCGCTCGTCAACACATCGCGCGACAACCCTCTGGCGAACACCTCGCCGCGCCGAATTAACAGCGACCGGCTGAACACAGGCAAAATCTCTTCGATATGGTGCGTGACGAACAGCAGTGTCGGCGCATCCGGCCCTTGAGCCAATTCATCGATGCTGGCCAACAAGGCTTCCCGGGACAGGAAATCGAGCCCGTTCGTCGCTTCATCCAGGATCAGCAGCTTCGGCGAAGCCATGAGCGCCCTGGCAATAAGCAGCTTCTGCTTCTCCCCTTGCGAGCAGGACTGATACGTCCTGTCATAGAGATGGAGACAGGAAAGTCGCTGCATCCAATGTCTCGCCTGCTCGACATCCGCCTCGCTCGGCTTCTCGTACAGACCGATGGACGCGTGCTTGCCGCTAATGACGACATGCTGTGTCCGGTCGGAAGCATACAGCTTTTCCTGCAGGGAGGAGGATACCCAGCCGATCCTTTTGCGCAAATCTCTCAGATCCACGCTCCCGAAAGGATGGCCAAGAACGGAAATTTGCCCTTGGGTAGGCCACATATAGCCGTTGATCATGTTCAGAATAGTCGTTTTTCCCGATCCGTTAAGACCCAGTACAGCCCAATGCTCGCCTTTGTTTACGTGCCAGTCGATTCCTTGCAGGATCGTTTTATCGTCACGCTGCCACCAAACATTGCTCATTTCTATTATCGATGTCATTGGGTACTCTCCTTTATGCGTTGACAGCGGCAGGTGCCGCCTCAGGCTGCTGTACGTTCAGCTTCTTATCCGACGGCAGCAGCGCCGCCAGCAATCCGATCAGCGGCAGGAAGGCGCAGAGCTTGATGACGTAGGAGATGCTCGTCGCATCAGCCAGGTTACCCAGCACAGCGGAGCCAATCCCTCCTAAACCGAAAGCAAGGCCGAAGAATAAGCCCGAGACCGTCCCCACTTTGCCGGGCAGCAGCTCCTGCGCGTAGACGACAATGACGGAGAAGCCGGATAGCAAAATAAATCCGATACATGCGCACAGCACGCCAGCCCAGAACAGATTGGCATACGGCAACAGCAGCGAGAACGGGGCAGTGCCCAAGATGGAGAACCAAATCATGTTTCTTCTGCCGAACTTATCCGCCAGCGGTCCTCCCATGAATGTACCGACCGCTCCGGCGGCAAGCAGGGTGAAGATGAACAGTTGGGCTTTCTCTACGGAAAGCTGATGCTGCTCGATCAAATAAAAGGCATAGAAGCCTGTCATGCTTGCGACATAGACGAATTTGGAAAATAACAGCAGGATCAGGATCGTTATGGCGTAAGCTACCGTCTTGCGGGGCAGCGGCTGCTTGGCGGCTGCCGCCTTGCCGGTTGAGCGGGAACGGTTTTTGCCCGCGTTGCCGTACCATTTGGCTACGAAAAATTGAACGACAATCGCCGCTGCAGCGACGAACGAGAACCAAATGATGCCGAATTGGCCGAAAGGTACGAAAATCAAGGCCGTGAAGACAGGAGCCAGCGCCTGCCCAATGTTGCCGCCCGTCTGGAAAATCGACTGCGCGAGCCCTCTGCGGGGCCCTGCCGCCAAGTAGGCGACACGGGAAGCTTCCGGGTGCAGAACAGAGGAGCCTATCCCAACAAGAATGACGGCGCCCAGCACTTGAATGAACGAAGAAGCGACGGCGAGCAGAATGACGCCAAGGAGCGAGAAAAATACGCCTGCAGGCAGCAACAGCGGCTTCGGCCTCGCATCGGTGTATAAGCCGATTAGCGGCTGGAACAAGGAGGCTGTCACATTCAGTGTAAACGCGATCCATCCGATCTGCGAGAAGCTCAGCTGCAGGGAGCTATGCAGAATCGGGAAGACAGCCGGAATGACGGATTGAATCGCATCATTCAACAAATGGACCAGAGAGATGGAAAATAAAATGGCATAAACGGTTTGATTGCTAGCTGATTCTGATTTCGATACTGACATTGCAAACAGCCCCTTTCATCATATCATCTGATGTTTAATAACAGAGGAGAGATCAAGCTACTCCTGATTGATATATTTCTCCAGCTGGGACACGGTTTCATCGAGGTTTTTCATCGTCCAGTACTCTGCTCCCGCGACGTCTTTATCCTTGATCGCCAAGTACATATTCTCATGGTAGAGATGATGGGGATCATGAATGGTTTCGACGCTGACCAATTTCTGCGAAGCTTCCAGAAGCGCCGACGTGAAAGACCGGTACAAGTCGACGACGACGGAGTTTTTGCTCGCTACGGCAATGGACAGATGGAATTTGACATCGAAATTCAAATAGGTGTTCATGTCGCCTTTCTCCAGCGCCTCTAAGCGCTGATCGAGCGCACTGCGCATTTGCTCGAGATCGTGCTCATCGCGCCGCTCGGCGGCAAGCCGGGAAATCTCCAGCTCCAGCATTCTTCGAACCTCGTAGACTTCGAGAATCTCCGCTCTGCGCAGCCTGTGATCCAGCGGCTCCTGCATGCCGGATTGAGCCTTGAGGAACGTGCCGAAGCCCTGCTTCTTCTCCAGCAGTCCGGCGTGCACAAGCACCCTGACCGCTTCGCGGATCGTCGAGCGGCCGACGGCGAATTGCTGCATGAGCTCCGGCTCCGTAGGAATTTTATCGCCCGGCTTAATCTCTCCTTCCGAGATTTTCTTTTGCAGCTGATTCACCACATCGTCAACGAGCTTGGGACGATTCAGCGGTTGAAAGGACATTTTGGAATTCATCAGATCATCTCCTGTTTGGAAAGAGTATAGCATAGGCCCTCTTCCATTTTCCATCTATTTTTTATCATGCCCCGCATGAAGAAAAACACTTCCCCCGTTCGCTTAGGAAAGTGCTGATGGACAATGATTCAGCTGGACCCGCAACCGGATCCGCAGCTGGATCCCGAAGAACAGGATGACCCTGAAGAACACGAGCTTCCGCTGCCAGAGTCGCCTGAGTCGCCTGATTGGCCGGAATCGCCGGAATCACCGGAATCACCGGAATCACCGGAATCATCGGAGTCGGAGCCTCCGAAGCCCCCGCAGCCTGAAGATGAGCAGCCGCTCTGCTTATCTCTCGGATCGACCGGAGCGTTCTCCGGGTAATGGTCGTTCATCTCGCTGGCATAGCTCTCCGGGTTATGGATGGAGAAGAACATCATCGCACCTGCCAAATAAACCATGGAGGCCGGATTGATAAGCGGGTCGTTCCACCCTGTATCCTCCATCTTGCGGCTTGCCGCCGCCTGCCTGGCCTCCTGAACCGCCTGCCGAATCAATAGGTCGATCGTTTCCGCAACCTCCGGATACCGCCGTGCCTGTTCCATATTGAACAGCTGCTCGGCAATGATATCCGGCTGGCCTGCGCGCAGCAGCTCCGTGAGCTGCGCATCCAGCGGATTGCGGAAGAAGCCGTTCCAGCAGCGTTTGCTGCTCGGCGCGAACTCGAATAAATGCGCGTATACCCAATCGAACCAAGCCCGTTCTCCCGGTATCATTCTCGGCTCGCGCTCCGGAGAGTGATGGATGACGCCCCCTGCGAATTGTTCCCCGAACCGCTGGTATTCTCTGGTGAACATCAACATCTCGTGCCAGATATCATCGATTTCGCTGCTGAACATCGGAGTCGATTTCAGGATGAGCGTCATCAGGAAATAGCGCTTCAGCTCGAACCATTTGCAAGCGAACTCATCGTCGGTCATGCGCGGATGCTCGGAACGGACCCGGTATTCGATTCTTTCCGCATAATCGGCCGGAATCGAACGGTTCAGCTTGGCGACTATTCCCTCTAGTGGAATACCTTGAAGAAGCCCGGCACCTTGAGGCAGATCAGCGGCCCGGTAGACCGGTTTGCTTGCCGCTTGCCGGCTCCGCTTTGGCTTTTTCGTTGATTTGCCGAATAAAAAACGAAACATAGGCATCCCTCCTTTTATCCAATATACCATTTGTTTCCTTAACTGTGTCAATGCCAAAAATCCCGCTCCGCACAGCGCATACCGCCCCTGCTTCACGCAAATGGAATATTCGCTGGGCATGCAAATTTTGTAAATGATATAATGCGTTTATGGAGGTGTTTCGATGAAAATAGCAGTCACCGGCGGGAGCGGCTTTATCGGCAGACGCTTGATCGCCCATTTCCTGCGGCAGGGTCATGAGGTTATGACGATCTCTCGCTCTTCAGCTACCGTCGTGCCTGGCGCACGCACGGTAACCTGGGAGCAACTCCGCTCACCGGAAGCGTATACGGACGGTCTGGATGCCATCGTCAACCTGGCCGGAGAGTCCATCAGCCAGCGATGGACCGCAGCCGCGAAGTCCCGCATTCTGGAATCGCGCCTGCAAGCCGCCCGCCAAGTAGCTCAGCTCGTAGAACGGATGGACAAGAAACCGCAGGTCGTCATCAACGCATCGGGCATGTCGGTCTACGGCACCTCGGAGACGGCGACCTTCGATGAGCGCAGCCCGCAGAACGAGACGGATTTCTTATCCCGCGTAGTCGTGAAGTGGGAGCAAGCGGCGGATCAAATTCGCGGACCGCGTATCGTGAAGGTTCGGGTCGGCTTAGTACTCGACGGCAAGGAAGGCGCCTTCCCCAAGATGGCTATGCCCTATAAGCTGGGCGTCGGAGGCCCGGTCGGCAGCGGCAGGCAATGGCTGTCGTGGATCCATATCGACGATATGGTGAGACTGATCGATTTCTGCCTACACGACGAGTCAATAAGCGGTCCCGTGAATGCAACCGCACCCAACCCCGTCACGAACAAACAATTCGGGGCTGCACTGGCCCGTGCGCTGCATAGGCCGAATCTTTTTCCGCTTCCCGCTTTTGTCATGAAGCTCGTCTTCGGAGAATTGTCCGTCCTGCTTCTGGAAGGGCAGAAGGTGCTGCCCCACGTGCTGCTTCAGCATGGCTTCTCCTTCTCGTATACGACCGTCGAAGCTGCGCTGGCGGATATAGTGAGCCCATAAACCCGGACTTCACGAGGGCTTCTCGTTGTGTTCGGGTTTCTTTTTCAAAAAACACTTCACAATCCATTTAAATTTGTGTACAATTAATTCGTTTGAAATATAAATAAGGGTGATGTTAATGAGCATCTATCAATTTACAGCCCGGACCATCCGCGGCGACAATAAATCGTTATCCGACTATGAAGGCCAAGTGCTGCTTATCGTCAATACAGCGTCCAAATGCGGGTTCGCCCCTCAGTTCCACGGCCTTCAAGAGCTGCATGACACCTACCAAGACCAAGGCTTCAGCGTCCTAGGCTTCCCCTGCAGTCAATTCAAAGATCAGGAGCCTGGCGACGATGCCCAGGTCGAGCAGGTATGCCAGCTGAATTTCGGCGTCAGTTTCCCGTTATTTTCCAAGATAAATGTGAACGGCCCTGACGCTCATCCGCTTTACCGTTATTTGAAGAAGCAGGCTTCCGGCCTGTTCGGCTCCGCCATCAAATGGAATTTCACGAAGTTTCTCGTCGACCGGAACGGCAAAGTGATCCGGCGCTTCTCCCCTACGACCACACCGCGCAAAATCGAGAGCGAAATCCGCAAGCTGCTGGCGAAATCGGCTGTGCACGCCTAAACAGGGCAAAACAAATAAACCGTCTGGGTCCATTACCCAAACGGTTTATTGTTATTTGACATATTTTTTTGCCTTTTCGATCGCTTCGTCTTCGGTTGCCCCTGTCACATAGCGGCCATTAATGAATATGAAAGCAAACCGGGAACAAGGTCCGCAATAGGACTTACACGCCACCTTGACTTCAGCGTCCGGAGCTATGACTTTAATTTTGGAAAGTGCGCTTTTCACCTTCATGTGTTTGCATTTGTCACAAATGCGGATATCATTGCGCATTAGTGATCTCCGTGGTTCCCCTTGCTCGGGTTCGTGATCATGAAGCCTTCTTCCGGCGTGTAGAAATAGTCGATACGGATACCGTCCAGCAAAGGTTCATTTCCGTCCAGCAGGACATCGATCCCTTTGTCCGTGCTTACAACGACATCGTTCTCGGATTTATCGTCAAGACCCAAACCATAGTGCGCATGATCGCCATGTTTGTGAGTCACTTGGACGCGGACCAGAAGGCCTTTGTTTTCTTCTTTATCAAGCTCCAATTGAAGTACTTTTGCTGCATTGCGCGAAATTTTGACTTTCATATGTACACATCTCCTGAAACTATAAATTTTATTTCTTATTGTAAAGAATCTAGGTCTCGAAATCAACCTTTGTGCATAGCGGGATTGAAAGCGATTGTAGGAACGCCGTTACGCCCTGCTATTGCTAATTAGCCGCACGAACTTTAAAATACATAGTAGTGAAATTATTTTCCCCTTATTATATGACGGTAACTTACTTACTTCTTGGATAGTAATGTACAACACAATTGGAAAGGATGCGTGCCTGATGTCAACTCTTGAAAATGAAAAAGTCGCTCCCCTCAGCAATTATGTACCCAAAGTGCCCAAAGTAATCGAATGCTCCATTGAACGAACGCTTGAGGTCATCGGCGGAAAATGGGCGTTTCTCGTACTACGGGAACTGTTCTGCGGAACAAAGCGATTCGGCGAGCTGCAACGTCAAGTGACAGGAATCAGCCCAAAATCCTTAACCGACATTCTGCGTCATCTGGAAGATCACGGCGTTCTGGAGCGTACGGCTTATCCGACCGTTCCCGTTACCGTCGAGTATACCTTGACACCGAAAGGCCAGGATTTGCATCAAATATTAAAAGAAATGAAGCTATGGTCAGCAAAGTGGACATAATGAGGAATATCACCTGAGGAGTTGGACGTACATGATTACCATCAAGACAAAGGAACAAATTGAAAAAATGGGCGCAGCCGGGCGTATTCTGGCGGATTGCCACAAAGTGATTGCGACTATGATCCGTCCCGGCATCACGTCCTGGGAAATCGATCAGTTCGTCGAAGGATTTCTGGCGAAGCACGGCGCGACACCGGAGCAGAAAGGCTATCACGGCTATCCGTATGCCACATGCGCATCGGTCAATGACGTCATCTGCCACGGTTTCCCGAAGAAGGAAGCGTTGAAGGACGGCGATATCGTAACGATCGACATGGTCGTGCGCAAAGATGGCTGGCTGGCGGATTCCGCTTGGTCGTACGCGGTAGGCAGCATCTCGCCCATTGCGGAGAAATTGCTCCAAGTGACGAAGGAATCGCTGTACAAAGGCATTGAACAAGCCGTTCCCGGCAACCGCATCGGCGACGTGTCGCACGCCATTCAGGTATATGCGGAGTCGCACGGTTTCTCCGTGGTCAGAGACTTCATCGGCCATGGCATCGGTTCCGAGATGCACGAAGAGCCGCAAGTCCCGCATTACGGACCTGCAGGCAAAGGGCCGCGCATCAAGGAAGGCATGGTCTTTACCATTGAACCGATGCTGAACGTAGGCAAATACCATTCCAAAGTCGATGCCGACGGTTGGACTGCAAGAACCTACGACGGCAGTCTGTCCGCTCAATATGAGCACACGATTGCGATTACGAGTCAAGGACCGGTTATTCTAACGGAACAATAACGCCGCCCCCGGAGGACATGCATGATTTCTTTTTACAAGAAATATTGGAGAACTGCTTTTGACATTGCTCTTATTGTTCTAACGGTCTACTTATTCATGCTGCTGTTCAGCTACTTGTACCGCATCGCGACGCCTATCTTCCTGGCTCTGATCATCTTCATGATGATCGAGCCGCTGGCTAGGTTTCTGAACCGCAAAGGGATGCGCAAGTCGATAGCGTCCGCGATCTCCACGCTGATCTTCGTCTTGATCATCCTCGGCGCGCTAGCGGGGGCAGCCGTTATTTTCACCAGCCAGATCATGAGTCTTGTCGATAAAATCGACGATTACCAAGCCGTCTTCAATGATCAAATCGTACATAGAATCAGCGAATTAAATGAACGGTTCCAAGCGCTTCCTCCTGAAGTCATTATCAAAGCCAAGGAATATGCCGGACAATTCGCTGGCAAAGCCTCCAAATTTATCATCGGTTTCTTATCTGGACTCGTTACCTCATTGACTTCCTTTTCCACTTTCATGTTCAACTTCATTGTCGGAATCATTTTGGCTTACTTCCTCAGTATAGAAATCGATGCCTGGAAACGGCTGGCCAGCGAGAAAACGCCCAATACGTTCAAGTCCGTGTTCTTCTTTCTCAAAGAAAATGTCGTCAAAGGCATTGTCTCCTATGTGAAAGCGCAGCTCAAGCTGATTACATTAACGTTCATCGTGGTGTTCGTCGCTCTGCTGCTGCTCGGCGTCAATAACGCGTTCTCGATCTCCCTGCTGTCGGCCATCTTCGATGTCCTGCCGCTGCTGGGCGTATCGACGCTGTTCATCCCGTGGATCGTCTACTTGTTCATCGTCGGCCAAACTGCACTGGCGATCTGGTTAAGCGCTCTTCTCCTCGTCGTCATCCTTGTCAGACAAATTATGGAGCCCAAGATTACCGGGGAATCGCTTGGCGTTTCCGCTTTCACCACGCTGGCCTTCATGATCGTCTCCCTCTCGTTGTTCGGGGTTGCCGGCGTCATTCTGTCTCCGGTTCTGATTATCTTGTTCAAGGCCCTTTATACGCAAGGCTATTTCCAGCGGTGGATCCGCAAGCCGGAAAACGAATATACGCCAGGAAGCTCGCCTTCCTCCGGCACTTAAGCTTCAAGAAGCTCCGATCCGCACCTTGTGGATTCGGAGCTTCTTCCTTGTTAGACGCGATACATGCTGCGGTATACCGAAGGAGGCATCCCGATCTTCTGTGTAAACACGCGGCTCAAATAAAAGCCGTTCTCATATCCGCATCTCGCCGCGATAGCGTCCAGCGTCAGCGTCGTGCCTTCCAACAGATGCCGCGCTCGCGTCAACCGCATCTCATTGACGAATTCCGATGGCGTCTGACCTGACGCTTTGCGGAATCTGCGGGTGAATTGCACCGGCGTAAGCCCGAGGGAGACAGCCAGCTCCAATAAGGAAAGACTGGCATAGGCATGATCCATCATGTATTTGCGTGCCGTATCCATGAGCGCGTCACTTTCGGTATCGGACTCGTCCTTGCGGATCTTCTCGATTTGGACCAGCCGGAGCAGATCGTTCACCATATGCTGCTTATGCAGCGTGCTCTCTTCGTCCCAACCGGACAATTGTTTCAAATAATCATAATTCGAAATAAGCCGCTCTTTATTGTGGACCGTCACTTTGCCCCGCCAGCCCTCTTCTTCCTCCGCAGATCCAGGTTCCGATAGCCATAGGAATTGTACAAAATGAAACGACAGCGGCTCCAGCGTTCTCCTCTGGAAGCCCGCATGCGGCGGACACAGAACGATATCGCCGAACCCGGCTTCTCCCTTCTTATCGCCGATGCCATAGCAGAATCTTCCGTCCTCCACCGCAAATAAAGTCCAGCAGGGGTATTGGTCTTCGTCATACATAAACTGTTCTTTGCGGTGCCAATACACATGAGAAAGGAGCTTCACGGCCACATCGCGATAGGTCATGGAACGCCCCTCTTTCATTTTGAAATAAAGTATATGCTCATTGTAACTGACTGCATGTTCAAAGGAAATAGAATCTTCTACAATGAAATCAAAGATATTCTAATAACCAGTGAGGTGCATGGTAATGAAGCATGAAATTGTGACATCCGATATCACCGTCATAGGCGGCGGCCTGGCAGGCGTATGTGCGGCAATCGCAGCTGCCCGTCTGGGTCAGACCGTTTCCCTCGTTCAGAACCGCCCTGTTCTTGGCGGCAATGCCTCCAGCGAAGTTCGCGTATGGGTATGCGGAGCTACTTCCCACGGGGTTCATCGCAATGCTCGTGAAACCGGTATCATGGGGGAACTGTTCATAGAGAATCAATATCGCAATATCGATGGGAACCCGTACATTTGGGATCTCGTCGTACTGGAGAAAGTAAAAGCCGAGAAGAACATTACGCTATTCTTAAACTCCGACGTGCACGAAGTCGAGGCTGACGGGGATGAGAACGCCCGGACGATCCGCTCCGTAACGGGCTGGATGATGGGCTCGGAGCGCCGGATTCGCTTCGACAGCCAAGTCTATCTGGACTGCACGGGCGACGGATTGGTCGGCTTCCTGGCCGGAGCCAAGTTCCGGCTCGGCCGCGAAGCGCAGGAAGAATTCAACGAGGAATGGGCTCCGCTCGTTCCGGATGATATTACGTTAGGCAGCACGCTTCTATTCTATACGAAAGATGTTGGCCGGCCGGTCAAATATATCCCGCCAAGCTTCGCCAAAGATATTACGCAGACGACGATTCCGATGCGCCGCGTCATTCGCAGCGGCGACAACGGTTGCTCATATTGGTGGATTGAATGGGGCGGCGAGCTGGACACCGTTCATGAGAATGAACGCATCCGCGATGAACTGTCCTCGGTCATTTACGGAATTTGGGATTATATCAAAAACTCCGGCAAGTTCGACAGCGAGAACCTCACCCTCGAATGGATCGGCTCGATTCCAGGCAAGCGGGAATACCGCCGTTTCGTAGGGGACTACGTACTGAACCAGAACGACGTCATCGCGCAGAAGCTGTTCGAAGACCGCGTCGCCTTCGGCGGCTGGTCCATTGACCTGCACCCGCCGCAAGGTATGTACGCCACCGAGAGCGGCTCCAAGCACATGCATATGGACGGCAGCTATCATATTCCGTTCCGCTCCCTCTATTCGTCCAATGTGACGAATATGCTCATGGCCGGGCGCAATATCAGCGCGTCCCACGTCGCCTTCGGCACGACGCGCGTCATGGCGACTTGCGCCGTCATCGGCGAAGCCGCGGGCACAGGCGCCGCGCTGTGCGCCGCGAAGGGCATCTCGCCGCGCGAGCTGCACGGCAGCCACTTGAGCGAGCTGCAGCAAACGCTGCTGCGGCAGGATGCGTCCGTGCTCGGCGTCAAGAACGGGGACGCAGCCGATCTTGCGCGCAGCGCATCGGTGAGCGCCTCCAGCACGCTCACGATGCTTGCGCTCGAGACGACGGGATCGGTCTTGCCGCTTAACGTGCATGCAGCGCTGCTCGTGCCCGTAGATCCGTCTCTGAACGGCGTTGAGCTGCTGCTCGATGCCGCGGAACCTACGGAGCTTACGGTAGAGCTGTGGAGCACCGGCAAGCCGCAGAACTACGTGCCCCACACGATGATAGCGAGCGTTCAGGTGGCTGTGGCCGAGGGCAGCGCACAGTGGGTTCAAGCTCCTCTGAGCTGGGAGCCGAATGAAGCGCAGAACGCGTTCATCATCTTGCGGAGCAACCCGGCCCTGTCCGTGCATCTGTCATCGAAGCCGCAATCCGGCGTGCTCTCGTTCAAGAAGATCGATAAAGACACTTCCGCCGACTTCGGAGATATGCATCACCACCAGCCGGTCATTGACTGGAACGGCAAGGAGTTCGTTCGCAAGCCGCTATGCTTCCGCCTGCTCTCGCCTACCTACGCGTTCACGGCCGATAAAGTCTTGAATGGCTACAAACGCCCGTACGGCGGACCGAATATGTGGTCCTCCACAGCGATGGAAGCCGGTAAGCCGGAATGGCTGGAGCTCAATTGGCCGAAGGCTGTGCCGATTCGCAGCATACACCTTACGCTCAATGACGACGTGCATGAGGATCTCATCAACCTGCACCACCATCGGACAGAGTTCGAGATTATTCCGGAGCTGGTGAAAGATTATAAGCTGCAAGCCTATGTCGGCGGGGAATGGAAAACCGTTGCCGAAGGCAGCGACAATCATACTCGCCATCATACGCATGTGCTGTCCAATACGGTTGAAACCGACCGTCTGCGCGTCCTGATCGAATCGACGAACGGTTCGCAGCGGGCAGAAGTTATGGAAATCCGCTGCTACAGCTAACCAAAACCAAGCACGCCAAACGGCAGAATTTGCAGCCGTTTGGCGTTTTTTGGGTTGACGGCTTAGCGGGATTCCCGACAATATTTTGCGATAAATAGGTCTTCGTTACTCTTGCGTAACCTTACATGGTGTGTTATATTAAAAGTGCGACAAATCAAGGTTTCCTCTTCAAAAAGTTGACATAGGAGTGATGAAAAATGGATCAGAATTCCGTTCAAATTCGTCAAGGCGAAGAGATTATTTATGTAGAAATGACTGTTAAGGAAGCGCTTGCATTAACAGGGGCCAAATTTAACCTCAACCAAAAGCTGGAGAGAGACGCGATCAAGAAGGTTAAACAGCGCCTAGAAGATAAACTGCTCCCTCCCAACCATTAATTTGCCCACAGAGCCTGGTGAACGGTGCGAACCGTACGCCGGGCTTTTTTATTTTTGGCTCTCCGCCGTATCAAAATCCGCTAACGGTTCATACTAATCTCGCAACTCATCAAATCATACTGCCAAGGAGTGAACGACATGTCAGAGAGCCACAAACAGCAAGGACACGGAAGACAAAATACGACGACACGCACGCAGGATCAAAAGAGCAACAAAGGGCACAAATAACGATAGCGGAATCTAAGGAGGGCCATCTATGCTGGACAATTTAGAGAGCAACTACGATTGTGCGAATGCTGGCACCGATTTACACAATTTGATCCAGGAGCTGGAGCAGTTCGAAGGTCCCGATGAGCAGCGCAACCGGCTGGAGAACCAGATTCATTGGATTCAGAACAAATGCTCCATCCCGCACGAACATTTCCGTTACAGGTAACATACAAAAAGTCCATGCCTCCTAACCGGGCGTGGACTTTTCATTTTAATTAATTTTTCTTCTTGTCAGAATACACGGAACCCCTTTACCTACTGCCCCTGGCTTCTCCATCAAAGCCAAGTAACGAAGCCCTCTCGTGCATGGCGTTTTGCAAACCGAGCATGTTGCCGACTCCACGATTCTCATGGTGTACTGCTCGATGGATGAAGCAATCTTCTTCTTCGCGACCTTGCCCTTCCCTTTCGGTGGTGCCATAACCTCGCCTCCCAGCTCTTCCTTACTTCAGTATATGAAGTCCGGGAGGATCGGTTCTTGAAGATCTACCCCCTGATGGTCTGCAAATCCAGCGCCGTCAGGAGGATCGGAACGATCTCGGCGTAGAGTCCGGCAAACGACTCGGGAGGCAGCGGATTAACGCCAAGGCCCACCTCGACGGTAAATCCGGGCCTGCGGAAATGCTGAATGAACCAATCTTTGTAGCCCGCATCGCTGTCCGTCAACTTGACGGCCTGGTACCCGCTGGCCGTCGCCAAATGCTCGGCAAAGTCCTCGGCTTCCGGCGGTTCGTACCCGCGGTAATTCCAGTAGATTTCCCTCCCTTGCGTATGCAGCGCAATGACCAGCTCGAAGGGGTGGCATTCGGTGAAACGGGCGATCGCCGCGGCTTCCGGCTCCGACAGCGGCTCCGGTCCGCCGTAATCCCGCGCTCCAGGCCCCAGCTGCCCTCTGCGAGCCACTTCCTCCTCCCAATGGGCCGGAAACTGGTCGTTCAGGTCGACGCCTCTTATATTGGCCTTCCAGGCGCTGAAATCCGCTGCTCCGCCGTTCCATTCCAGCAGTTGATCCCGGTACGGATGTTCCGGACTCACGCCGTTCAGTACGAGCTCCACGCCGTCCGGATTCACCATGGGGACGATCCAGAACGAATACTCGGAGAACAGACGTCTGATATTTCTTCCTTGCCATGCCGTTCCTCTCGCAAACGAACAGGCTACATCCTCCACGAATTGCATGATGAGGGGTGTCGTAATCCATTCGTTGGCATGAAAGGCTGCGTTCACATGAATTTCTCTGGCGCCTTGGCCCAGCCGCACCGCCGGTATGCTTCTTCCCATCACACTTTCGCCTATAGTTTCGACACACAGGAAAGGATAAATCTTCCCGAGCCGATTAAGCTCACAGCATAACGTGTCATACCCGTATCCTAACATACGACCACCTCGCACCTCTGTAATCTCTTACGTAGGTTATGAATATGCCCGCCGCAGCGGATTCATGCGGACGCGGGGGCGGCGGCGGTTCGGGTCAGGGCGCCTGGGCGGCTGTCCTGCCGCACCCGCGGGGTGGGGTTACCGCCATGCACCGCGGCGGTCTGAGCCTGGAGCCTGTCTTGCCCCCCGCGGTGTGCATTTACCGCCATGCACCGCAGCGATCTGGGCTCGAGCGGCTCAAAAGCCGCTTCTAACGGACACAGCAGCCGTTATCCGCACTGCATGCAGCCTGTGCCGCCGCTAACGGACACAGGTGACCTTATTTGCCGATTTCGAGCCGAAAATCGGCCCCCCGAAGGCAAATAACGGCACTGGTGTCCGTTACATGCTGGAAGCGGCCCGATATCAACGAATAAGGGCCGCTGTGTCCGTTGCAAGCCGCGCGACCTTGCCCATGAACATAACGGACGCAAAAAAATGACCCTGCCGGGTCATCTTTCGTCATCGCTATTAGAAAGCGGTGTGGATTTACCGCCAACTCTGCGGCAGTCTGAGCCTGGAGCCTGTCCTGCCGCACCCGCGGTGTGCATTTACCGCCATGCACCGCGGCAGTCTGGCCCCGCGCGGCTTCAAAGCCGCTTCTAACGGACACAGCAGCCGTTATCCGCGCTGCATGCAGCCTGTACCGCCGCTAACGGACACAGGTGAACTTATTTGCCGATTTCGAGCCGATAATCGGCCCCAGAGGGCAAATAGCGGCACTGGTGTCCGTTACAAGCTTCAAGCGGCCCGATATCAACGATTAAGGGCCGCTATGTCCGTTGCAAGCCGCGCGACCTTGCCCATGAACATAACGGACGCAAAAAAATGACCCTGCCGGGTCATCTTTCGTCATCGCTATTAGAAAATGGTGGGCATCTGCCAAACAACGGGTGTCATCGCAATCTGCTCCTTGAGCCAGTTCTCGGTAATCCGTTTGAAGCGGTCAGACTCACCGCTGCAGAAAAATTGGTGAATCGGCAGACTGCCTGAAGTCTCCATCATTTCACGGTGATATAAAATCGTGCTGATTTCTCTCGCCGTTTCATCCGCCGATGAGATTAGCGCGACGTCCGGGCCCATCACCCGTGCTATCGGCTCCATCAAAAACGGGTAATGGGTACAGCCGAGAATCAAACAATCGATCGGCTTGCCGACCAGCGGGCGGAGGGATTGCTCCACAATCTCCTGCTCCTGCTCCGCGCCGAACAGCCCCTTCTCCACGAATGGCGCGAGCAGCGGACAAGGCTGGCTGTACACCTGCACGTTAGGCGAAATTAACCGCAGCGCTTGCTCGTAAGCCTTGCTGCGGATCGTCCCGTCCGTACCGATCACGCCGATAACGCCGCTTCGCGTTTGCTTGATAGCGGCTCGCGCCCCGGGCGAGATAACGCCAATCACAGGAACGGATACGCGTTCGCGGATATCTTCGATAGCAACGGCCGTTGCCGTATTGCAAGCAATGACAATCATTTTCGGATGGTATTGAATCAAATAATCCACGATTTGCCGAGTGAAGGTACGTACTTCATCCGCAGAGCGCGGACCATAGGGGCTTCGGGCAGTATCGCCGAAATAAATCACTTTCTCTTGCGGCAGCTGTCTCATAAGTTCTTTGACTACAGTTAATCCTCCGACTCCCGAGTCCAGTACGGCTATCGCTTGCTGCACACCTATCCGCTTCCTTTGCCGGTTAATGAATTACGCGGGTCACATGGATAGAATATGAACGTACAAGCTGAAAGGTACCTAAACTAGCGGCTTAGAAGAAGGGCTTTTTACCTATTTTGGTGGCTGGATGTCGTTAACAAGCGCGAACTCGTAGCCCTTTTTCTTGATCTCTTTGCAGATGCGCGCCAGCGCCTGCATGTTCTCAAGCGATCCTTGGTGCATCAAAATAATGTTCCCGTCATGCAAATTATTCATGATATCGTTATAAGGGTCCTCCGCGCCATTCGCTCGCGGCTCCCAATCCCGCATGGCCGTCGACCAGAATACGGAGGTGTAGCCCATGCTGGATACCAGGCTCAAATTATGCATGTTGTAATGACCGTAGGGGAACCGGAAATATTTCTCCACTTCTTTCCCCGTCAGTTTTTTGTACAGCGCTTCGAAATCCGTAATTTCCTTGCGAATCTGGTCGTCGCTCAGCTCGTTGAAATCTTTGTGCGTCATTGTGTGATTGGCTACGAAATGGCCGTCAGCCACGACTCTTTTCAAATACTCCGGATTCTGCTTAATGTTATTCCCCGAGATGAAGAAGTTCGCTTTCACACCGTTATCCTTGAGCGATTTCAGCATCAAATCCACTTCGATCAGCGGGCCTCCCGCATCAATGGTGAGGTATACCTTCTTGCCCGTGCCTACCCAGACGGCTTTCTGGTCGGCAGTGAACGATTTCGTTTCTTTGGGGAAATCGGGAACTTGTCCCGTTTTCTTCTTCATGTAATACCACGAATAGGGCGTCTTGTCCCCGGTTGTCGTTTTGATTTTGCCGCTGTCGGCTGTCGCGGTCGGCTTGCTTGTAGCCTTAGGCGATGCGGATGGCGATGAAGGCGAAGGGAATGGTGCAGGTGCTGCCGTCGATTTCGGCGTCGCTGTCGGTTTGGGCGTTGCGGCCGGAGCTGCAATCGGTTTGGTTGTAGGCGCCGGCGTCGCCGCCTTGGCCGCAGCCTGCGGGCTTGGCGTGCCTGCTTCGGAAGCAGGGGCCGTTAGGCTTATGTCTGCACAACCGACCAATGTTGCGCTAAGCAGGATCAGCAGTGCAGCACTTTTGGTAATTGGTGTCATTGTCGGACCTCGCTTCCGAAAGAATACGTTCGGTATTCCTTTCGACAGCGCTAGACAAATTACCTGCCTAATTTTGGTGCGTGGTGTTATTTCGTGGCGCGGTACGTCAAATATTGGAGAATGGTGATCAGAATGAAAGCTGTTCCAGCCAGCATCGGGATCGTAATAAAGCCCAGCCAGTTCAAGTAGTCCACATCGCAGGGAACCGGGCCGCAGCCTGTGGCGGATTCGTGAAACACGCCGGACTGCAGCAAAACATGATAGACGGATATGCAGGCTCCCCAGATCGTGAGCGGCATGACATAGATCGTCAGTTTGTAATCTCTGCGCACCGCGGCGATTCCCAGAATGACGACCAGCGGGTACATCAGAATGCGTTGGTACCAGCACAATTTGCAAGGTATGAAATGCATGATTTCCGAGAAGTACAAGCTCCCCAATGTGGCGATTAGCGCAAGCAGCCAGGATAGGTGCATACCGTTCTCTCTAAAAAATTTTTTTGACATTCGAGCTCGTCCTCCCCTTTCCCACTATTATAGAAAAATATAGCAGGGAAGTCTAACGCTCCAGTCGCAAAAAAGCCAAGCAGGCAAGCGCCCGCTCGGCTTCATTCATACCGAAAAGCTGTACACGACTTCTTCCGTCTGCTTAACAAGCCCGCTCCATTGTTCCACAGGAACAAGGTCGACGACAGCCTTGATCGGGATGCTGGCGAAGTCCAGCTGCGGCACGGCATCCAGCTTCATCCGGTTGGTGACCAGCCGGTCCAGCCAGCCGGGATATTCCTTCTCCATCTGCTGCAGCCGGTAGATGGCCGTTTCAAAGTCCTTGCGCGACGCGTTCACCGAACCGATCACGCATTTGTTCTCCAGCACCATGCTCTGGTTCAGCATATCAGACGGAATCTCCAGTTTCCGGTCCGCCGGCGTCACCCCAAGCAGCGCCAACACACCGTTCGGCGCCAGCACCCCCATCGCCTCGAACGCAAGGGGGCTGAAGCCCGTGCATTCGAGAATGAGATCTATCGGCTTGCCGAGTTCCTCGGCGTAAGCCGTCAGAGTGTCGGTGCCGCCTTCGTCGGCCCCGGCCTGCCGGTACGCGCCTCCGCAGTCTTTGACCAGCTGCGCTTGCAGGCTGTCCTGCGGGGATCTGGACCATACGTAGACGTCCAGCCCCAGCAGCCGGCAGGTCATCGCCGCGAGCAGCCCGAGCGGTCCCGAGCCGAGGATGAGCGCCGTCCTCGGCTCCCAGATCAGCCTCTGCTGCACGCGCAGCACCTGGTCCCACACCTTCTCGACGATGCTCTGCGGCTCAACCAGCACGCCTTGATGCAGCAGTCCGGAGGGCACTTGCACCAGGTACCGGCCTTCCTCCTTGTAATACTCGGAGAGGAAGCCGTGCGCTCCCTTGATGCCGCGCTCGACGAACTCGCCGCTCTGGCAAAAGTCCGAATGGCCGTTGCGGCAATTGACGCAGCTTTGCTTGCGGCAGGGGCGCCGGACGATCGCAGTCACGAGATCTCCCGGGGAGAAGCCGCTCTCCGCCCCCGCCTCGGTCACGACGCCCAGTGATTCGTGACCTGTCGTCAAGTCGTCTTCCCCTTGAGGGGGGACGCCGTATTTCTCCTGCAAAATCTCCTTGTCCGTGCCATCCAGGCCGACAGCCAATACCTTCACGATAACTTCCTGAGGATGACGAATAACCGGATCCTCCACCGTTTCCAGCGCAATGGACGGATTCCCCTGCCGAAGCTGTTTCACCCGTATCGCTTTCATCTCTCCATCTCCTCCTTTAATGATGAGCGGGTTCGAGCACTTGGTCTTCGCTTGCGTCCGCCGCCTGCATCGAACCTTGGGACGTGAGCTGCTTCAATTTGGTCAAATATTCCTGCGTCACCTTGATGAAGGAAGCATGTGACCACGTAAGCGGCGAAACGGAGAGCGGCGCTCCGGTGAACGGATGCACCTGCTCCGCCATCGTTCCCGAAGGCAGCGCGTGACGAATAGCCCATCGCATCAAGTTCTCGGCTTCCTGCAGATCAGCCGTCTTCGCCGCCGAGGCCACCAGCCATTCCGCGTACCACAGGGTACAGATGAACCAAGGGTTGCCCGGCACTTTCGCCACATCGTTCGTCACTTGATGGTAGTAGTCGTTCTCATATCGGGCAATGCCTCCGATATCCGTATTTACCCACAATTTCTCTCTTAGAATCCGCAGCGTGGCAGCAACCCGGGGATCCTCCCGCTCGAACAAACCGAAATCGAACAGACCGTACATACTCATATCGAGCGTATAGTCCGGCACATATTTATTGTCCTCGTAGCTCCAATACAGAGCCCGCAGGAAACGATTGCGGTCAGAGGCGTAGAGCTGCTGATCCGCGGCTTTTTTCACTTGACCGGCAACATCCGCATAATAGACGGAACGGGCTTTATCATTGTGATATTCGGCGAACCGCGCCGCAGCGACCAGGCCCGCGTATACCGAGGCGACGGTAAAGGCCAGCACGCCGTACCGCTCCTCCCACAGATCGTACGAAGGCAGCGGAAGACCGGACGCATCCCGGTAATGCACGAGAAAGTCGGCCGCCGGTTTGACGAACTTCTCATAATCGTCCCGCGACTTCTCCAGCGTCCCCGCCAGCTTATGGTGATGCCACAGCGTGTACAGAACGAGGGCTGTTTCGTCCTCCTGAATGGCCAGCTGCTTCTTCCCCTGCCCGTCCACCCATGGGTGCCAGCTGGAGCCGACGGAGCTGTCCGGGTTGTATTTATGCATGAGATAGCCTTCGGGTGTTAACACTTTCATACAAAAGTCGAAAAATTTGCGCGACAATTCGGAATAGCCGGCACGGTCCAGCGCATGCGAAACGAGCGCTCCGTCCCGCGGCCACATATAGGAATACGTATCTTTGGCAAATTTCAAAATATCGGAATCGTTCGCCGCGATAATCGCCCCGCGGTTGTCGATGTTCGTTCTGGTGATCAGCAGACATCTTTTATAGAAAGCAGCGATATCCTGCGGAAGCAAAGACAGCTGATGGGCATCCCGATTGACCCACTGCACCCAATGATCATGCGTACGCTGCAGCAGAGCCTGCGGCGTCGATGTGCGCAGAAGCTGCTCCATGCGCTCTACCTCCTGCTTCGTATGGCCGAAGCAGATCCAGAACCAGGCTTCTTTGACCCCTTTGGGCGGCAGCGTCACCGTTAATTCCAGCGTTCCGTCCACAGACCCTTGCGCGATCGGATTCCCGCCCAATGCGCCGTCCTCGGCGTCGCGCCACGTTCCTTCGAGGCCGTGAATCCCTTTCTGCCCCGTCGCGTAGCCGCTTGGCGACGGCCGGTCGGCATCCGGAGATAAGCCGGACAGAGACATATAGCGATGGCCTTTATAGAACACAAGCGAGTTCAGTTCGGGATCGTAATAGATCGTATCCCCGACGCCGTTTCCATAAATTTGCAGATCCAGATGAAAGTACAACTTTATCTCTCTTTCTGCATCAAAGCGGTTTTCGATCTTGATTTTGCGCAGAAAAATATTTTGCTGGACGTCAACCCCATCGCGAATGAGCATGCTAAGTCCAAGCCTGTCGTGGGCGCACTGCACGTTCGTAACCAGCGAATCGTCCAGATAATTCAGCTTTTTGGACACCTCCGGATGGTCGATCCAGAAGAAGTCCTGCGCGCACCAAATGCCGAAATGTGAAAGATGATCGCTAGATTGATTCTCCTGCCCTACTAAAGGGTAATACATGTCACGAATATTATAAGCAGCGTCGAAATTAATGAGCACATTCCCATTCCCAATGGGCAAATCCCTTGCCATGCAATCAGCCTCTTTCCATGATGTTGCTACTACTTTTCCAATCGAGAAGCTTAAATATGCATGCAGCGGAGCAGACAGGAATTACAGGTAAATGACACCAATCACTCTTCAAACATTTTCAATTGCGCAAAACTCAATTACAATTAAACCATACGGAGGGATTTATCTATGAAGCAATTAGAAGGATTCGGTAAATTTTTGGAAAGCTTGCGCGGCAAAATGTCCTTGCGCGAAGCAGCTAACAAAAGCGGACTTTCACATGCGTACATCAGAGATCTGGAGTTGGAGCGGAACCGCTCGACCAATGAGAAAATCAACCCATCGCCCGTCACCCTCAAAAAGCTGTCGGATGCCTACAACATTCCGTATACGGACCTTATGGAGAAAGCCGGCTATTTGGAGCTCGACAGCGTACCTGCGGCGACCGCAACCTCGGACCTGTCGGACCCGGTATCGATGGCAGACACTCTGTATATTGAAGTCAGCACGAAAGAAATCACTTATCATACACGGATCGAACGAATGACCAAAAGCGTGAATTCCTTGTTGGACTTCAGTCTGTTCTTGGACAAGCTCGAAGAGATGGGCTATAAGAAAATGGACACGGATCTATTCGTCAACATGAACCAAGTTCAGAAATATATCGAGAGGGAAGGCAAGCTCTATTTCGATCCGCTCGGCATCTCCAAATTTGTCGTCATTGCTGCGATTCGCCAGAAAAAATATCATGACCTCATCGTGCGCAGCGTAGCCCGCAATACCGGCATGGGCCTGGAGTTCCACTATGACCGCGCCGCATCGGACGGGTCCCGGATTTCCTCCGTCAAACGACCGATTTAGCGTAAAATTACAAAAAAAGGAGCAAAGTTCATCAAAAATGAAACTTTTGCTCCTTTTTTTCGTCCATACATAGAGAATAGAGAATGAAAACTTCATTTTTCGGTAGAGAGGGTTGGTAACGGGCACATGGCGGTACAGCAAGCTACTACCACGCCGCAATCTCGGCGGGCGCGGGCAAGAACGAAGCGGTCTGCGGGGTTGCGCTTTTTTATGTATACGATAATAAGCTTTACGATTTTGTCTCTTCTGTCTTTATGTTGGTTTTTTCTTACAGCGTCAGGCACGAGCGTCAGGCTCATGATGGCGGATACCCTCATTACGACCCAGCATAGGGACTGGGCCAAGTATTTGATCGGCTCCGAAGAGCTCCAGAAACGCGTAGAAGCGTATTGGAAGAAGTTCGACGAGATGGGCGATGAGAAGGATCAAGGGATCGTGCAGCTCGAGCCTGTGAGCTCCACAGCGCCTGTGGCGCCTGTCAAAAAAGAGCTGGTCAAGATCGAACCGATTTCCGGCTCCAATTACAAAGGGTACCTCGTCACGATATCCGATCCGAAGAAGCTGCGTATCGCCGTTCCGGAGAAGGTGGGCAAAGGGGAGAAGGTTTCTTCTATGGTCAAGCGAACGGGAGCCCTACTCGGCGTCAACGGCGGCGGCTTCATCGACCCGAACTGGGAAGGAAACGGATTCCAGCCGGAAGGCATCGTGATGTCCGGCGGCAAGATCTTCTATAATGACAAAGGGATGAACGGTACGGTGCAAGTCGTCGGGATCGACAAGGAAGGCCGGATGATTGCCGGGAAATACAAAGTTTCCGAGCTCGTGGAGATGGGCGTGCAGGAGGCGGTTTCCTTCTCCCCGCGGTTTATCGTCAACGGTGTCGGACAGATCAAGAGCCAAGCGGACGGCTGGGGCATCGCCCCGCGCACGTGTATGGCGCAAACGAAAGACGGATCCATTCTGTTCGCCGTCATCGACGGCAGACAGAAGCACAGCATCGGGGCCACGCTGTATGATATACAAGAGATTTTCCTGCAGCACGGCGCCATCACCGCCGCCAATTTGGACGGGGGAGCCTCTTCAGTTCTCGTCCATAACAATGCCATCGTCAACAAACCGTCAAGTGAATACGGCGAAAGATACCTTCCAACGGCATGGCTGATCTTCGAGCATCCGGAGACCGCACCGATCAAGAACGTCTGGGAAGGGCTCGACATTCGCAAGATTGACCCTTCGAAGTGGTAACGTGCCGACTGGACGCCAGTGTCCGTGAGCGTCGCACGGGACCAGGGGACTTGTCCAAATGGACATCACACAAAGAGCTAAGCATTCAAACTGCTTAGCTCTTTTCTATTTTACCGTACTCTCTAGCGGTTGCCCAGAATAACCAAATCCTCCGCTGCTTCGGAAGCTTCGAGTTCATCCAGCGCTTCCATATCGTCCTGTTTGGACTCTTTCCAGGAACGGACCGTACTGGCCACGTTCGCCGCCGTATCTTTCGCTTTGCCGACCAAATCGGAAGTCGTCGTGCTTACGCTTTTTGCAACGTCTTGCGTTTTTTGCGATACCGTACTGGCGATTTGTACCGTCTTGTCGCTAACCGCCTTCGCATTATCGGCGATGTCGCTTCTCAGCTCGCGGCCGGACTTCGGTGCGAACAGCAGCGCCGTCGCTGCGCCTAGCAGGCCTCCGACTACGGCACCGATGAGGAGATCTTTCGCTTTTTTCTCGTTGGACATGTGTCATCCACTCCTTAATGGTCTGATTTGGCATTGCGGCTTGCCTGCCATCGCTGCCACAGCTCATACCCGGTCGTTGCCCACTCCATGACGTCCTGTATGCGCTTCTGGTGGGTATGTACAACCTTTTCCGCACCATGAAGCGAATCGTTCATCATTCGTGCTCCTTTGCGAAGGACAGAAGCGACGTCCCCTATAGCTGCTCCTGCCTTCTCGATGGATTGGACGCCAGGCTCTAACGCCAGGACCTGCATGTGCACCTCTTCGGTCAACTGCCCGGCCTGCTTCAACAGCTGCTCGGCTTGCCCTGCGGTCTTCGCTACATGCTGTTCCGTCCGGGCTGCCGTAAGGCTGAGCTGGTGAAGCAGCTGCTTCGCTGCGATCAGCACGCGAATGGCGAAGCCTGCGAGCACAAGGAAAGCAGCGGCGATACTAACGACACTAATCTCCATCCAAGTCATGACGGGCACCTCCTGGGGCTGTAAGCTGTGGGGAATTTCGGCGGCTTCTAGACGAATGCCTATGAATTACTACAGTATAGATCGGAGAGGCTTGACTTGACACAAAATAACTGGAAAAATTTCCGGGACCTTGTCATAATGAAAAACAAAACAACCATCTGGAGGAGTAAGATGAACCGAGAGCAAGGATTGAAGGAAATCGAGCGTACCCGCATTATCGCCATCGTTCGGGGCGTGAAGGAAGCCCATATTCTGTCCGTGGCGGAAGCGCTGCGGAAGGGCGGCGTCACGGTGATGGAGGTCACGCTCAACACGCCTGGCGCGCTGGAGATGATCGGCGAGCTGCAGGCGAAGCTTGGTCAGCAGATGTATATCGGCGCAGGAACCGTGCTGGATGTCGAGGACGCACAGAAGGCCGTCGGCGCCGGCGCTTCGTTCCTGGTGACGCCTAATCTGGACGAGGACGTCATTCGGTACGCGAACCGGGAAGGGGTTCCGGTGTTCCCTGGGGCAATGACACCGACCGAGGTCGTCAAAGCTTGGAAGGCCGGGGCCACGGCGATTAAAATTTTCCCAAGCGCAAGCCTGGGTCTGACATACATCAAGGAATTAATGGGACCGCTTGACCATATTCCCATGATGGCCGTTGGCGGCGTCACCGAGGCGAACATTAAGCAGTTTCTGGACATCGGCTGCTATGGGCTGGGCATCGGGGGCTCGCTGATCAACCTGAAGGAAATCGAAGCCGGGAATTTCGAATGGGTGACGGACAAAGCTTCCCGTTTGCTGGCCGCCTCGAAATAACGCGTCAAAACAAATAACCATCATCCTCTGAGTTGTGGAGGTGATGGTTATTTGTTCTGGCTAATGATATAGACACACTTGCTGGCGCCCTTGGCCAAGCACTCGGTCCGTTCGACCTTCGCATCCAGCAGATTCCGAAACAAGGCGAGCTCGCATTGGCAGGCCTGCCCGTAATCGTTAGCCACTTGAGCTATGGGACAATTATGCTCGTTGAAAACATAAGCATCTTCCCCCGACGGAGCCCAATCGACCATGTAGCCGTTCTCGTTCTGAATCGTCGCAAGCTCGGCGATCCGCTCCTCCAGAGTGAGCCCCTGCATCCGCGGTTGATAGCGGGATTCAAGCTTACCCTGACGTCCTTCGAACAGTCGTTCAATGGTGTCTTGACCTTGATCTTCGAGCAGCTCACCGAGCAAGTCTAACGTTAGCTGCATATATTTCTTCGGAAACAGTTCATCCGCTTTGGGAGCCAGCGCATACACGTTCGTCGGTCTCCCCATCGCTTGACGGACAAGCGTCGTTACAAGCAGATCTTCCTTCTCCATGGAATGAATATGACGCCTGACGGCCATTTCCGTAATTCCGAGCTGTTTGGACATCTCATGAACGCTTAACGGTCCCTGAGTTTTGAGCATAGCAAGAATCACTTTACGCGTCGACGTCTCAAGTGCCGGATTCATGTGCTCACCTACCCTCGGAACAGTCATTATGTCTCATTTTACAGCATGAATGTTCAGAAGTAAATTAAGAAACATCTATGTATGTTATTCCAATTCACTCTTAATGAAGGCCCGCACACTGCCGGCAAACTCTTCAAAAGCCGCCGGAAGCTTAGGCAGCACCGGATGCAGCTCCTCGCGGTTCCACGCTACATAATCCTGCACGAGCGGTTTTCTGAGCTTCACAAGCTCCAGCAGCGTCTCCTTAAGCGGCTCTGAATACGCCCCTTCCCCGTGCACAATGTCCACGATATCCTCATACGAGCTGGCATCTCTCAGAATAAAGGCGTCGATCAGCAAACTGCCGACATCGGTTACGGTTTCAATGGCCAGATGCAGAACCCGCTCCTGCGCCAATTGCCAAATAAGATCGTGCGTCCCTTGCGCCCACTGCGCTTGCAGCTGATTGACCGCCTCCGCCAAAGCTGAAAGAAACTGAATTCGTTGATCGATTTGTTCATGATTGATAAAATACATTGCCTATCTCCGTCCTCTTTTTCGCCATTTCGTCCAAATCATCATTGCAAAAAATGTCACGATAACTAAAAAAATTAACAATACGGCTTGCATGACATATTCATAGCTCACGTGCGTTCACCCTCTTGGCTTTCACAGTATTCACTTCTATACAGTTTATCGTTCCAGCTTGGGAGCGTCAAGCAAGCGATCTGTGTCACAAAGCTTTCTCCGTCCGGATTTCCTAGGCCTCCAAAGTGATTTTGGAAACCATATTGTTGTTTTGGACTAAATACACTTGAGTGACGGCTTTTTACAATATAGATGACCGCGAAATATATCCGACAAGCCGTATAGGAGGAATATCCATGGGAATCAAAATCGGTGTTGCAGGCGCAGGGCAATTCTCCCAATGCTTCATTCAGCTTTTTCAAGCACATCCTTATGTGGATGACGTCGTATTGGCCGAGCTGCGGACGGACCGCCGCGAACAATTCGCCAAAGCTTTCTCCCTTAAAGAAACATATGCGTCCTTAGAAGAAATGCTTGCCAGCGATGTGGACGCCGTAGCCATCTTTACCCAAAGGCATCTCCACGGGCCGCAGACGCTTCAAGCTCTGCAAGCGGGCAAGCATGTGTACTGTGCCGTTCCGATGGCGCAGAGTTTGGAGGAAATTTCCGCCATAATCGAAGAAGTCAAGTCCTCCGGGTTAATCTATATGACTGGGGAGACGAGCTATTATTACCCCTCCACCGTTTACTGCCGGGACCAGTTCAAAGGGGGCCACTTCGGCCGATTCGTCTACGGCGAAGCGCAATATTTGCACGATATGGCGCATGGGTTCTACGATGCCTTCAAGTATTCGGGAGGGCCGGATTGGAAGAAGGTGGCCGGCATTCCGCCGATGTACTATCCCACGCATTCCGTTTCTATGGTGCTGTCCGTCACGGGCGCGAAGGCTGTCAAGGTGTCCTGTCTTGGCTATGTCGACCGGCATGAAGACGGGATTTTCCGGGAAGGCGCCAATCTATGGGACAACACGTTCAGCAATCAAAGCGCCCTGGTCCGAACATCGGACGGGGGGATGATGCGGCTCAATGAATTCCGGCGGGTCGGCTGGGGCGGCGGCAACAGCGTTTACTTAAGCATGTTCGGAACGAACGGCAGCTATGAAGAGCACGCCGGCGGTCAGGTATGGACCTCGCTGCAATGGGGGGATGTCCGGGATTTGACTCCGCAGCTGGCTTGCAAGGACGAATATGTCCAATTGGGTGACAAGGACTTGAACCCGACGCTGAGCCATGATTTCCACGCTGCGCTAGCCAAGGTGCATCACAGCTTCCGGCTGCCGCAGACGTTCAAGGGCTTACCTAATGGGCATCTGGGATCCCATCAATTCCTTGTCGATGATTATTTGAAAGCGATTCATACGAACAAATTGCCGCCTAACCACGCGTGGCGGGCTGCGGATTATTTGGCACCGGGACTCGTCGCCCATGAATCCGCCAAGCGGGAAGGCGAGATGACGGACGTTCCCGACTTCGGCACGCCGCCATCCGGCTGGCAGGAGCTGGATCCCGACGGTTTCGTCGCTTATCGAGAGTAGAAAGCTGCGTTCCGGCAAGTATTGTTCTCCTTTTTCATTCATGTTACAGTGTACAAAGTGATTAAAGGAGAAGATTGTCCGCATGCCACCCAGGCCCAAATTGTCCGAAATCGATCTCGTCCGCGGGATCGCCATCCTTGCCGTCGTTGTCATCCATGCCACCTCGGGAGCTACGCTTCTTCCGATAGGCAGCGTCTCACAAGGCGTCTTTTTCTTCATCAATAAAGCCAGCTTGTTTACCGTCCCTCTGTTCATATGGATCAGCGGCCTCGTTCTCTTCTATTCCTATTATGACCGCTGGGAGCCGGGAATGACGCGCGGATTCTGGACGAAGCGCCTGCGAAGGATCGTCGTCCCTTATGTGCTCTGGTCCTTGTTCTATTATTTATACAATCAAATAATGTTCCACGGGACAGTCCGCTGGGATACCGTTCATTTCGTGAAATTGCTTATATCCGGAAATGCCAGCTATCATCTCTATTATATGGTCATTATCGTGCAATTTTACATCCTGTTCCCGCTGCTGATGACCGTAGTCAAGCGGTTCGCCTGGCTTCGCCAAGCACTCATTCCGCTCGGTATCGGCGTTCAGGCGCTGTTCTACGTCATTCATAACGAGGTTTACCCGCTTGCGGAATATGCCTCGCTCTTTGTCGGTTATGCGTCGCTGTTCGCATTTGGCGCGTATACCGGCATTCATTATGAAGAGCTAACCGCCTGGGCGAGCCGGCATCGCCAATGGATTCGGGGCCTCACCGGGCTCGCAGGCGCCGCGTTCGCAGGCATGATGCTCCTCCACCAATACGGCCTGATGCCCGTTCGGCACACTTGGTTCGAGCTCGTGCTGCTCGTTTATTGCATGGCGGTGCCGCTGTGCAGCCTCCGCTGGTCGCAAGTACGCATAGCGCACGGCACGAAGCTCAGCTCGCTGCTCGCTGCTCTCGGCGCGGCCTCATTCGGCATCTACCTTGCGCATCCTGCGCTGCTTACGCTGTGGGACCGCTTGGCTCCGCCGCTGGAGCGCGTCTGGCTGTTCGATCTGCACACGCTTGCCGCGCTGCTCATCGGCGTGCTCGGCTCTTGGCTGCTTGTCCGGCTATACGCGAAGAAGGTTCCGCCCAAGTAGCGGAACCTTCTTTATTTCAAGCGGGCCAGCAGCGCCCAGCGCCGCTGCTGTCTGCGGCTGTACCACGGGAGGCCGCGGTATATATCGAGCGCCTCGCGGAACGTACGCTTGGCCTCATCGTCCCGGCCGAGCTGCCGGTACAGCAGTCCGAGCCGGTAGTACGCCTCCACCGAGGAGGAATGCAGATCGCGGAACTGCTCGATGAACTGAACGGCCCGGTCCGGTGCGATGCGGGCCAACGCTTCTCCAAGGCGCAAATAGGCTTCGCCGTATTTGACTCGCGGGTTCAGCTCCACAGCCTTCAGCATGTAGCGCTCGCCTTCCTTCAGATTGCCCAGCTTCAAGTGAATGAGCCCGATTTCGTAGTGCACATCGGCGGAATCCTCCATAACCGGCAGCGCTTGCTCCAGGTATGGCAATGCCTCCTGATATTTCTTACGCTCCAGCAAATTTCTGGCCAGCTCCAGCTTGGCTGACGTGTTGTGCGGGTTAGCGTGCAAGTCGCTGCGCAATCGCGACGCTCGGCGTCTTAAACGGATCGGCCCGAACAGACTCGGCGTTAATCCGATAAATCTTCTATCCAGGAGATAGAGAATAATTAGTAGAATAAGAAGAGCGAGAAAAGGATTGCCGACGATTCTCCATAACAGGCCAAAAGCAAGAATTTTGAGTAACAATATGAAACCTCCTTTCAACTTCCTTATACTACCATAATATGAGGGGATTGGTCATCATTTCCATAGAAAAAACACCCGTCTATGACTATCCTATGAACGGGTGCTTCGGATGAATCGCGTATTCGAGATTTATTTCTACCCATGCTATAATAAAAAGAAAAAAGGGAGTTACACATGAACGATCTTGATCCGCGCAAGGCCAAATGGCTGAAAAGAAAGCAGCTCGGCAGAACCCAATATCTAATCCGATTCGGTCTGATTCCCTGGGGCGCCGGACTAACGGTATTATTCAGCATTATTGAATTTCTTAACACGCAGCAGCTCTCTCTCGTCTGGGTGCCCATCCGCATTGTGCTCTTCTTCTTCGTAGGCTTCTTCGTTGCGAACGCCAGCTGGATGTCCATGGAGAACCGTTATGAACCTAGTAGCCGACGACCTTAGCGGGTCGTTTTTTTTATTAGTGCAAGTAGGTCTGATCTTCCACATCGTCGGCATGAAACAGCGAAGCTGTTCGGCTAAGCCGGTAATGCTCGGTCAACTCTTCACGAATCGAGCCGAAGGCAAGTATGCCTTCTATGAACTCTTCGCGCGATCCCCATTTGGACTTGTTCGACGGCTGTCCGAACAGCTCCTTGGACACGTTCTGATACGCATCGTGCAAGTTATTGTCATACCAGTCAATTTCCCGGGAAGCATCCTTCCGGTATACGTGACGCAAGTCGAATTCATCGCTCTTCGTCGCTGCGAATTCGGCAATAAGCGTCCCTTCCACGCCTTCCGCCTTGACTTCGACATCTGCGCACCAAACGTCGTTTCGTTCCGTGAACCGGGCAATAGCCGCCTCTTTAATTGTTATCATGCCCCTACCTCCTGGCGAATGGTTGTTACCATGAGTATTTCCAGGGAAGGATGGAATTATCAGGAGCTTGGGGTGAACCATATTTTGCGAAAATCAACCCAACCCAGGTCATTGATGCAGACGCCTTTGATGGAATCGTGATACGTCGTTTGCTGTGAGCGGTGAAGGACGAAAAGAAACGGTTTATCCGCTTGCAGCCTTTCCACGATCTCATGAAGCTTGATGATCCGCTCTTCCAGATTCGGAATCGTGAGCACACGATCGATTTCTTCATCAATCCAAGCCTGCTGCTCCTGGCTCAAATGAGCGCGGACATAGCTGTTGCTCTGCTTCAATGTCTGAATAATATGGAGATCGTACTCGCTTTCCAAGCAAATGTGGTAGAAAATCAGATCCGCTTCGTGAATCGTATCCAGCTTCATCATATCCCCCATACTTCGGGTGATGAGTTCGATGCGGATGCCCGCTTTGGCGCACTGCTCGCAAATCCAATTCGCATCCTCGCTATTCGTGCTGTAAATATACATTCGTACAAGCTCGCCGCCATACCCCATCTCATCGAGCAACCTTCTAGCCTCCGCCAGATCGGTGCGGTATTCAACCGATGTATTCTTGAAATTCCGTGTCGGCAGGAAGGAACTTGCCGGCGCTTCCCTGAAGCCTCCCAACTGCTCGATCATCCGTTCCCTGTCGATCAGGAGGTCGATCGCTTTCCGGAAATGAGGATGACTTTGGGGCCCGTTCTTCCCCTGATTAAACGTTAACAAGCTGCATCCGAGTACCGACTGCTCGATCTGATGCCACTCCGTATCTTTCCCGACCGCCCCCGACGGCTTACGAGAATTCGTATGGTCGCAAAGCACCTGTACCGTATCCCAGCTGGGGCCCGCCTCTGACAGCTCCTGCGGCAGCAGCCAGATTTCCAGCTGGTCCAGGTGCGGCCTGACGCCAAAATAATTATCAAAAGCGCGCAGCTTACATATATAGTCGTCGTTCCGCTCCAGTCTGAACGGCCCTGTTCCGATCGGCATTCTGCCGAAAATGCTTTCGTTATCCCGGCAAATTTCTTCCGGCAATATCGCGAGCGAAGGGTGCGCCATCTGCTGCAGGAAGAGTTCATTCGGCTGCTTCAGCTCAATCGCAATCGCACTCCGGTTCAGCACCCTCATATTCTCAACGCTTTCCGTTATCCAGCCTTGACAGGCCTTGGAGCCTAGCTCCTTCAGCCTTGCAAAGGAGAAATACACATCGTTCGCCGTCATTTCTCTGCCGTGGTGAAACATGACGCCTTTACGAAGGTAGAACGTATAATGCAAGCCGTCCTCGCTCTTCTCCCAGTAATGCGCCAGATGAGGCTCCGCAACCATCTTGCTAGGGTTATATACAACGAGCGTATCGAAGATCTGGTTCATCAAATGCGTGTCGAATGCGAAAAACGAATACGCCGGATCCAGCGATACGAGCCACTTATAAACCGGGAAGCGCAGCGTATCTTTGTAGCGCTCCTCCTGCACAACCGTTCGGTAGCCGAAATAACTAAACAGCCAATCCACGAAAGAATCCTGCAAAGCTTCTCCCTTACCCAGTTGGTGAATCAGCTCGATCGTTCCTTTATAATCACCCTGGGCCGCAAGCTCCATCGCTTGTTTGGATACCATGTCTTCCGCAGAAACGAGAAATGTCAGCTCGGAGACGTTCCCTCTGCCCCTGCCGGGCTTCCAGGCAATCCACTCCATATCCATCATTTTCTTCAATAAAATTTTAACGTTTCGCGTCGTACAGTACATTCTCTCCGAAAGCTCTTCCAAAGTAATCGGCTGCGGCTTATGCTCGACGCCATGGGCGAAACCCGACCGAAGCTCCAAGAAATGAGTCAGAAGCTGCATGATTCACTTCCTCTCCTCAAAAGGGGAAATAGTTAAAGAGAATTATACACTTTTTGTTCCCCTTATTCTAGATGTAAGATAGACCTAACAGGAAAAGAAAGGAAGGTGATTCCGATATGCAACCATCCAACTTATATGTATCCGAGAAATTAATGCAATGGCAGCAGCACGATTTGGAAGTCGAAGCCCGCGAGCTTTGGAAATTCAAATCCATCAAAAAACGCAAAGTGTATATGATGATTACCAGCTTATTCTTCTTCGTTTAATGCGAGCGCGGATGCCAAGAACCGCCAAAACCACGAGAACGGCTAGAAGCACTCCTATGGTATCGACGACAACATCAATCGCATGACCCGTACGACCATCCACGAACGTTTGATGCCATTCATCGGACGCTGCGTACAGCACCGAAATGATTGAGGAGGTGACAAGTGTCATGATCACACGCACAGGCTTCGCAAGAAGCGCAATAATCCAGAGCAGGGCTAGGATAGCGTACTCGCTAACGTGCCCTGCTTTTCTTATGAAGAATTCAATGACGCCGACCGGATCCTGCCACGACACCAGCTGCCCGTCGTAAGTGAACGACAATCGCGGAAAGTGTCTGAACAGTGCCGAACCGCCTAGCTTCGCTTCCAATAACGGTCTGAGCGTCTGCTGCTGGTACGTCTCTCCGGACTTAAAAAAAATAAAGGCCATCCATAGGACGGCTGCAACAGTAAAGGCATAAAAATAAAACTTGGAAGAAGATTGCTGCATGTAAGAACCATCCCCTCTATGAATTCATCTTCTTGCGGATGCTGAATAACGCGAAAAATTCAATGACCATCAGATTGACGGACGAAACCCCGTAGAACGCCATCCCGAACATCATGCGGAAAGGATCCTCCTCCACCGACTTCCACCAGAACGCTGCAGCCAAGGTTAAGACGATATTTAAGGCAGTCGTTATCCAGAATGAGAATCCAAGCCGATTCGTTCTCCGCATCAACCACACACCGATTACAAACGGCAATGCAAACGCGATTCCCAAGAAAACCCAATACCATACCCCGTTCGACACGCTTTCGTCACTCCTACCAAATCAACTAGTTTCTGTACTAGGTTAGCATGAAAGCGCCGCTGAAAACAACGTTTGCACCCGTTCGCAACAGAAACGTCGCAGGCGGAAACCATGAAAAAAAAATCTTCACATTAGGGCTTGCCCGCCTGCGATAATTCATGTATAATACAAAAAGTCGACGTTGATCAACGACATTTCGGGGCCTTAGCTCAGCTGGGAGAGCGCATCGCTGGCAGCGATGAGGTCAGGGGTTCGATCCCCCTAGGCTCCATATAGAACGCGAAAAAGAACATGTCTTTCTGACATGTTCTTTTTCGTTCATGGAGCCGTGGGGAGAGAACCCCCGCAGGTTCGCCCGCGCGGACGGAACGGATGAATCTACCGCTAAGTTTGTCTTCGCCCGAGTTTACTTCGTCAGCCATTTCAATCGAGATTCATACATCCCCCTAGGCTCCATAGTAAGAAAGCCGACCTTTTGGTCGGCTTTTCCTTTTGATCCCGGGATCTCATTCAACTATCAAGAGTTGTATGTTCAATCCGTCCAGTTGCCCTTTTTTCGGTGAGAAAGTAACCCAAAGCCAAGAGCGGCAAGATCGTTCCAATCAGAGATGTGAGGCTCCAGCCTCCCAGGGTATACGACCAGCCTCCCAAAGATGAACCAATGGCTCCGCCTACGAAGAATATGGCCATGAAAAGTCCATTCAGGCGTCCTCTCGCTTCACTTCCCAATGAATAAATCGTACGTTGACTAATCACCAGGTTCCCTGATACGGCCATGTCAAGAGTTATGGCGGATGCAAAGAGAAGAATCAGAGCAAAGGCTGAAGAACCTTGGAATAGATGGATGATCAAAAAAGACAATACGGCTACAACGATGGCTATTCCCGTCAACATTTGACTCCAGCCTTTATCTGCTAATCTCCCGGCAATCGGTGCAGCTATCGCCCCACCCACACCTACTAACGCAAACCATGCAATTCCTATTTGGGACATTCCGAAATGATCCGCTAAATGTAAAGGAACAACCGTCCAAAATAAACTGAAAGCACCAAACAAACAAGCTTGATACATTGCGCGACGCCGTAACGAGGGGGTTTGTTGTAATATAGCGCCTAAAGAAAGAATTATTTTTTGGTAGCGTACGGCTGGCAATGGCTTGCGAACCGGAAGTGCAAAGGATAGCAGGACAGTCAATAAAGAAATAACAATGGCAGACAAAATAAATATCGCCCTCCAACCCCAAAGACTAGTTACGAAGCTTGCCAACGGCCGGGCGAACATAATACCGAGCAAGAGGCCGCTCATGACATTACCGACAACGCGGCCGCGCTGATCTTCGGACGCTAAATAGGCGGCGAATGGTACTAGAATCTGGGCGACTACCGATGCAATGCCAATGAATAAGGCTGCAATAAAGAACAACGGTGCATTGGGCGCGAGTCCGGCAGTTAACAGTGCCCCAACTGCAACCATAAGCATAATCTTCGTGAGACGCCGATTCTCCATGACGTCGCTTAGCGGTACGATGAACAGCAGCCCGGCTACATAACCGATTTGGGTCACAGTAACAATGAATCCCGCCGCTGCAGCACTCAGGCCGGTTGCAAGGCGGATAGGTCCCACTAGGGGTTGAGCGTAATAAAGATTGGCAACGATAAGTCCGCATGCGGCTGCCAACAGAAACATCATCCAACTTGATATACGGTTGTCTTGATTACCTTGTTCGTTAACCATATAAATCCTCCTCCAAATAAATACTGAACGTTTAGTTTACTAAATCTATATTGAAATAATATACTGTGCGTATCGTTTTGTAAATAGGCTTTTTATAAAATGATTTATTTTGTATACTAAACGTATCGTTTATTTGGAAAAAGCGGATTTTGACAAAGGAGGATTCATGTGCAGGGAAAAAGAGGGCGTCCACGCAATATGGAAACACAAAGCTCCATCCTTGCCGCTTCATATGCATTATTGTTGGAAAGCGGCTTTGGAGCTGTTACGGTAGAGAAAATCGCTGAACGTGCCCAGGTAAGCAAAGCCACGATCTATAAGTGGTGGCCAAACAAGGCTGCAGTGGTGATGGACGGTTTTCTATCCGCCGCGACTGCCAGATTGCCTGTGCCGGATACAGGTTCGGCGTTTCAGGATATCCTGGAGCATGCCAAGAATATGGCCCGGTTTATGATAAGCCGCGAGGGGTCTATTTTTCTGCAGATTATAGGAGAGGGACAGGTTGATTCTGCATTGGCCGAGGCATTTCGGACCCGCTATATTCAGCCTCGCCGGCTGGAGGTTCGTACAATAATGAACCGGGGGCTTCAGCGTGGAGAGTTGGAGAACCATCTCGATATCGCATTATATACAGATCTCATATACGGCCCGATTTTCTATCGCTTACTAGTTACGGGGGATCCGATTGATGATAACTATGTTGAGCAATTAGTAACTCAAGTTTTGAAGTGAGACAGCCCTACCTGAATATAAAATCCCCTGCTGGCCGTCAATGGCTGGCAGGGGATATTTTCGATCAGTGGCCCCGAATTTGGTGCCACATGGTCACCATATCGATCCAGCCGCGGTGCTCGATAATTTTACTTTCTTCTAAACGATACTGCCGGTACAATGTAACATCAATCCGGTTGCCTGTGGGCTCAGTTCCAAAGAACATGCCCTGATGGGTCCCTCTTACGGTCATTCTCACGAGTACTCGATCGCCCTGTCCGACGATTTCTTCCACCGTATATTGTTTATCGGGAAATGCCTCCAGGATCGTCGCAGCGAATTTCTTCAAGCCCTCTTTGGACTGATAAGACAGCTCCCGATACGCATCTGACAGAAACTGATCCACACAATCCAATTGATTTTTGTTCCAAAATGCATCAATAAACTCGCGAACTCTTTCAACATTGTGCTGCTCTCTCACACTTCATCTCTCCTCTGATTGAAAATATAGACCGGCCTGCCCCGTAATTACGGAGTCTTGATTTGGGGCAAAAGTGTGCTCGTATCCAACCAGCCGCGGTGCTCTTGAATGACCCCGTCGATTACGTGAAACTCGTGAAATTGAGTAGCCTTTATGGTATTGCCTGTAGGTGCATGGCCGGCAAAGTGGCCGGAATGAACAGCCGTCACGAGCACCCTGGCAATAACCTTGTCACCCTGCGCGATAGTATCATCCACGGTAAAGTACCGGTTCGTGAAGGCGTCCATGAATTGGGGGAGGAAGAATTGATCCGTCTTCTCCAAAAACCGCCAGTTCGCCGTGTCCTCGATAAATGAGGTGACGGTTTCCGCGTTCTTTTGTTCCTTGGTATGCATGCGAACATCTCCTTATAAGGTCTAATTGGTATAGCCTTTAACTGCATAAATCGGATTGCACCCCATCAATATGTTACCTAATGGTAACATTTAAAAGAAAAAAATAACGTTAGTTTGCAGCGGCGGAACCAGCCGCAAGCCTCCGGGTCAAATCCACAAAGCTATGCACGGCATCTTCGATCCTTTTCCTAAGCACATCATCCATGTCATCGGCTCCGACAATTGTGGATGCATGGCCGAGCGAGATCCATTCCGAACAATTAATCCCGTGCAAATTGCGCACAATAGTCTGCAAATGCGATAACGAGCTCACTCCCAACGGTCCTCCCGCGGAGCTGACAGCAAGCACCGGCTTACCTGCCATTTGGCCGCCTGTTACATAGTCCAGGGCATTTTTCAACGTTCCTGAAACGGAGCCATGGTATTCCGGAGTAGCGATGATCAAGCCGTCTCCGTCGGCGACAGCTTCCAATACCCGTTTCGCATTAGGATGGAACTCCCAGTTGTCGGGTGAAAATAGCGGTAATGGCAGTTCGAATAGATCAACAAAGGCAACGGAAATATCCCGCTCTGTCAAAAGGTTTTCGATATATTGCAAAAGGGATGTGCTCGTGGAATTTTTGCGGTTGCTTCCTGCTATCAATGTTACTTTCATGTTCCGTATCACCTTTCTTTTTTGAGTGTATGGGTGGTGCTTGAACGGACTTGAATGCCGCCGGCTGACAAACAAATCGGTTTGTGCTAACATGTGACTATATAGTCACTTTTGTTACTATAATACGTTACCCAATGGTAACATGTCAAGCGATACTTTTATTTCTATCCTGTTGAGAAAGGAGGACCTTGCGTGGAAAATGATATCTTCAAAGCGCTCGCAGATCCAAGCCGCCGGAAGCTGTTGGATCTGCTCCGCGCTTCCAATGGACAATCGCTGAACGAGCTCTGCACGCCCCTAGACATGTCCCGTTTCGGCGTTATGAAGCATCTGAATATTTTGGAGGAAGCTGGACTTATTACGACTAGAAAAGCTGGCCGCGAAAAGCTTCACTATTTGAACGCCGTACCTATCCGTCAAATTTACAAACGATGGGTAAGCAAATATACCGAGCCATGGACAATCGGATTATCCGAACTACAAAACGAATTGGAGCGTGAAACACATATGGAAAAGAAGCCCGTTCAAGTTCATCAGATAGCGATTAAAGCAACGCCTGAACAAGTATGGCGAACACTCACCGATCCGGTCAAAACGTCAAAGTTCTGGTTTCATTGCGCGATCCGATCCACGTGGGAGATCGACTCTCCATTTGAATTATGGAACGGTGAGGAGAAGAAAGCCGAAGGGATCATTCTCAGCTTCGAGCCTCCCAGTAAACTCGTCATGAGTTGGCGCTTTACTTCGTTACCTGGTACGGAGAACGATAGCCCGTCACGTATTACGTGGGAAATTGGGGCACATGCGGAGCTTCAAGGTGTCACCCTCGTAACCGTTGTGCATGATGAATATGAGCAAGCGGCTCCAACTGCCAAAATTCTTTCGAACGGCTTGCCCATTGTACTTTCCGGCATGAAAACATTTCTCGAGACTGGGGAAACACTTGTCTAAGCTCCATACAAATAAATAAGAACAGCCATCCAATGGATGGCTGTTCTTATTTGTTTGTGCCCAAGGGGAAGTTTCTGACAATGTGTATTTCATTGCGCTTGAGCTATTTTTTTTAACTCCTCGATCGAAATCCCAGTGAGCTCGGAGATGGATGCCAAATCCATCCCTTTGGCAATCATTTTAATGGCAACATCAAGTTTACCTTTCCGTTCGCCCTCTTCTCTTGCTCCTTCTCTCAGAGATGCCTCGTCATGCAAAGCCTTTTGCCTCAATTCATATATCCGGCGCGCATCTTCGTCTTGACTAAGAAATTCCAGAACAGTCATCGCTTTGCCAAGTTCAGGTTCTTGCATCTTCAGCACCTCCCAATTATCTGTATTGTCACTTTTCAAGAAAAGTAACCAACTTAACAATCCGCCAGAAGCGGTTGTCTGATTGTGGCTCAGCTTGGACAACTCAAGGAAATGGATTTCAAGATCATCCGTCAATGAAATGCCGCTGCGATCTTCTCGTAAATGAAATACGTTGTGATACCGATCACTCGGTAGGATGGAGAAGTTGAGAATATTTATTGTAACGCACTTCTTTAAATTCTTATAGGGTTGTCCTTCCTCAAGCTGACTAGCGTATTGCTTACTCCAATAATACAACGTCCGCTTCTCATTGTCATAGCGGTTAAAAAGCTGCATTTCAATATTTATTAATTTGCCTTCCGCTGTCTTGGCTTGAATGTCGAATATGGACTGCTTATCCTGTGGAGAGTCTTTATCGGTATAAGGGTTCATGAGGATAATTTCGGATAGTTGCGGCTCACCAGCTTCTTGGAATGTTCGGTTGAGAAATGCCAACAGCACATCTTTATTCTCCTCACTCCCGAATATTCGTTTAAAGACAAAATCATTCTTTGGGTCAAGCAAATCTCTCACTGAAATCAACTCCCCTCGTTTTCTTATTATATCATGAAGCCTTTACATACAAGGATTTTTCTGGTTACCGAACCCTCAAAGCAGCTTATCAAGAAAGTTCAGCATACTATTTTCCCAATTCATGACATATGATCTTTTAAAAGCTGCATAAAATCGAACCGTTGGGAGAGTGATGCACAATGAAATTCCTGAAAACAAAGCTCATTCTGGCAGTTGCCTGTTCCAGCTTAATGGCGCCGAGCGTCATAAGCGCAGCAACCGAGACTGCGACTTCGCCTTATACGTATAAGAACGGCTTTATTCATACCTTTGTCCACGGTATTTATGTACCTGGCAGATATATCAATGTGGATGAAAATACAAGGGCTGTGTATGTACCCGGCGGCGTGGGCGTCATTGCGGTCGATAAGGATGCCGTTTTACCGGAAGGCTCCAAAATCTTAGAGTCAAAATAAAAGATTCATCCCCCAGACGGCAAAAGCAGAGGCATCACAACCTGCCGGTTGCGGTGCCTCTTTCTACTGACCTGTTCATCGTTTATCTCCTATTCATTTTGGCGATAACTTAATAGTGATAGAATATGGTCAGGATGGAGAGACAATGGATGATGAATAGGGAAACGAAGAATCTAGTTGTAAGTTCAGTCATACTTGGAATGGGGCTCATGGGGGCATTGGATGGGATCGTCTTTCATCAATTTTTGCAATGGCACCATGTGATCGATCATCACAATCATCGCATAGAGCTTTTCTCAGACGGAGTGTTCAATTTATTCGTTACTTTGCTTCTGTTTTATTCGTGTGTGAAAATATTTAGAGATGCGGCCAAAGAAGCTTTAAGCTTTCATACCCGGGCTTTTGCAGGTTCGATCGTTATTGGAGCCGGAGCTTTTAATTTATTGGAAGGGTTAATCGACCATCAGATATTAGGACTGCACCACGTAAGGCCGGCTAGTGCAAATTGGCTGATATACGACATGGTTTATTTATTGTCAGGCATAGTTCTCATTGTTGCGGGCTTCAGTTATTCCAACCTTAAGCTCCAAAGGAAGTCAAAAGCGTAACAAGCGTTCTTCACTGTGCCTAAATGTTCAAAATATTTCCTTCCAACATTACACTATAGTGATGACGCAGGCATAAAATTGTACTATTGACTATTGGAAGATGGAGGATCCCTAAATGTATGCAAGATTGTGCATGTTCAGATTGAAACCGGATACCCCCCTCTCATTCGCCGTGCAATGGGCCGAGAAAACGCATGACGCTCATCGGACGTTACCAGGTTTTCGAGGCATCACATTTTTGGGCGAAGTCATAACGAGTGAATTTGGCTCCATTAGTTTTTGGGAATCCCGAGAGGATGCATTTGCAGCCGGTGAAACCCTGTCGGCCAAAGTTTATTCTTCCGCAGAACGAGCCTACATCGAAAGCCCGCCTATCGTTACGGTTTATGAAGTCTATAACCATCCCGCGGAGACATTAACCGGATCATATCCATAAGCGAAAGGCTCAGGGGCTCCTGCGGGAAGGAGCTCTTTTACTTTTAGCCAGGTAGATTGCATACTACGTCCCGTTTATACCGACAATATTGGATATCCCTAGTATTCTTCTCCTATGCGATCGAACCGCTGTTTATAAAATTTGACATGTTTGAACTGATGAATTGGAAACATTCGTACTCGTTCATTTCTTTCTCTGTTTTCGGGCTTCTCATCCGATGGATCATTCTCGGTTTTGTGAAAATGAATCTGACGAACCGCAAGAAACATTTTATATAACTATTTTTGGAATGGCGTTAAAGCCGGAAACCTTCTATAATGTCAGGGAAAGGTGGTCGGTACCAATGGCAAACGTTTATGCCGGAGCAAGAAGCAGCTCATGCAAAGCCTGCAGATAGGGCGATACTTTGCATGGGCGGACAATCTCGATGAGCATGTCGCCCCAATAAGCTTATATCGTTTCTAATCGAAATGGGCTTTGCACCTATTTTTATGAACCAGTAAAAATAAGGAGCTGAAAGCAATGAACCAACCATTCATTAGAAACCATCAATACAACGAAGTCAAAAAGCAGATCCGCCTGCTGCAGCAAGCCACAGAAACGATTTCTGACCCGAAGGTGGTCGAATCGGTGCGCTACAACACGCAGTTAAAAATATCCGAAACGTTTCCAAATGCCTCCGAGCACCACGCCCGAATGCTGAACGAATGTTCAACGCTGCGTTCAGCAGAGCAATTTCAGCATTATATGAAAGCATTGGAGCCTTATCTGGAGCCGTTTCCGCAAGTGACTGCCAAGCAGCTGAATAAGCTTTTTCCCAAAGTCAAAAAGTTAAAGGCCCCCGACTTCACCGAAACCGATTTCCGATACGTCAGCTATCTAGGCTGGCTCGATATCGCGACGAATACGATGTTCCTTGTCTATCAACTGCACGGAGAGCTGGTCGGCATCACCGGCAGGTACACACCCGCGAATAAAGGTGTCTGTTTCATTTGCAACAAGCATGAGGAAGTCGCCTTATTCTCCGCGGCCACGAAATGGAAGCCGGCCAACGCTTCGTCTGATTACTATAAAGCGATCGGGAATTACATGTGTGTGAACAGCGAAGTATGCAACAAAAATATGACGGATCTCACCGCATTGGAGCGGTTCGTTCAAGAGGTTGCGGGTCCCCGCAAAGCTTGAATGGCAGCGAACCGTCATTCCCATGAAGAGCTTGCCGCTTGCGGCAGGCTCTTTCGCTTTTTCTTTCTTCTTATATCCGTTAGCAGATCAGATTTGTCCAGTTCGCGAATCATATTCCTCTATGGCGCAGTGCCTGGAATCGCAATAACGGATTATTCCCGTCAGTTCAAACGGATGACCGGTTTTTCCCCGAAGGATTACATCTTTCATCTGCGGGTTAATCAAGCGAAGAAGCCTTAATCACGCTTGACGAATTGAATCCGTACCGCTGCTAGATTATAATACTAGTTTATATATCTTATTTTTTAGCAGAAGGAACTGATAGCATGGTAACGAATCGTCCCGAATATTGGATATCGAAGCTCGGATTAACCGCTCATCCCGAAGGCGGTTATTACAAGCGCACGTATGAATCTCAAGAACAAATTACCGATCAAGAGCTGTCCGTGCAGTTCAGCGGTCGGCGGTTGCTGTATACGAGCATTTATTTTCTGCTGCAATCTCATGACGTCTCCCATTTCCACCGTTTGAAATCGGATGAATTATGGTACTACCATGCCGGGAGCCCGCTGACGATCCATGTCATCCATGAGAACGGCGTTTACGAAGCAATCAAGCTCGGCATTAACTTGGATAACGGCGAAGTGCCGCAGTATGTCGTTCCCAAGAATGCAATATTCGGTTCCTCGGTCATGGAGAAGGATACGTTCTCGCTCGTCGGATGCATGGTATCGCCAGGCTTTGATTTTCAGGATTTTGAGCTGTTCACCCAAGATGAGCTGCTGCAGCAATATCCGAATCACGAGGACATCATCCGCAAGCTAGCCTACAAAGAGCTGGTTACCGTATAAAAAGAAGCTTTCAAGAACACGTCGGTTTGACGTGTTTTTTGTTTGGTTTCATTTGACAAGTCTCCTTACTTCATATTAACTATTGGTAAATAGATTTTAGGAATACGTATCGGATTGGAGCAAAGGCATGATATATCGCAATCTTGAAGAATGTATCGTCGATTTGGAGAAGAATGGCCACTTGATTCGCATTCACGAAGAAGTGGACCCCTATCTGGAAATGGCCGCCATTCATATGAAGGTCCATGAAGCTGGCGGTCCCGCCCTGCTGTTCGAGCGTGTGAAAGGGTCCAAATTTCGCGCCGTGTCCAACCTGTTCGGCACTGTAGAGCGGAGCAAGTTCATATTCCGCCAGACGTGGGACAGCGTGCAGAACGTCATCGCTCTGCGCAGCGACCCGATGAAAGCTATGAAGCATCCGTTCCAGCACGTCGGATCAGGGCTTGCGGCTTGGAAGGCGCTGCCGTCCAAGCAATCCGGCGGGCTGCCGGCCGATTTCCAGGAAATCAGCATTGCCGACCTGCCCCTGATTCAACACTGGCCGGATGATGGCGGTGCATTCGTCACCCTGCCCCAGGTATACTCGGAGGATCCGGACAAGCCCGGTATTATGAACTCCAATCTGGGGATGTACCGGATTCAGCTGAGCGGCAACGAGTACGAATTGAATCGAGAGATCGGCCTGCATTACCAGATTCACCGCGGGATCGGCGTTCACCAAGCGAAAGCGACGAAGCAAGGCGCTCCGCTGAAAGTAAGTATTTTCATCGGCGGTCCTCCGGCCCATACATTATCCGCCGTCATGCCTTTGCCGGAAGGGATGAGCGAGATTACGTTCGCAGGCTTGCTGGCGGGACGCCGCTTTCAATACAGCTATATCGACGGCTATTGTGTAAGCCATGATGCCGATTTCGTCATCACCGGCGAGATTTACCCCGGCGAGACGAAACCGGAAGGACCTTTCGGCGATCATTTGGGCTATTACAGCCTGACGCATCCTTTCCCGCTCATGAGGGTGCATAAAGTATACGCCAAGCGTAACGGCATTTTCCCGTTCACGGTCGTAGGCCGGCCGCCTCAAGAGGATACGGCGTTCGGCGCCTTGATTCATGAGCTGACGGGGGATGCCATCAAACAGGAAATACCCGGTGTGAAAGAAGTGCATGCCGTCGATGCCGCGGGCGTGCATCCATTGCTTTTTGCGATCGGCAGCGAACGGTACACGCCCTATCAGCCAACCAAGCAGCCGGCAGAGCTGCTGACGATCGCCAACCGCATTCTGGGGACAGGACAAGTCAGCTTGGCCAAGTATTTATTCATTACGGCCGAGGAGAACGAACCCGTGAATACCCACGATATCGAGGCGTTCTTCACCTATATACTGGCACGTATCGATCTCCGGCGCGATCTTCACTTTCATACCAATACGACCATCGATACGCTGGATTATTCGGGAATGGGACTTAATACCGGCAGCAAGATCGTTGTCGCCGCGGTCGGCGAGCGCAAGCGGGAGCTGTGCCGGGAAGTTCCCGAAGCCTTCCATAAGACCAATGGCATTCACCAAGCGCGCCTGGTCATGCCCGGCGTCGTTGCCGTCCAGAGCAGGCCCTTCACAAGCTACGCGGAAGCGGAAGCGGAAATGAAAGAGCTCTGCGATGCGCTTGCCGCACATGGGCCGCTGCCTTCTTGCCCGATGATCATCGTATGCGATGACAGCCATTTCCTGAGCGAATCGCTCGACAATTTCGTATGGGCAACCTTCACACGGAGCAATCCTTCGCATGATATATACGGCGTGAACAGCCGTTTTGAGTTCAAACATTGGGCTTGCGACAACGTCGTCATCGATGCCCGTACCAAACCGCATCAAGCGCCGCCGCTCATCCCGGATCGGATAGTTGAGGAGAACATCCGGCGATTCTTTGCCGAAGGCGCGAGTTTAAGCGGCATTGTGAAATAAATGAAGGGGACTGCATGCTTAAATGCCAGTCCCTTTTTGGCATTTATATTAATAACGGAGAATACGCATTGACTCTCCCCTTAGGGCAGCCGCTACACTCATTGTTGAAAGGAGATGAACCCCATGTATACCGTGAAGGACGTCGCTCAGCTGTCCAAGGTCACGATCAAAACCCTGCACCACTACCACAAGATCGGCCTGCTCCTGCCAAGCGAAATTACGGATGCCGGATACCGGCTCTACGGCAGGAATGAACTGGAGCGCTTGCAGCAAATTCTGCTGTACAGAGAGTTGGATTTCACCTTGGATCAAATCAAAACGCTGCTGGACGAGGAGCCTGACAGGCTGTCCCTGCTGGCCCAACAAGAAAAGCTGATGCTCGTTCGCAGACAAAGGCTGGACGACGTCATCGGCACACTTCGTCATACAATAACTAGCGAGAAAGAAGGAGAACCTATGGACGCGAAGGAGCTTTTCAAAGGATTGGCAACCGAGGAAGCATGGCAAGAAGCTCTTCATGAGCACAACGAACATTTGAAAGCAGCTTATCAGTACGAGCCGCCCGTCTCCTCCCCGCTGAACGTCGAGGAAATGAATGCGATGGCAGCCGAAGCCGCATCGTTCATGGCTGCGATGGCGGAGGCTCTGCGCAGCGGCGTGAAAGTCAATGACGGGAAGCTTCGCGGGCAGATGGACGCTCACCTTGCCTTCTTGAATGCGCATGGCCACGCGACGACGCCTGCCGATTTTGCAGCGCAGACCCGCTTCTTCCTCAGCGACGACTTTCATCTCGGGATGCTTGAATCCCAGCAGACCGGGCTGGCCTATTATCTTGCCGCTGCAGCGGAAGCATACGCGGCGGCAGCCGCATAATCCTTCGATCCGCAGCCGCCTACAGGCTGCGGATCGATTTATTTACAATAAGACTGTTCTACCTTCATTAAATGTGATAGATTGAATGTATCATCCAATGGAGGGATATCATTTTGAAGCCAGTCACCGAGAAGCTCATTAAGCAACATCAACAGCATTTGTCGGATAACCCTCATGAACTTCAAAATTACAGCTCCGTCTACGAACACATGCTCTACTACTTTACGACTATACTCGGAATGGACGAGCAGCAAGCCTGGCAGCACATCCAAGATTTCAAATCAGATCTGACCTGCGACGTCATGAAGAACGTTGTGAAGTCTGACATCATCTGAGTTATGTATACGCTTCCATATCGGGAGTACCACAGTGTCTGAAGCTCTTTTGCGAAATCCCATGAGATTAAGCCTCAGGGGATTTTTTTACAGTCATTGTCGTCTCCAGCTGACAGACTAGCACGATTCTTTGCTCTTTATTGCATATTCTTTGTTGTTTACCGGCCGTTTGCCGGCACTATAGCGTCCCTCAGAGCTTCCGTTGTATGATAGAGATAAATTCATGCGTATAGGCCATATACAGGGAATGGTGACCCCAATGAACCTTCTGCGCCGTCCGTTCACAACGCTTCGTGGAAAAATCCTCATTTCCGCCTTGTTTCTCATTATTTTACCTGTCGTAGTCATCCTGTACCGCTTCTATAACTCCTCCGAGCTCATCGTCCAAACCCAGCTGAATCAATCCAACCAAGCGGCCGTCATGCAAAAGGCGGAAACCATGAACGATCTTGCCGTACGTATTATCAAAGCATCGAGCCTCGTCATCAACGATCCGGAAACGGAAAAATTTCTAAGAGAACCTGCCAACTGGTCGGACAGCTACGATTCGTTCGTTAAACTGACCAGCCTGCAAAAGAAGCTCTCCAATGTCAAAGATCTGCTGCTCGATAGCGATGCGTATCTGGGCCTGTATGACAACCGCGGATTCACCCATACCACATGGTCAGCCGTTACCAAAACGGACATTAACGCTTACCGGCAGGAAAGCTGGTACGAACCGACGCTCCGCAAGAGCGGATCGCCCTACTGGTCGGTCCCCTACACACTCCGCACAGCCGGCAGCAGCCAAGAGCTCATCGTCATGACGCGGCAGGTGAACGGCGAGTATAAGAGCAACTATGGCTTTTTCCTGATCGGGGTGCCGATTCCGATATTTTTCTACAATGCCGATGAGCTGCGCAAGCAGCAGGAAGCCGGGATGACGTCCCTGCTTCTGGATCAGCAAGGGCAGCTGCTGCTTGGCCATTCCAGCTCGGAGGAGCTCCAGTCCGCGCTCCAATCGATGCGCAGGGACGCGAGCGGCATTCAGCGAATAACCATGAACGGCCAGGAGTATTTCGTGAACGACGCCTACGTGCCCCAACTGGGCTGGCGGCTTCTTCAGCTCATGAATCAACAAGATTTCGCCACACAGCTGGGACGGGAGAAAGACAAATCCATCGGCTGGGTCGTCGCTTGGTTTTTCTTATTTGCGATCGCTTTCATTATTCTGATGCTCCGTGTTACGAGCCCGTTCAAGCTCTTGGCCAAATCGATGAACAGAGTCGGGAAAGGCGAATTCAACACGATGGTCGCTATCAAAGGGGACGACGAGATCGCTGTCTTAGGGAGCAATTTCAACAAGATGGTCAGCCATCTCCAAGATTTGATCGCGAACTTATATGACGAGCAGCAGCGCAAGCAGAAGGCGCAATTCCAGGCTCTGCAAGCGCAGATCAATCCTCATTTCCTGCTCAATACGTTGAATTCGATCAAATGGATGGCGATTCTGTCCGGCAGCGAGCACGTCAGCGACATGATTACGAAATTGGGCAAGCTGCTCAACTTCACCATGCGGAATGAACAGGAATTCGTCACGCTTCGCGAGGAGCTTGACTATATCGGGGTTTATCTATCGCTTCAAGAAATTCGCTATCATGATCAAATCAAGTTCACTTATGACATTCCGGAACCGCTCCTGGACTGCGAAATTTTGAAATTTACGCTGCAGCCGGCCGTTGAGAACAGCATCATTCACGGTAACCGGTTCCCCCTGCACATTGAGCTTCAAGCGAAAGAAGCAGGAGGCCATTTACATATCATACTTCAGGATAACGGAGCCGGCATGAGCCTGGAGAAGATCCAGCAGGTCGAAGCCGAACTCAACCAGCCTCACGCCAAGTTCAGCGGCATCGGCATCCGCAACGTCAATGAGCGGATCAAGCTCCATTTCGGCGTCCAATACGGGATGCAAATCGCCAGCTCACCGAACGAGGGCGTTCGATTGACATTGCTACTCCCACTTAACAGGAGGACTGAGGAACATGCGCATACTCATCGTGGATGACGAAATATTGGTCCGCATCGGTTTAAAAACGATTATTCCGATGGATAGCGAAGAATTCCAAGTCATCGGCGAAGCCGCGAACGGCGTCGAAGCTCTATCCATCCTGGAGACTCAGCCTTGTGAAATCGTGCTCACCGACATCCGCATGCCTGAGATGGATGGTCTTGCCCTGCTCAAAATCATCCGCGAGCGCTGGTCGCAGGTGAAATGCCTTATTTTATCCAATCATAGCGACTTTGCCTATGTGCAGCAGGCTCTCAGACTTGGTGCGACGGAGTATATTACGAAGCTGGAAATCAACCCTTCCGAGCTCATGCAGAAGCTGCGGGCCATTAAGGAACAGCTGCTGATCGAGAAACAGGGGCAGAACGCCTATACGAAGCTGGAGCAGAAGGTGAACCTGTACAGCGGCGAGGTGAAGGAGAAAAGGCTGCGCGAGCTCGTGCTGGGCCACTCCTCCCGCCGGGAAGTCGAGCAGGTGTTCAGCGAGTTTCAGCTCGGTCCCTTCCCTGCACCGCTCTCGGCCGTAGCCATCCAGATCGAAGCGTACGACGAGCTGATTCAAAACAACCGGTTCCAAAGCGATCGGCTGCTGAGCTATACCGTCAAAAATGTCCTGAGCGAAATCCTGAAGAAACACGGCAATGGTGAGCTGGTCGAGATTGGTGGGGGCAAATTCGGCCTGCTGACCGGTCAGTTGAACACGGAGGTTCTGCGAGAAATGCAGAGCGCCGTGCAGACCTTCCTGAGAATCTCGATATCCTGCGGCGTGTCCCCCGCCTTCGAAGATGCCTGCCAGCTTCATCACGCCTTCGAGCAAGCCGATCATTCCCTCTCCTACCGATTCTATGGCGGACGGGCATGCATCGTTCATTACAGCGAGATTCCTCCCGTCCCTCCCAGGCTGTCCGAGCCATGGAACGAGGATGACCTCAGCAAACGCATTGACGAAGGGGATGCAGACGGAATCACGCAGCTGCTGCTCGCATGGACGGAGGATTTGCTGGCCAAGAAAAACGTGCCCCCCCTTATACTCCGTGAAATGTGGCTCAGCCTCCTGCATATGTTCTCGCGCAGCCTGAAGGCCGAGGGCACCGACATTTATTCCGTGACGCTCCACGAGAATCAATATCCGTACCCTGTGATCCGCGGCGCGGAGACGCTGCAGGACTTGGCCGATTGGTTCGTCGGCTGGATTCCCGTGTTCATGGCATACAAACGCCAGCACGGCAAGGATAAGCTGCGCCCTGAGATTCAAACCGTCATCCGCATCATTACGGAGCAATATCATTTGCCGATGAAAGTGGCCGATTTGGCAAGCAAAGTCGGATATACGGAAAACTATTTGAGCATTTTGTTCAAAAAGGAAACCGGCAAAACGATTACCGATTATATAACGAACATTCGGATGAAAAACGCGCGCGAGCTCCTTAAAAATCCGGATTACAAAATTTTTGAGATTTCAGAGCGCATCGGTTATGCCGACCCCAATCACTTCTCCCGCAGCTTCAAACAGCTGGAGGGCATGTATCCGACCGAATTTCGCAAAATGTATTTCGGCCACCGAACATCGTAGAATTATGCTGATCTTGGAATGAATCGTCCGTGTCCTTTTCTTGAGGATTCCATTACGATTTAGATACCAAAAGAAAAGGGGATGAACACATGAGAAAAGTTTTTGGGGTAAGCGCATCGCTAGCTTTGGCTGTAAGCGTTTTCGTGTCGGGATGTGCCAAAACCGAAGTCGCACCTGCAGCCTCCTCATCCGCAGCGCCAGCAGCCACGGCAGCAGCCGCATCGCCAACGCCTGAAGCGCAGAAGCCGGTTTCGCTTAAATTTTGGGGAGGCGTTCCGCCGGAAAGCGGCCCGCAAGAAGCGGTGGACAATTGGAATAAAGCGAATCCGAACATCAAGGTCGAATATATCCGTTTCGTCAATGACGATCCCGGCAACCTGAAGCTGGAGACCGCCCTGCTCTCCAACACGGACGCACCGGACATCTACATGACTTACGGTGACGATAGAATGACGAAGCGCCAAGCCGCCGGCATGGCGGAGCCGCTCGACGATCTCATTGCCAAGGCCGGCTTTGACGTGGAAGGCATTATCGGCAGCACGAACATCAAGAAATTTGCCGACGGCAAATATTATTACCTGCCTGCCAACAAGAACGTCGGCGCTGTCCTGTTCAACAAGAAAGCGCTGGACGAAGCCGGCGAGAAGCTGCCGACCACGTGGACTTGGGACGACTTCAGCGCCTTGGCGGCGAAGCTCAATAAAGGCGAGCGCAAAGGCACGATGCTCGATCCCGCTCTGTCGACCTTCGGCGAGCTCGTTCTTCAAACCGGCAAAGCCAAAGACGGCTATATCGCCGATGACGGTACCTCCAACTTCAACAGCCCGGCTCTGAAGAAAGGTCTGGAGCTGCAGCAAAGCTTGGAAAGCAAAGGCATAATGATGAAGTATTCCGAAGCGGTCGCGGGCAAAATTACCGTCCAGAACGAGCTGCTAACCGGTAAAGCGGCCATGGCGCCTTCGGCTATCTATATTATCCGCTACATCAAGGATACGAAAAGTTTCCCTCACGACTTCAAAGTCTCTTTCGCTCCCTATCCGCAATTCACGGCCGGCGGCAACGTAAACCCTGGCGGCGGTATGGGCGACTACATGGCGATTAACAAAAACAGCAAGAACAAAGAAGCGGCTATGAAGTTCATCTCCTGGTACTTGCAGGAAGGCAATATGTCGATGGTTCCGGGAGGACGCATTCCGACGAACAAGAAAGCCGATGCCGGCAAAATCGCCTCCATCCTGATCGGCGACGCCAAAGATCTGATCGACGAAGAATCGCTGAAGGCGCTGCTCGCCGGCAGCTATACGTTCCCGACCTCGTATAACGTCCCGGTTCCAACCGAGTTGAAGGCGATTTACAAGGACGAAATGGAGAAATATTTGCTCGGCGTGCAGCCGATTGATAAAACATTGGAGACGATGAAATCCCGGGCGGACACAACGCTTAAAGGCGCCAAAAAATAACCTGTCAAGCCTCCGGCATGATCATGCCGGAGGCTTTCTCAATCAAACTACAGAAACGTTCAATCTCATGCTATGTGCTTTCGATTCAAGCGTTGGTAAAGTTAGCCTTACATCTCAAACGAAAGGGTGAACTTGCCCATGAGACCATTTTGGCAAACCGCAAAATTCAGGGAAAACCTCGCAGGTTACCTGTTCATTTTGCCTAACCTCTCCGGGTATCTCATTTTTATTTTACTCCCGATCCTGTTCAGTCTTTATCTGGTATTCGTCGATTGGGAATATCTCAAAGGATTTGCCGGCATTTCGTGGGTCGGCTTTGACAATTTCAAAGCGCTTCTGGATGATCCCAAGTTGATCAAATCACTGCAGAACAATACCATTTTCACCGTGGTCAGCGTTCCCGCTTCGATCCTGTTCGGGCTCATTCTCGCCGTTATTTTGAATCAATATGTGTTTGCCAAAAACACGCTGCGCACGCTGATCTTCCTGCCGTACGTATCCTCCCTTGTCGCCGTATCCGTCATATGGAGCATCATGTACCGCGCGTCGAACGGACCGATTAATCAGTTCCTGTTGTCCATCGGCATCGAACATCCGCCAGGCTGGCTATCCAGCCCGAAATCCGCGCTGTTCGCGATCATCATCATGTCGGTTTGGGTGACGATCGGCTATGCGATGGTCATATATTTGGCCGGCTTGCAAGGCATCTCCAAGGATTTGTATGAGGCCGCCCAAATCGACGGTGCGTCGAAGCTGCGGCAATTCATTCAGATCACGGTTCCGATGCTGACGCCTACGACATTCCTGATCGCCATCACGCTCATGATCTGGTCCTTTCAGGTATTCGGTCCCGTCGCCGTCATGACGCAGGGAGGACCGATCGATTCGACGATGGTGCTCTCCTATCACATCTACCTGCTGGCATTCCGCTTCTACAAAATGGGCTACGCCGCAGCCGTATCATGGGTGCTCTTCACCATTATTTTCATCATTACGCTCATTCAGTGGCAAAGCCAGAAACGATGGCAGGATCACTTCTAAGAGGGAAGGGGATTTACGATGGACATAGAAACCGCTTATTCCGCGCAGACTGCACAGCGCAGATCGCGAGTGAGAAGAAAACCGCTTCCGCTGCTCGTCAAATCGCTCCTGACGGTTGTGATGGCGGGCTTCGCGCTGCTGATGATTCTGCCTTACGTCTGGATGCTCTCTACCTCCTTTAAGGTCAATGGCGAGGTATTCCAATATCCGATCGATTGGATACCGCAGACGTGGCATTTTGAGAATTACAAGCAGGTATGGGCCGGCCCCAATCCGTTCTATCTGTTTTACTTGAACTCCATCAAAATTACGGTCATCACCGTGCTCGGCAATCTGCTCACGAGCGCCATGGCGGGCTATGCCTTTGCCAAAATCCGCTTCAAGGGCCGTAATTTTCTGTTCCTGCTTTACCTGGCGACGATGATGATTCCGAACCAGGTGCTGCTCGTTCCGCGCTTCATTCTGTTCGATTCGCTTAAGCTGATTAATACGCACTATTCGCTCATCTTGCCCGGATTGTTCACCGTCTTCGGCACCTTCCTGATGCGGCAGTTCTTCAGCACGCTGCCCGGAGAGCTTCTCGAAGCCTCGCGCGTAGACGGAGCCGGCTACTGGCGCACCTTCTGGCAAATCTGCCTGCCGCTCACGAAGCCTGCGATCGTCACGCTGCTTATTCTGTCATTCACTTGGCATTGGAACGAATACGAAAGCCCGCTCATCTTCCTGCGCGACAAAGAGCTTTATACGATTCCACTCGGCCTGACCAGCTATGTCGAGGAATTCGGCACGAATTATGTCCTCACGATGGCGGCCTCCGTCTCGGCGCTGCTGCCTCTGCTCATCGTCGTCATCACTTGCCAGAAATGGGTTGTGGAGGGGTTTGCCAGCTCCGGATTGAAGGGGTAGGGCCCATTCGTTGACGGCAATCCGAGGGATGCGAGCCTTGTAGATGCTAAGCCTTCAATAGCCCCCTGTGCGAGGGAAATGAGATACGCTATTTCCGCACAATACGCCGAATTCGCTATCGAAAGGGAAATTCGGTACCTTATTTGGTCGTCACGAGCCGGATTACGGCCTCTAACAGCCAAATAGCGTATCTCATTTCCCCGAAGGCGCACAAATGATCGCTTTTCACGGAAATAGCGCACCCTATTTCCTTTAACCCGTCACAAGGCAGAAATGGGTTGTGGAGAGGGTGCCAGTTCCGGATTGAAGGGGTAGGTGGCGGTGCGGCTGGGTTGGGAGCTGGTCCTGCCGGGCCCATTCGTTGACGGTATCTCGAGGGATGCGCGCCTTGCGGATGTTAAGTCTCCACACCCCCCTAGGTGAAGGGAAATGAGATACGCTATTGCTGCACAATACGCCCATTTCGCTATCGAAAGGGAAATTCGGTACCTTATTTGGTCGTCACGAGCCGGATTACGGCCTCTAACTACCAAATAGCGTATCTCATTTCCCCCAAGGCGAACAAATGGTCGCTTTTCAAGGAAATAGCGCACCCTATTTCCTTCAACCCGTCACAAGGCAGAAATGGGTTGTGGAGGGGGTTTGCCAGTTCCGGATTGAAGGGGTAGGTGGCGGTGCGGCTGGGTTAGGTTGGGCTGGGCTGGGCTGGGTTGGGCGCTGGTCCTGCCGCGCCAATTCATTGACGGTATCTCGAGGGATGCTCGCCTTGCGGATGCTAGGCCTCCACAACCCCTAGGTGAGGGAAATGAGATACGCTATTGCTGCACAATACGCCGAATTCGCTATCGAAAGGGAAATTCGGTACCTTTTTTGGTCGTCACGAGCCGGATTACGGCCTCTAACAGCCAAATAGCGTATCTCATTTCCCCGAAGGCGAACAAATGATCGCTTTCCAAGGAAATAGCGCACTCTATTTCCTTTAACCTTAGCCCGTCACAAGGCAGAAATGGGTTGTGGGGTGGGTTTGCCAGTTCCGGATTGAAGGGGTAGGTGGCGGTGCGGCTGGGTTGGGTCGGGCGCTGGTCCTGTCCCATTCGTTAACGGCAACCTAAGGGATGCGCGCCTTACGGATGCTAAGCCTCAACAGCCCCTTAGGTGAGGGAAATGAGATACGCTATTGCTGCACAATACGCCGAATTCGCTATCGAAAGGGAAATTCGGTACCTTATTTGGTCGTCACGAGCCGGATTACGGCCTCTAACAGCCAAATAGCGTATCTCATTTCCCCGAAGGCGCACAAATGGTCGCTTTTCACAGAAATAGCGCACCCTATTTCCTTAGCCCGTCACAAAGACCGGCAGCCGGGCAATCCCACAAGATAGGCATCGCTCCCAACGGCAGCGCCGCCCAGGAGTGCTCACCGGTCTCACCCGTACACCCGCACCTCTATGACTTCGGCGCAAGGACTGCCGTTCGTCGACTCCACGACCAGTCGCAGCCGCCCGGTCTGAACGGTCCGCCGCAAGTCGTGCCGGCGCGTCCGCTTCCGGTTATTCGTCTCCCGGTGAAGCACCTGCCATTGCCCATCCACCAGCACTTCAAGCCGGTAGCCCTTGGCAAGTTCCGGCATCACGTCGAAGGACGTTCTGAACGCATGCAGGTTAATTAGATCCTGATTCACATTATCGTTGAAGGTCACCTGCACTTGCGCGATGGCCACTTCCTCTGCCCACGACAGCTCCAGCCACTCCTCCCCGCCTGCAGCGAGCAGCGAAGGCTCCGACATCCACAGATGCGGCGTCCCGTAAGGACGTAAGTAACCGTCCGTCACCTTATCCGCCGAGAAGGCATGCGTAGCGCCCACAGCCCGGAAGCAGATCGGCTTGCGGTCAAGGCCGCCTCGCATGCTCCACTCTACGACAGGCTGCTCCGGCTGGTGATCCTCCAGCTTCGGATCGACGACAGGCTGCTTGCCGCGCACGAACGCAAGGATACCCGTTTGCGGCTCATCCGCATGGTACACCGTCACATGCCGATTCGCCCGGACGATGACCACTGCGTTCTGCGCCTCATCCGGCCGCCAATGCAGCTCGAACGGAATCCACTGCAGCCTGCCGGCAGCCGCATGGGCTTCCGCCGATGCGATCCGGCGCTTCGGCACATAATTTTCCGCGCGTCCGGTATCCCACAGCTCGACGGCGATCGTCGTCGCTTCCTCGCTGTCGACCAGCAGCTCGAATCCGTTCAGCGCCGGCGCAACCGGGAACAGCACAGCGACGTCGGCATCCAGCCGCCTGGGCTCCACAGGCCGCTCCACGCACAGCTGCGTCAACGTGCTGGACGCCGTAATTTGCGCCCGGCGCGCCAAGTCCGACGCATCTTCGCTGCGCAGCCCGATGATCGAAGCATCCTGCCGCAGCAGCATCTGCTGCAGCTCCTGCAGATGCTTCCGGTACAGCTCCCGTGGCGTCGCCTGCTTCTGCACGCACAGCGCTGCTCCCGTCCCCGCCGCTTCGCCGATGACCGCGCAGGTCGCCATAACGCGCGTCGTGCCGAAAGCGACATGCGAGGCGCTGATATTGCGGCCGGCCATCAGCATGTTGCTGACGTTGACCGAGTACAGCGAACGGAACGGGATATGATAGATTCCATCGGCGTGCAGATGCTTCGAGCCGCTTTCCGCCGAGTATACGCCCTGCGGCGGATGCAAATCTATCGACCACCCGCCAAAGGCGACGCGGTCATCGAACGGCTCCTGGGCCATAATGTCGTTTTGATTCAGCACGTAATCACCGACAAAACGCCGATACTCCCTTTTCCCAGGCAGAGCCCCCACCCACTCCAGCGTCATCTGCCCGGCGTCGAAGTTGCCCGAATTTTTGATATAATCCCATATCCCGTATATAACGGCCCACAACTCATCGCGAATCCGCTCATTCTCATGCACCGTGTCGAGCTCGCCGCCCCACTCGATCCACCAGTAGTGACAGCCCGAGTCGCCGCTGCGGATCACTCTTTTGATCGGAATGGACGTTGTCGTAATATCCTTGGCGAAGCTTGGCGGGTTGAATCTCACCGGATGGCCGGCATCTTTGGTATAAAATAAAATCGTGCTGCCGAGCGTTATGCGGTCCGCAATCTCAGGCGCCCACGCCTCGCCGTACTCCGTCCTCGCTTCCCGGCCGATCCGGTATTTCGCCCCGGCGAGAAAGCCGATGAGCCCGTCGCCCGTACAGTCGAGATAGATCTCGCTCGCGAAACGAATTTTCCGCTCGGACCCCATCATCCACCCCGTCACGCTGCGGATCGTCCGGTTCTCCTCGTCGCCGTCCGCCTCAACCTCATGCACATCCGTGTTGAGGAACAGCTGTATGTTACTCTCCGCACGCACCGACTCCAGCACGGTCAGATCCCATAAATACGGATTGCCATCCATATTTTGATATTGATTCTCGACGAACAGCTCGCCCATGATACCCGTTTCCCGTGCATGGCGGTTGACCCCGTGCCCCGTTGCGCCGCATACCCATACCCGCACTTCGCTGGACGAATTGCCGCCCAGTACAGGCCGGTTTTGGACGAGCGCCACAGTCTGCCCCAGTCTGGCTGCGGCGATCGCCGCACAGACGCCCGATAAGCCGCCGCCGATGACGGTAATATCCGTTTTTACCAATTCCTCTTGCATTCGTTCCCACTCCCTTTGAACATGCGTTTTGATCTTATTTTAATGCACGGATAGCGCTTCAAACCATGCACGCAAGCATCATCCCCATATACAAAATTTCACGAACCGTCTTCCCCCGCCCAGGCCGTTCGCTTATGATACAGATAGCAAACAAAACGATGAAGAGCGAGGCGTGTGCCGTGCGAATACACGAGGAAATCTTAATGAAACCGTCTGTTCTGAGCCACGTATATTGGAAGGATAAGTCGGCCTTTCAGCTGCAAGAGGATACGAATGATTTCTGGGTGGTTTTTGCCGTGGAGGAAGGCAGCTTCGCCTACAAAATCGGTTCGCAGGAAGGAACGGCGTCCTTCGGTGATCTCGTGTTTTGCCCGCCTGGGGTCGCGTTTCGGAGAGCGGTGCTCCAGCCCTTGTCTTTTCATGTCATCTTGCTGCGGTGGGACTCGGCAGACGACGGCATCCCGGCCGGCAAGGTCACGCTACACGATTTGCACCGGCTCACGTCCAGCTACACCTATTTGAGAAAATGGGCGGAGCTGGGCTCCGATGCATCCGCCGCGCTGCGCCACCATTTTATTATGGATATATGGATGCAGTTGGCTGAAGAGAAACATTCGGCGTACAGGAATCCAAGCACGCAGCATGGCACCAGAGACAGCCTCATCGAGAAAGCCGTGCAATATCTGCAGGAGCATGCCGCCGACCATTTTAGCCTGAAACGTCTCGCTAAAGAGCTGGGGCTTACCCAGGTGCAGTTTACCCGCCGGTTCAAAAAGTCAGCCGGTATGCCGCCGCTCGATTATCTCACTTCGCTCCGCCTGCAGAAGGTGCAGAAGCTGCTGCTCGAAAGCGACCTGACGCTGCAGCAAATTGCCGGCCAGTGCGGGTTCGAGAATGAATTCTACTTAAGCCGCGTGTTCAAAAAAAGAATGCACATCCCTCCTACCCAATACCGTAAGCTGCATCGCCTATAATTTACTTAAGTGAAGGAGTTGTGCGCTATGAACCTGACGAAGGGTCAAAAAATAGACATCACCAAAGGAAGAAGCCTATCCAAGCTTCAATTGCATTTTGGGTGGTCCACACCCGTTTCCGGCATGAGCGTCGACGCCGCCTGCTTCTTGTTGTCGGCTTCAGGCCGCTGCGAGCGGGATGAGGACTTTATTTTTTACGGTAACGCTGCGGGACTCCATGATGCCGTTACGCATCAGACGCTGAATGGACCGGATCGGGAAGCTATCCGCATCGAGCTTGCCTGCGTGCCGGAGCGCATCGCCAAAATCGCTTTCACCTTCACGATTCATGAAGGCGATCAGCATGCATACAGCATGCAAGACATGAGCCAGCTCTATGTTCGATTGCTCCATGGGGATGGCGGCGAGGAGCTGTTCCGCTATGATTTGGGGCCGGATTTGACGAAAGAGACGGCGATTGTCGCCGGCGAGCTGTACAGGCATCAAGGCGAATGGAAATTCAGCGCTGTCGGAAGCGGCTTCTACGGCGGATTGGCCGCTCTGTGTACAAGCTTCGGTCTGGAGATTGAAGAGGACGCGGAGCCGGAGGTTGCGGCGGCGGCAGAGCTTGTGAAACCGCCTGTTTTATCGGCGATAGATTTGCGCAAAAAGACCGTCCAGGTCACTCTGGAGAAGAAGCAAATGACAGGAGTGATGGCGAGAGTCGGCTTAGTACTCGACATCTCCGGGTCGATGCGCACTTTGTACAAGAACGGCACCGTCCAGGAAGTGGTTGAACGCATCTTGGCCGTTGCGTGCCAATTCGACGACAATGCGACGCTGGACATTTGGATTTACGACAATGAATTCAGCCGGCTGCCTTCGGCAACGGAGAGTGACTTTGAAGGGTATGTGCAAAAGCACGTGATGACGAATCAACGTATTCACAAATTTGGTTATAATAATGAACCGCCGGTCATGCTGGACGTCATCCGCAAATATACGGTGGAGGAAAGCTCGCCGCTCCCGGTTTTCATCGTTTTCATTAACGACGGCGGCGTCGTGAAGCCGATCAAGAAGGTGATCACGGAAGCAGCCGTTCAACCCATTTTCTGGCAATTCGTAGGGATCGGACATGCGGACTTCGAGGTGTTGAGGAAGCTGGACGAAATGGAAGGCCGGGTTGTCGACAATGCGAATTTTATATATATCGAGGATATAGCCCGGGTTTCGGACGAAGCGCTCTACGGGATGCTCTTGAACGAATTTCCGGTATGGTTGAAAGAAGCGGCGAAGCAGCGAATTATTCGGCCATGACCTGAAGCTGTCACTATCTATATCGAAAGGTGTGATGAACATGAACGTCCTTCTTTTCGGAGCGACCGGGATGGTCGGACAAAGCGTACTGCGCGAGTGTCTCCTTGAGCCCCAAGTGAACCGGGTCTTAACCGTCGGCCGCAGCTCTACGCGCCAGGTGCATCCCAAATTACATGAGCTCGTACATGCGAACCTTCTCGATCTGACCGCCCTCGAGCATAAGCTTACAGGCTATGATGCTTGTTTCTTCTGCTTGGGCGTATCGTCAGCAGGCATGAGCGAAGAGAAATATTCGGCGATTACGTATGATTTAACGCTCAGTGTCGCCAAAACATTGGTCCGGTTGAACCCGGATATGACATTTGTATATGTAACCGGCGCAGGCACCGACTCCTCCGAGAAAGGCCGCAGCATGTGGGCGCGGGTTAAGGGCAAGACCGAGAACGATCTGCTTAAGCTGCCGTTCCGGGCGGCGTACATGTTCAGGCCGGGAGGCATTCTCCCGCTGCATGGCGTCCGATCCAAAACCCGGCTGTATCAAGCGGTGTACACGGTCATGAAACCTTTCTACCCCTTGCTGGAAAAATGGTTTCCGAATGCCGTCACGACCTCCGAGAAGGTCGGCCGCGCCATGATTCATGTTGCCTTGCACGGTTATCACAAGCCGATTGTTGAGAGCAGCGATCTGAACAGCATGCGTACAGGGCAATAGAGCTGTAGATGCTACAGGAGAGTCCGCCGCTCACTCCGTAAAGCTCTAACGGACACAGCGGCCGTTATATGCACCTTTTGCGCACCGTGCCGCGGCTATCGGACACCAGAGACCTTATTTGCTGATTTGCGGGCAATATCCAGTCCCAATGAACAAAATAACGTCGCTGGTGTCCGTTACATGTTGAAAGAGGCCCTTATTCATCGAATAGGGGCCCTCTGTCCGTTAGCGGGCAGCGAGGCGTGATGACGTCTATGATTGCGTTTGCGTTTGCGTTTGCGTCTGTTCGCCGGCTTTGCCCCGCTGCCTGCCTAGCAAAGCCGAACGCAAAAGCTGGAATTCCGCTTGCAGTAGGCAGTGTCATCCCTTTTTCAGAGCACGGATATGGCTCCACGTCACGTTCCCGCTGAATCTGTATGAAAAATCATATACTGCCGGGGTTGGGTGCTGCTTGGGGCTGATTGGTACTGATTAATGCTGATTGCTCCTCATCACTACTCGTTGATTCTATTGCTGCTTTTTGCTACTTGTTGCTACTGGCCGGGGCTGGGTACTGCTTGGGGTTGACGGGGTGCTCGGTGCTACTTGGGGCTGATTGCTGCTGGTTGATACCGTTTGCTCCTTAACACTAATCGTTGATTCTGTTGCCGCTTGTTGCTACTAGTTGGAACTGGACGGTGGTGCTTGCGGTGCTTGCGGTGCTTGCGGTGCTTGTGCCGCTTGTTACGCTTGTTGCTACTGACCGGGGCTCGCTGCTGCTTGGGCTGGTCCCCCTTGCTCATCCCCCACAACAGAACAACAGAAAAAGGACTCCTCGCGGAGTCCTCTTCGACGGTGACGGATTGATGGTACTTTTGCCATGAACCTTAGGCTCGGTTAACTACCTCATCACAATTTCAGTAGTACTAGACCACTTGAACAGTTCTGCGGCACATCTCCTCGCTTCTAGGTAGATTCAATAACAACTTCCCTGGTATTTACGCCTGCATGATAATATGCGACACAACACCTCTCTGAATCACCGTCGAAAATTAGTATGTCCGATATGAAAGCAACTATACAGTCAGCCGTAAAAATTTAGGCGGCGGATATCCCGAATTAGCCTCGGCTATCGTGGCATGCTAACATTCTGTGACCTGGACCCGATCCGATCCGATCCAATCCAATCCGCCCCGCTTCCGCGATAACCATTGACGAAAATAGTTGCCAATAATATAATTGCTATAGCAACTAAATTTGAAAGGAGGCTTCCCATGCAACTGGATCATTCCTTGGGATTCATTCTCAACCATGCCGGCCGGCGAATGACACAGCTGTTAAGTCTGCATTTCCAGCCTTACGATATGACGACAGAGCAGTGGGTCGTGCTCCATCGCCTGGCTTGCGAGGACGGGATCTCCCAGAAGACGCTCGCCATCCGCGCGGAGAAGGACCAGACGAATATTACCCGCATTCTCGACCAATTGGAGCGCAAGGGCTTGGTTGAACGCAAAGCCAACGAGAACGACCGCAGGTCGTTTCTGACGTTCATTACCGACCAAGGCAGAGCCATGAACGATAAGCTCAACCCCATCGAGCAGCAAGTCATCGCATCGCTGCTAACCGGCTTTACGGAGGAGCAGGTGTCCCTGCTAAGGGAACTGCTGCTCAAGATCACCGAAGCGGCCAATACACGCGTGAAAGAAGTGGAGGATACACCATCATGAACGATGATCAGAAATTGTGGAACCGCGATTTTGTTGCTGTATGTCTCAGCAGCTTTTTTTTATTTATGACTTTTTATATTTTGGCCGTAACGCTGCCCATTTTCGTCACCGATACGCTGCACGGCGGACAGCAGCAGATCGGGCTTGTCATGACGGTCTTCATTATATCTACCGTTATTTTACGGCCGTTGACAGGCAAATGGATGGACGAGTGGAACAGGAAGAAAATCATTTCGTTTGCCCTGATTGTATTTATGATATGCACGGCCTTATACCCGCTTATTCATCAGTATGAACTGCTGCTCGGACTGCGCTTTCTGCACGGCATCGGCTTCGGCATGGCGACAACGGCCGCCGGAGCGGTTGCCGTCGAGCTTGTGCCTGACCGGCGCAAGGGGGAAGGAGTCGGCTATTTCTCGCTTTTCATGAGCCTAGCCATGGTCGTCGGCCCATTCCTCGGCCTCTCCATCATGCAGACTCACAATAACACGCTGCTGTTCAGCGTGTGCATCGGCTTCTCCGTCTTGTCTCTCCTGTTCGGATTGTCGCTGCGCATTCCGCAGCGGGTCGTACAAGCCGCGGCACAACCGGAGAAGGGTTGGAGGAAGTTCATCGAGCCGCGTTCTATCCCAATCTCATTAACGGGAAGCGTGCTCGCCTTCTCTTACGGAGCGATCACGACGTTTCTGTCCGTTTATGCCAAAGCGAACGGTTTGGAAAGCTATGCAAGTTACTTTTTCATGGTGTTCGCCTTGATGATCGTCATTTCCAGACCTTTCACCGGCAAATGGTTCGACCGCTCAGGTCCCAACGGCTTGGTGTATCCGGGAGTCGTGCTGTTCACCGTCGGGATGATCGTCCTCAGCCTGATGTCTTCGCCCGTACCGTTCCTGATTGCCGGCGGTTTGCTCGGACTCGGCTTCGGGGCGATGCTTCCGAGCTTCCAGACGATCGCCATTCAAGCGGCGCCGCCGCATCGCAGAGGTCTTGCCACAGGCACGTACTTCCTGCTCTTCGACTCCGGCTACGGCATCGGCTCTTATGTGCTCGGAGTTGTCGCATCCAAATCCAACTATCACACGATGTATTTGGTAGCCGGTATCGTGGTAGCCTGCTCGTCTATCTTGTACTACGTGCTTCACCATCGTAGAGCTGCGGCATCGACGAAGACAAGCGCTATTCCAGCCATGAAGTAAAAGCAACAAGCCGTTTCCGCGAGCACATCGGCGTGCAGCTGCGGGACGGCTTGTTTTATATGCAGCGAATCATTGACTTTAAATGACAGGGATGTTATAAAAATAATGTGTAGCACTCAAGACTAGAGAGTGCTAATATCTGAAATCTTCGTTACATATTCGAAAGGAGATCTATCTGTGGAAAAGAAACAATTTCAAGCTGAATCCAAACGTCTACTCGAAATGATGATTAACTCCATTTATACGCAACGAGAGATCTTTTTAAGAGAGCTCATCTCCAACTCCAGCGATGCAATCGATAAAATTTATTACAAAGCGCTAACGGACGATTCATTGGTCTTTGACAAAGACAGCTATTTTATTAAAGTGATCCCGGACAAAGCAAACCGAACGCTGACCATTCGCGATACCGGTATCGGGATGACCAAAGAAGAGCTGGAAAATAATCTCGGCGTCATTGCGAAGAGCGGATCGCTGGCGTTCAAGAAAGAGAACGAAGCCAAAGACGGCCATAATATTATCGGCCAATTCGGCGTAGGCTTCTATTCCGCCTTCATGGTAGCCGATGTGGTTACGGTAACGAGCAAAGCGCTTGGCAGCGATACGGCCTACAAATGGGAGTCCACCGGCGCAGACGGCTACACGATTGAACCGGCTGAGAAAGATGCCGTGGGCACGGAAATCGTCCTCGCCATCAAAGCGAATACGGAAGACGACAACTACGACGAATACCTGGATGAATACCGCTTGAAAGCGATCATCAAGAAGTATTCGGATTTCATCCGCTACCCGATCAAGATGGACGTTGCCGGCAAAAGGCTGAAAGAAGGCACGGAGAACGAGTTCGAGGACTACTCGGAAGAGCAGCAGCTGAACAGCATGGTGCCGATCTGGAGAAAAAACAAGAGCGAATTGACGCCTGAGGATTACGAGAAATTTTATCACGAGAAGCATTACGGCTTCGACAAGCCGCTGAAACATATTCACGTAAGCGCGGACGGCGCGGTCGTGTATCAGGCCATTCTTTTCATTCCGGAGAATATGCCTTTCGACTACTATTCCAAAGAGTATGAGAAAGGTTTGGAGCTCTATGCCAACGGCGTTCTCATCATGAACAAATGCGCAGACCTGCTTCCGGACTATTTCAGCTTCGTGAAAGGGATGGTCGATTCCGAGAGCCTGTCCTTGAACATTTCCCGGGAGATGCTGCAGCATGACCGTCAATTGAAGCTCATCGCCAAGAATATTCAAAGTAAAATCAAGAGCCAGCTGCAAGCCATGCTCAAAGACGAGAGAGAGAAGTACGAGCTCTTCTACAAATCGTTCGGCCGCCAGTTGAAATTCGGCGTATACAGCGATTACGGAACCCACAAAGAGGTTCTGCAAGATCTGCTCATGTTCCACTCCTCCAAGGAGAAAAAGCTTGTCACGCTGGACGAGTACATCGCCAGAATGCCGGAAGACCAGAAGTATATCTACTACGCTTCGGGCGAGTCCATGGAGCGCATCGACAAGCTTCCACAAACGGAGCTCGTGACGGACAAAGGCTATGAAATTCTGTACTTCACGGACGATATCGATGAGTTCGCGATCAAAATGATCATGACGTACAAGGAGAAAGAATTCAAATCCGTATCCAGCGGCGATCTGGGGATCGAAGCGGATGACAAAGCGGAGAACGAAGCCGATCAGAACGACAACAAAGAGCTTTTCGATTATATGACTAGCCTGCTGTCCGGCAAGGTTTCCAGTGTGAAAGCTTCCAAACGTCTCAAGAAGCACCCGGTTTGCTTATCCACGGAAGGCGACGTGACGATTGAGATGGAGAAAATCTTGAATGCTATGCCGAACAATCCGAATGTGAAGGCGGAGAAAGTACTGGAGATCAACGTAAACCATGAAGTCTTCGGTTCGTTGAAAGATGCCTTTGGTCAAGATAAAGAGAAGCTTAACCTGTATACGGCTCTCTTATACAACCAAGCGCTCTTGATCGAAGGTCTGCCGCTGCAAGATCCTGTTGAATTCACGAACGATATTTGCAAAATCATGGTGTAACCCCCAGAAGCCATATGAAGCCCTGTCACCGGAACCGGTAGCAGGGCTTCTTTGATTAAGTCAGATCTTCCAATTCCAGGAGATGTGCGGATCTATGCTCACTTCCCTTATTAGAGTCAGTGCCATCATACACATAGGCTAACAAACGGTCCTGATCGATTCCGAGAGAACGAGCCACTTTCACGATGTCGAGTTCATAAGGGAAACCTGGAATTGGATTGGATTTGACGGACATATTCTTCTACCATCCTTCGAATAAATGTAATAAATCAGAACATTGCGCTTAAAAATATGATATAGTTTTGTTACAAGCATGAATCGGTACGACAAAGGCAAAACCATTGAAAAGTGGTGACGCAAAGCTATAGGGACTAAATTGGCCATATTGCATCATGTCCAAAATGTCAGCCAGCTGCCAGAAGCGCCTCCGTCCGATTCGTGTAGAATGACCAAAGGAGGAGTTAAATAGAATGGGGAAAATTGTTTTAGACGGTAGCATGAGCTTGGATGTTGAGCACTTGATTGCTAATTTGCATCTGCCGGAAAATGATATTTTGAATATGTTCTCCTTTAAGTTCAATAACAATGTGTTATCCGTTGAGGAGTCGATTCGGTTTATTCATTTTCTAAGAAGCGAACTGGACAAACGTACCCAATAACAGCATTATGCATGAACACGCACAAAAATGCAGTCGGTTGATGTCTATAGAATTTTTTTTTTTGATAAGGTCACAAATCGCGTATTGATGCGGTTTATCTTCCCTAACAGCCCAAGACAGCGGAAATGCTCCGCTGTCTTTTTATTATTTTTTGTCAGATTTAAGGTTTAAAGTTTAGCATAAAAAAGCCGGTCAGACTCCCATGAGTCAGACCGGCTTATCTTATTTATCCCGGAGAAGACCGGGGTCATGCTTGCCCAATATTTGTGTGAGCTCTTTGAGAAACATATTGATGTCTTTGAACTGCCGGTAGACGGAGGCGAAGCGAATGTACGCCACTTCATCGACCGGGTACAGCTGCTCCATCACAATTTCCCCGATGTGCAGGCTGTCTACTTCCGCGTGTGCGGTCGTCCGAAGCTGCATTTCGACCTCGGATACGAGCATTTCCAGCCTTTCCATCGAAACCGGACGCTTCTCGCAAGCTCGAATCAAGCCTCTCAGTACTTTCTCTCGACTAAATTCTTCCCGGCTTCCATCCTTCTTAATCACGATAAGCGGCGTTTCTTCCACCATCTCGAAGGTTGTGAATCTGCGCGCGCATTTCTCGCATTCGCGGCGGCGGCGGATCGATTTATTCTCATTCGCCGAACGGGAATCAAGCACCTTCGTACCGGAATAATCACAGAATGGACACTTCATTCGCTCTTCTCTCCTTTCTCTTCTTCTATGTAATGATCTATTACCATATGTTACAAGTCATGAACTCCGGAGAAGTGCGCACAATACTAGTACCAACCGACAAGGAGGTGAACAGACATGGGCGCAGGCAGCAACAGCAATAGCAACACTCTAGTTGTTCCTCAAGCTAACGCAGCACTGGATCAGTTGAAATACGAAGTGGCTCAAGAACTGGGTATCGCTATCCCACAAGATGGATACTACGGTAACATGGCTACTCGTGATACTGGTGCCATCGGTGGTCACATTACTCGTCGCCTGGTACAAATCGCAGAACAATCTTTGGCTGGTCAATTCAAGTAATCTTGAAGAGTTAGCCGGGTGACTGCACAACAGGAAGTATTGGACGCTAGCCCCCACAAGGAGCTGGTCCAATGCTTCTTTGTTTATGTCAAGTTTCCCATTGCTCGGAATACAGCTTCGTGTATTTCTCGTAATAATAGATCACGCGTTGTACATAATGCCGGGTTTCACCGAATGGAATCTGGTCGATGTGTTCTTGCGTGCCATCCCAAATTTCATTTTGCTTCCATTTATTCACATTCCCCTGTCCTGCATTGTAAGCCGCAATCGCATAAATCAAGTTTCCGTTGTAATGCCTCGTCAGCCAGCTCAAATACCAAGACCCGAGATTAATGTTTACTTCCGCTTTTAATAAATCCGCTTGCGTATGAGGCCCTAAATTCGTAGACTCTACGATCCATTCCGCCGTGTCCGGCATTAGCTGCATGAGACCGAGCGCTCCTTTGCTCGACTCCAGGTGATACTTATAATTCGTCTCTACCCGAATGATGGCTGCGATCAGGAAAGGGTCTATATTGTGTTTCGCCGCACTTTGCTTAATCTCCTGCTGAAAATAAATCGGATACAGCTTTCTTCCTATAAAAGAGCTATTCATAAAGAGAACCATAATGAAGCAAATGAGCAAGAGAGCAAACACTCGCTTTTTGCGTAGAAACTTCATGAAAGCCCCTTCCCTAGCCAAAATCGTTCGACCTCCGCATAGGTGTCTTCCTGCGTTCCGCTGTTGTCGATCACGATATCCGCTAGTTTGCGTTTTTCTTCAATCGACATCTGCGCGTCTATCCGGTTGTTGGCTGCGCTTTCCGTCAAGCCGTCCCTCACCATCAAGCGTTCCAATTGAACATGGCGGGGCACATAAACAACCATCACCTGTTCAAACAAATGAGCTAAATTCGATTCGTACAGCAATGGAATGTCCACGACAACCAGCTTGTCCGGATACTGACTTTCGTAAGCTTCCATTTGCTCCCGGATTTGCTTGCGGATCGGCGGGTGCAGAATGCTTTCCAGCTGCTTGCGGGCTTCGGCATCGCCGAAGACAATCTGCCCGAGCTTCTTCCTGTGCAGAGTGCCGTCTTCCTGAAGAACCGCTTGTCCAAAATGGGCAGCAACCTGTTCGAGAACAGGGCTGCCGGGCTCGACAACGTCGCGGGCTATTTGATCTGCATCTACCAATAGAGCGCCGCGGCCTACCAGCATGGCGCTAACCGTGCTTTTGCCGCAGGCGATTCCTCCTGTTAACCCGATATTCATAAGCTTCTTCTCTCCTAAGCGTATTCCTGGCACTATAACATTTTCAATAAACCCATAAGAATAAGCACACAACCTGGAAGAATCGATAATTTCTTCATCCAATTCATTTCCGCATACCGAAAGCCTACTCTTAATCCTAAAGCAATGAAAGAACCGCTCGAAATCGAGATGACCGAGGCTGTTAACAAAGGGACGAAGCCGATGAGCGCCGCACCGATCCCTGCCCCGAACGCATCCAGAGAGAGAGCCAAGCCGAGCAGCGTCGCTTCAGAGGCCGAAATGTTGCCTGATTTGTCAACGTCGGCTATGGATGGCGTGCGCAAAATCTGAATGACCAGACCGAACCGCTTCAGCTCGATATTCAAAATTTCCTTCGTCCTTTGCAGCGTATCCATGGTGACAAGCTCCGTGCCCACAGAGCCGGCAGTGCCGGCAGTGCCTACAGAGCTAAGCATAGCTTGCTCCTCGCCTTTGGCCGTATCCGCAGAATCATGCGACTTCTGCTGCCTCAGCTGTGCCAGCGCCCAGATGCCGATTCCGATCAGAATGAGCGCTCCGATTCGTTGCGCCATAAGCGGCGACATGAATGACGACATCAAGACGCCAATTTGCATGGAGCTATAAATAATGATACCAGACCAAAGCGATATGATTCCAATTGAGAGGATCGGAATGCGTATTTTGCGTAAACCATACATGACTCCGACGCCGAAACCGTCCAAGGAAACTGCAAAAGCCAGTATAAGCAGAGAAAACACCGGAAGCATATTACCCCTCCTAAGAGTATTGCCGCATACGGCCGAGAGCTGGTGCCAGCTGACGGTCTGGGCTAAGTACTCCATATCATATGGGAAGGGCGGGCTTCACGTGCCTAATCGGCTAACTTCTTTCGAATTCTCTTCCGCTTGAGCGGCTGGCAGGTTGGGCATATGTGCGTCCCTCTGCCGCCAACGACGGTTTTGTAAATTTCGCTGCCGCATGCCTTGCAGGATTGCGACTGCCGGCCATAGATGTTCAATTGATGCTGGAACAAGCCAATTTCACCTTGGCCGTTCACATACGATTTGATGGATGAGCCTCCCACCTCGACGGAGTCGCTGAGCGTTCGCACGATCGCTTCGTGCAGCCGCTGCAGCTCCTTCCTGCTGAGCGACGAGGCTTCGCGTTCCGGATGGATACCGGCTAAGAAAAGGGACTCGTCTACATAAATATTACCGATGCCCACAATATATTCTTGATTAAGCAGCAGGGGCTTGATCTTCGTCTTCTTGCCGGCTATACGGTCCCGGAACGCTTCGAACGTGAAGCTTTCGTCAAGCGGCTCCAGCCCCAGCTTATGCAGCGGAGCCTGCGTCAGCTCCTCGCCGCGCGGGAACAGATGCATCGTGCCGAATTGCCGGACGTCCTTGTAGCGCAGCTCCGTGCCGTCCGTGAACCGGAATAAGACGTGGGTATGCGGCTCCAACGGATCTTCGCCGTCGTACAGCCCATAACGCCCCTCCATCCGCAGATGCGAGACCATGCAGTAGTCCGTGAGCAGAAAGCGAAGAAACTTCCCCCTGCGCTCGATAGATTCAATCGTCTGCCCCTGAAGCAGCACTTCAAACTGCTGGATATCGTCCGGCTTCTGAATGATGCGGGGCAATCTGACCTGAACTCGCTCGATCGTTTTCCCGGCGATCAGGTTATTCAGTGTGCGCTTGACCGTTTCCACTTCGGGTAGTTCAGGCACGGATGTTCACCTCTTCTGTCAGTTGATTGAGAACTTACTTCGCGTCATACCAAGTCGTGCCATAGTCGACGTCCGCTCGAAGCGGCACGTCCAGCTTCAGCGCGCCGGCCATCACTTCCGGCACCAGCTGCTTCATCGTCTCGAGCTCCTCTTCCGGGACCTCGAAGACCAGCTCATCGTGTACCTGCAGCAGCATGCGGCTCTTGAGACCGTCCTGCTTGAGCCGCGCCGCCATCTGCACCATGGCCAGCTTAATGATGTCCGCTGCTGTTCCCTGAATCGGCGTATTCATCGCCGTGCGCTCCGCGAAGGAACGCAGATTGAAGTTCGAATGCGTAATCTCCGGCAAATACCGGCGGCGCTGCAGCAGCGTCGTCACGTAGCCGTTCGCGCGCGCATCCTTCACGATATCGTCCATATATTTGCGAACGCCCTGGAAGACGGCGAAATATTGCTCAATGAATTGCGCGGCATCCCGGCGGGTAATGTCCAAGTTCTGGGACAAGCCGTAGTCGCTGATGCCGTAGACGATGCCGAAGTTAACGGCTTTCGCCTGACGCCGCATATTCGCGTCGACGGCGCTCTCCTCCACCCCGAAGACGTCCATCGCCGTCTTCGTGTGGATGTCCATATTCTGAAGAAACGCTTCCTTCAGCTTCTCATCCTGCGAGATATGCGCTAGCACGCGCAGCTCGATCTGCGAGTAATCCGCAGCGAGAATGTACCATCCGGGCTCGGATGGCACGAACACCTTGCGGATCTTGCGCCCCTCCTCCAGACGAATCGGAATGTTCTGGAGGTTCGGGAACTGGCTGCTGAGCCTGCCTGTGGCCGCGATCGTCTGCCGGTAATAGGTGTGCACCTTACCGGTCTCCGGCCGCACCTCCTTCAGCAGCCCCTCGACATACGTCGATTGAAGCTTCGCCAGCTGACGGTAGTTCAGAATCTGCCCGACCACTTCGTTATAAGGCGCGAGCCGCTCCAGCACCTCGGCATCCGTCGAGTAGCCGGTTTTGGTCTTCTTCCAAGCTGGCAGTCCCAGCTTCTCGAACAGAATCTCGCCAAGCTGTTTCGGCGAGTTGATGTTGAACTCGACGCCGGCGAGCTTGTAAATGCTGGCCATAATCGTGTCCAGCTTATTGACAAGCTCGACGCCGAGCGCTTTCAACCCGTCGGCATCCACGGCGATGCCGCGCAGCTCCATCTCCGCCAGCACGCCGGCCAGCGGCTGCTCCAGCTCGTAGAAGAGGCGGTGCATCTCGCTCTTCTCCAGCTCCTCCGCCAGCACCGGCACGAGGCGGGCGGTCGCCATCGCTTTGCGGCCCAGATGGTCGCTAAGCGCAGCCAGTTCCGGCAGGCGGAACTTCGCGCCTTTGCCGAATACTTCGTCGTCCGCCTTCAGCCCCGGCAGACTGTACTTCGCCGACAGGCCGCTCAAGCTCAGATTCGACTCAGTCGGATCCAGCAGATAGGCGGCCAGCAGGACGTCGAAATCGACACCCTTCAGTTCGATCCCCTGCCAAGCCAGCGCGAGCAAGGAGCGGTGCAGATCGAATACTTTCTTCTTCTTGGACTCGTCGCCGAGCCAAGCGCGCAGCGGCTCCCCCGCTTCGCTCTGCAGCAGCTGGAAAGGCACATAATAGGACTTATTCGTATCCCCGTCCTGGATAAACCAGACGACACCGACATTCACCGCCTGATGCGGGTTTTCGCCCACGGCTTCGACGTGAATGACCGCGTCGTCGTTTAAGCTGGCGGTCAGCAGGCTCATATTTTCTTCCGTTACGACAATCGGCTCCAGGCTTTCCACCGTCTGTCCCAGCGCTTCCAAATCCGTGGTGCCGAAGTCCATCTTCTCCAGCAAGGATTTGAACTCCAGCTTGCGGAACATCGAGGCAAGAGCTTGTCCGTCGAAGCCGTCATAGCGGAACGTCTCCCATTCCGTCTCCATCGGCACTTCGCGGAAAATCGTAGCGAGCTCTTTGCTCATTAGCGCGTCCTTGGCATGCTCCTCGACCTTCTCCTTCATCTTGCCCTTCAGGCTTGCCGTATTGGCCAGCACTTCCTCTACCGTGCCGAACTCGTGCAGCATTTTGAGCGCCGTCTTCTCCCCTACCCCGGGAATGCCCGGAATATTGTCCGACGTATCGCCCATCAAGCCTTTGAGATCGATGATTTGAGCAGGCGTCAGGCCGTATTTCTCCTGGATGCCGGCCGGATTGTACAGTTCCACTTCCGTGATCCCTTTGCGGGTGATCGCTACGGTGACATGATCGGAGGCGAGCTGCAGCATATCCTTGTCTCCGGAGACGAGCAGCACCTTCTCCCCTCTGGCGTCGGCGGCTTTGGTCAGCGTTCCGATAATATCGTCCGCTTCATAGCCGGAGAGCTCGAATTGCGGGATTTTGAACGCTTTCAGAAGCTCCTTGATAAGCGGGAACTGCTCGGACAGCTCCGACGGCGTCTTCGCCCTTCCGCCTTTGTATTCCGTGTATTCCTTATGTCGAAACGTGATTTTCCCGGCATCGAAAGCGACCAGGAAATGAGTTGGCTTTTCTTCCTCAATGAGTTTAAGCAGCATCGTTGTAAAACCGTAAACGGCGTTCGTATGCAGGCCGCTCGAATTGCTAAGAAGCGGCAGAGCATAGAAAGCCCGGTTCGCAATAGAGTTACCGTCAATAATTATAAGCTTATCCATAAGTTCGCACCCCGATTTTAGACATACTTCCTTCATCATAGCATACGAAATTAAAATAAAAAAACGTTGCTGCACATAAACATAGAAGGAGCCCTAAGTTTTGATGCTCCGGTCTTCAGAAGGAGGTTCTCCGAATGAGCCCTTTTTTTTCTCCAGTACGCAAAAAGGTTATTTTTTTCGATATGAATAATACGATTCTGGATCGCAGGCAATGCTTTGACTCGGCCTTTCTGGAAGTCATGAACGATTACACGGCCAGGTGGGAGCCGGACGAAGCGCTCTTCACCGCCCAAGATGTGCTGCAAAGCTATAAAATGGAATGGAGCCGCCACCGCAAAGCGCCGGTGCGAAGTCCGATCTCACCCGACGAGCTCAGGCATATCTGTTTGCGCAAGGCGCTTCAGCCTTTGCCGGTGAATGTAAGCCCCGCTTTCACCAGAGCTTTCTTCGAGGGGGTCGAGGAGCAGGAAGACAATTTTGTCGCTCTCTTTCCCGGCGTAGAGGACACGCTTGAGTCTTTGTCCAAACATTATAAGCTTGCCATTATCAGCAACGGGAACCGCAGAAGGCTGCAGCATAATTTGGAGAAAATGAAGCTGACCCGGTGGATAAGCCAGGACCGCTTGTTCAGTTCGGAGAAGGATGGACCGCGCAAACCGCACCCGGCCATATTCGAGAAGGCGCTTAAGGCTATGAACGCAGCGGCCAGCCAAAGCGTCATGGTGGGGAATTCGTGGCGCAACGATGTGGTTGGCGCCGCATCCAGCGGCTTGGACGCCATCTGGATACATCCGGGGAATATGAAGAAAATATCGGAACGCCGCATCGGCAAACAGAAGGTCATCATCATTCGCTCTTTCAAGCAGTTGAATTATACCTTCTAATGGGCTTGTCATCCGATATTTTGAAAATAATAAATGCTGCCTGGATAGGCCTTGGCCTTCTTCTTGAGCCCAGCCGCCGTTTGAGAAATGTCTTCAAGTGAAATGGGAGATTCACAGCTGCAGACGACTAAAGACAGCGACAATGTGACTCCCTCGCTCTTCACCTTGTTCCCGCTCCGGTCCCATACATACTCCCATTCCTCGTCTTCATAGAACATCTGCACGCCCTGCTCGAATCTGCGAATCATCTCCTGGCACAGAAGCTCCGGCTCCGCCGCCACCGAGATGGCGATGAAATCGTCGCCCCCCACATGACCTACGAAATCAAGAGGCGTTCCGCACACGCTGATGGCCTGCTGCATAATATCGGCTGTATATTGAATCAGCTGATCCCCTTTCTGAAAGCCGAAACGGTCATTAAACCATTTGAAATAATCCAAATCCGCATAGACGACATGGAACGGTTTCTGCTCGTGAATGCGTCTGTTCAGCTCCCGGTTAATCTGCAGATTGCCCGGCAGCCCCGTCAGCGGATTGGCCACGCGCGCAGACTCCATCCGGACATTCGTGATGCTTTCGAGAATCGATCGGATGGAAGCAATCCCTGCCATTTTGCCATTCGTCGTAATGATCACCAGATCGTATAGATGATGGATGGAGCGCGACGTCGCCATTTGCGATACCTGCTCAACCGACGTGAACTCGTCTACAATGAGCGGCGTTTCATCCATAATAGACTCAATCGTCCGATTCCAGAACAAGGAGAACGCATATTGCCCGGCCAATTGCTGAAACAGCCGTTCTCTCATCATTAAACCGACAGGCTCCTCGTTGCTCACGATGACGGCGCCGACCGCTTCTTGATTTTTTTTGAAATAGTCCGCAACTTCCGAGATCGGTGATTTCTTGTCGAACGTTTTGACAGGTGTCTTGAGATCGCCGATATGCCAGTTCATATGGCCTCCTTGCACCTTGCGATGCTGCCCAATGAGCATTCTTAAACTGTCCTGAATGTCCGCCGGCACCTTCTGCGGCTTCCCTAGCAGAAACCCTTGCGCATAATGAACGCCAAGCCGCGTCAATTTGGCCAGCTCATCCGGAATTTCGATACCTTCGGCAATAATCGAAATGTTCATTTTGTGAGCGATCGTGACGAACGTTTCCAAGATGTACTCTTTCACTTTGTGCTTATGTATGTTTTCAATGAGAGACCGGTCGATCTTGATGAAATCCGGCTGAAGCTCCGCGATCGCCTGCAGGGAGGAGTAGCCGGCCCCGGCGTCGTCGATGGCGATGCGGTAGCCCTGCTTGCGGTAATGCTCCAATATTTTCTGGGCGAGAGTGAAATCCTCAATGGACGTTCTTTCCGTAATTTCGAAAACGACATTGCTCGGCTTCAGACCGTATTTCAGCAAAATGTCCAGCGTTTTACCCGGAACGAACCCGGGGTCATAGAGCACGTGGGAGGATATGTTAATGAACAGCAATTGCTGCGGGTGCTCCAGAATCGAACCCTGAATCGCTTTCTCGCGCGCCAACTGTTCGAGCTTATACAGCTCTCCGTTCTGTTCGGCGAATTCAAACATGGCGATCGGAGATTGAAACATGCTGTCTTGGGGGCCGCGGATCAGCGCTTCATATCCCATCACCTGTCCGTCCTGCAGAGAGACAATAGGTTGATAGACCGAATGTACCGCCCCCGTGGCGAGTATATCTTGAAATAAGGTTGTTGCTTCTGACTGACTGTTCATGTCCATCATCCCTCATGTCGTTTTATGTATATGTATAGTCTATCAAAACAAATGATAGTCTTTATTATCGATGTGTAAAATCTATGTAAAGACTTTAAAATAAAAAGAGGGAAATGCCTCTCCGCCCACGAAAAAATAGAAGGACGATTGCTAGGTGCGTACATCCTTTGTACAAGCACGGAAAGGAATTGAAATGGAACAACAAGTCAAAATCTTGGCGGTAGATGACCGCTACGAGAACTTGCTGGCTCTGAATAGCATTTTAGCCTCATCCCACTATGACGTGATCTCGCTGCAATCCGGCGAGGAAGTTTTACGATATTTATTGAAAGAGCCCGCTGACCATATCGCCGTCATCTTGATGGATGTGCAGATGCCTGGTTTAAGCGGCTTTGAAACCGTAGAGCTCATCAAGCAGCGCAAAGCTTGTCAGGACATCCCGATCATTTTCCTAACAGCCCTAAGCACATCGATTGAGCATGTTCTGAAGGGGTATCATGTCGGCTCGATCGACTATTTGTTCAAGCCTGTACACCCGGAGATGCTCCGAATGAAGGTGGATGCCTTCGTCAATATGCACCTCAATCATCAAAAAATCAAATACCAGAGCGAACTGCTGCACAAGCGTACGCTCGATCTCGAAGAAACCAACCGGAAGCTGGCGGAAGCCGAAGAGAAGCTTAAGCAGCAGAATACGCTGCTCGAGCAATGGGTGGAGGAGCGCACCTCGGAGCTCGTGGACGCTCATGAGAAGCTGATGAAATCCCAGGATCATTTCAAAAAAATGTTCATGCTCTCTCCCTCTCTGATGGCCATTCGCCGCTTGCCGGACTTGTCGTATATCGAAATTAACGAGAGCTGGAAGCAATATACCGGTTATGGCGACGAAATCATCGGTACGAACTTGGACCTTCTGCGCAAGGAATCCGGCGAGTCCACCTCCTGCGAAGAAGTCGTTCATAACTGCAAAGTCCGGTATGAAACCAAGTCCAAGGAGATGCGGACAGCCTTGCTGTCCACGGAAATCATCGATATTGAGAATGAGAGCTGCCTGCTTCAGGTCGCCGTGGATATTACCGAGAGCTTGCGGTTTGAAACCGAGATGGCGCGTCTCGCCCAGCTGAACCTGGTCGGCGAAATGGCCGCCGGGATCGCCCACGAAATTCGCAATCCGATGACGACGATCCGCGGCTTCCTGCAGCTGTTCCGGGAGAACGACCGGAATATGCAGAAGGAATATATCCCCATTATGCTCGAAGAGCTGGACCGTGCGAATGAAATCATTACCGAATATTTATCCTTGGCCAAAAATAAACAATCCCACCAGCAGCCCGATAACATGAACCGGATTATCGAAATGCTGCTGCCGCTCATTCAGGCTGAAGCCGTCATGTCCGGCAAGCATGTTCAGTTCCAGTTCACCGAATGTCCCGATATTCATCTGGACGATAAGGAGCTGCGCCAGCTCATTCTCAATATGTGCATGAACGGTCTGGAAGCGATGTCTATTGGCGGCACGCTGACCATACAGACCTATTTGGAGAACGAGCATCTGGTTCTACTTATCGCGGATCAAGGGACGGGCATCGATGAGAAGCACCTGGAGAAGCTGGGACGTCCTTTCTTTACCACGAAAGACGAGGGCACGGGTCTCGGCTTGGCGATCTGCTACAGCATCGCGGCGAGGCACCATGCTTCGATTGAAGTGCAGTCCAGCCCGAAGGGGACGACGTTCCTAATCCGGTTTCCGGTGCCTCAGGCTGTCGGAGAGCAGACAAGCCTGGCGTGATGACGCTAGGCTTGTTAGGCGTTTGTCGTCCGGTATATACGCGAAGAGGCCCTTATTCCGTCGAATAAGGGCCTCTTCACTTACACTATAGTCAGCTTACACGTTCAAATCTTTCCGCTTCCCGGTCACCATATAGATCACGGCTTCCCCGATATTCGTCGTATGATCGGCCACCCGCTCCAGGAAATGTGCAACGAGGAGCAGATGCGTCAACTGGCGGTTCCGGTTGTAATCGGAATTCATCATGCCCATCAGCTCAGTCATCACTGTGCTGTACAACTTATCTACCCGGTCGTCCTTCTCCGCTAACGCCGCAGCTCTATGCACATCGCGTTCCGTGTAGGAAAGCAAGCTTTCCTGCAGCATCACAATGGCGATTTCCGCCATTTGCGGGATCGTCTCCAGCGGCTTCACCAGCTCTTCTCCTGCGAAACGAATCGTAATCTTTGCGATGTCCACCGCATGGTCGGCGATTCGTTCCAAGTCGGTAGCGATCTTGAGCGCTGTGCCGATGATGCGCAAATCGCTGGCCATCGGCTGCTGCAGCGCAATAAGACGCAGGGACAGTTCGTCGATTATGGTCAAATAATCATCGATCTGGTCATCGTTTTTGATTACTTGCTGCGCCGTTCTCTCGTCCAAATTAGCTAGCGAGTGTACGGACTTCAGAATCAGCTCCTTGACGCTTTCCCCCATATTCAATAGCTCTTCCTGCAATAAGGATAAAGATTGGTGAAACCCTGGTCTTGCGTCCATGTAAACGTTGCTCCTTCCAGTTGTAGTTAACCGAATCTGCCCGTGATGTAATCTTCGGTCCGTTGGTCGTTAGGATTGGTAAAGATTTTGTCAGTTTTATCGGTTTCCACCAAATATCCGTTCAGGAAGAAAGACGTCATATCCGAAATCCGAGCGGCCTGCTGCATGTTATGTGTCACAATAATGATCGTATATTTGTCTTTCAGCGTTTGGGTCAACTCTTCAACCTTCAGCGTCGAGATTGGATCGAGTGCCGATGTCGGCTCATCCATCAGCAGCACATCGGGTTCTACCGCGAGCAAACGGGCGATGCATAGACGCTGCTGTTGGCCGCCGGACAAGCCCAGTGCGGATTTGTGCAGGCGGTCCTTCACTTCGTCCCACAGCGCGGCTTGCACTAGGCTGCGCTCCACGATTTGATCGAGCAGCGCTTTCTTCTTGATGCCGTGAATGCGCGGTCCGTAAGCAATGTTGTCGTAGATGCTCATCGGGAAAGGATTCGGGCGTTGAAACACCATGCCTACGCGCTTGCGCAAGGAGACGACATCGGAGTCCCCGCCATAAATATTTTGGCCGTCAACGGATACGCTGCCTGTAATACGAACGCTGTCGATGAGATCGTTCATCCGGTTGAGCGTCCGCAGGAACGTCGATTTCCCGCAGCCGGAAGGTCCGATCAACGCCGCGATCGTTCCTGTTTCGATCGTCAAATCAATATCATGAAGCGCATGGTTTTCGCCGTAAAACAAATTCAATTTCTCTGCTTTGATTTTGGTCATGGTCGCGATCGCCATAATTATTTCCCCCCGGAAAGTCTTTTTTGTAGGATTCGGCTTGGTATGGACACGAGAAGGTTAAAGATAAGAACGACGATCAGAAGCAGCGCGGCGCTTCCTTTGGCAATTTCTTTGGCATCCGGAACAAGCGCTTCAGCGCCGACATACCAGAGGTGAACGGACAAGGTCTCCCCCATGTTGAGCGGGTTGAAATCCGGGAAAAATCTCGATACCGACAAGCCTGCCGTATAAATCAGAATCGCGGATTCACCTAATGCGCGTCCTGCGATCAGCGTGATGCCGGTGATCAAGCTGGGCAGCGCCGCCGGAATCAGCACCTTGCGGATCGCCTGCCATTTCGTTGAGCCGAGCGCCAAGCTCGCTTCCCAATAAGATTCCGGAACGGTACGAATCGATTCCTCTGTGACCCGAACCATGACCGGCAGATTCAGAAGAGCTACAGTCGCCGCGCCGCCGAGAATGGAGAATTTCAGGCCGAGCAAGTTGGCGAAGAGCAAGAAACCGAACAAACCGAAAACGATGGAAGGTACGGAGGATAAAGCTTCAACCGAGATACGAACGAGATCCGTAAACCAATTCTTTTGTGCGTAAATCGCCAGGTAAATCCCAGCGAACAATCCGATTGGAACCGATATGATGAGAGAGAGAATCAAGACATAGAAGGAGTTGAACAGCTGAGGTCCGACCCCCCCGCCAGCCTTGATTTCTTCCGATTTGCCGAAAATGAAATGCCAGGATAGATGCGGCAGTCCGTCACCCAATATCCGGATGAGGAACCAGGCCAGAATACCGATGATCGCAATGCCCGCGGCCCAGAAATATACCGTCGCGATCCGGTCTGTCGTTTTACTTGTCATTTCACTTCACTCCTCTTCGCGACGATACGAATGATAAGAATTAAGGCTAAGGAGATCACGAGCAGCAGTAGTGCCATTAAATAGAGGGCGTTGTTCCATGTGGATCCGTAATTCGTATTCCCCATATCTTTCACGATCGCTGTTGTTAGTACCGTAGTGGAATCCAGCAGCGACTTCGGCATTTGCGGCGAGTTCCCGATGACCATGAAGACGGCCATCGTTTCGCCGATCGCACGCCCCATTCCCAAAATGATGGCCGTCAAAATGCCCGGTCTGGCTGCCGGCAGCAGCACGCGCCACATCGTCTGCCAGCGCGTTGCTCCAAGAGCGAGCGAGGCTTCTTCCAAGCGGCTCGGCAGAGCGCGGATAGCATCCTCCGAAATGGACAAAATAGTTGGAAGAATCATAATCGCCAAAATTATAGCGGCAGGCAGAATCCCGTATCCGACTCCGTTTGTGAGCTTACCCAAAGCAGGCACAATGACGGTCATCCCGATAAGACCATATACAACGGACGGGATACCGACGAACAAGTCCGTTGCCGGACGCATGATTTCCCGCATCCATTTGGGAGCGATCTTCGCCATGAACAACGCTCCCGATAAAGCGAGCGGTACCGAGATCACGACCGCTACCAGCGTCATTAACAGCGTGCTGTATAGAAAAGGGAAAGCTCCGAATTTATTTTGGCCCGGCGTCCAGTCGGTGGAGAAGAAAAACTCCAGCGGGCTAACGCCTTGAAAAGTTTTCAATCCCTGCATACCTACGAAAACGATGATTGAGAAAATAATCGCGGACACAAGAGCCGCGCTGGTGACAAACAACCATCGCATGATGCTGTCTTGTCTATGTTGTCCTCGGGTCCATTTGGAAACAACTGGACGGCTTCTTTCTGAACTCGCATTTGATAGTTTGTCTGCTATGGAATTCACTGGGATAATCCCCCTTCACTTATTACCACATGCGTTCACATGTCATGCTTTCATGATAGGACATGAATGTCATTGGATCGTTAATGAATTGTAAAGGCAATGTAAAAGTTTCATAACCACCGTTTAAAAACCTAAAAAGAGCACCCACAGATTGTGGGCGCTCCAAGAAGTTATTGCTATTATTTTTTGAGCAGGTCAGCCGGCAAGAATTTCAAATCGCGAACTTGTTTGCCTTGGAAATCTTTGCTTTGGATGTACTCGATGAATGCTTTTGCCGGATCTTTAGCTTCACCTTTCGTATACATGTGCTCAACACCATACAATTTGTATGTGCCGTTTTTGATGTTGTCTTCGGAGAAAGCTACGCCGTCAATTTTCAAAGCTTTAACGGTATCGTCGATGTAAGGAGTATCTACATAACCGATGGAACCGGATTGACCGGCAACGGCAGTTTTCATAGCGCCGCTGTTTTCTTGTGTGATTCCGTCTTTCGTAAACTCTTTGCCGTCAAGAATGATTGTTTTAACAAGTGTACGGGAACCGGAGCTGTCCGGACGGTGTACAAGTACGATTTTGGCATCGTTACCGCCGACGTCTTTCCAGTTCGTGACTTTGCCCATGTAGATATCAGCAGCTTGCTGTTTCGTTACATTATCTACTTTCACATCTTTGTTTACAATCAATGCAAAAGGTGCGATTGCAACTTGGTGGTCGACAAGACCTTTGTCTTTATATTCAGCAGCTGGTTCTACGTCGGAGTTACCGATGTCGGAAGTACCGTCAGCTACGTTCTTAATACCTGTACCGGAACCGCCAGCTGTAACGTTGATCGTTACTTTAGGGTTTTTCTCCATGAACTCCGTTGCCGCTTGTTTCACCAGTGGAAGCAGTGCGCTTGAGCCGGAAGCTGTGATTGTGCCGCTAAGCTCTGTTTTTGGCGTGTCGGATGGTTTAGCAGAAGCTGATGCCGCTGTTGTGGCAGCAGGTGTTGTAGAAGCGGCGCCATTCGTCTCTGTTTTAGCTCCGCAACCAACCAAAGACCCCATCATGAGTACCGCGGAAAGTGTAAATGTAATCCCTTTTTTCGACATGAACTTGAACATTGTCAGCATGTCCTCCTTTTATTGTATGTTGCTATCTCTTGTTAGTTTCGATTTCCTCTGTGTGCCTCGAACTAACTTACACATTCATCGTAACAACCGAATGTAAATTCCAAACCCGTGAAACGTAAACGTAATGTAAAACTTTTAATCGTACTTTTTCCATAGTTTTGTCTGGTTTATTTTACATTTCATTTACATACTTCGACGCTTTAGTTAATAGAAGCCTCCTATATTTATAAGTAGAAACAAGAACTTTATCAGATCTTGTCTATTTTTGGGGGGATGAGTGTGAGAAAATTCAGCATTAATAATTTGACTATGCGCACCAAGTTAATCGTCAGCTTCAGCGGTGTACTCCTGATCTTCCTGGCCGTAGCTTTCTTTAATTTGTATCAAGTCAGTCAAATCAAACAGAGCTTGACCGATCAGAATGATAAGGTTGAGCTCAAAGTGCTGGCGTTGGAATTAAAAGAAATGGTGCAGGAAATGAATATTATTGCTTCCGGTTTGGAGATTTCCAAAAAACCCATATATATTGTGAAGTACAACGCTTTGCGAAACCCATTCAATGACCGCATCAAGAGGATTGGCGATACCGCGGTTACAGATGAGCAACGAAAATGGCGCAGCCAGTTGATCCAGGCTTCCGTCGACTACATAAACAATTTCGATTCTGCTGCCGCGATGATTCAGGGCAATGGAACGAATGCGAAAGATTTGGAAATGAATTTGCTGTATCTGTACAATGAATCACAGGATTTGAAAACCGTCATTTTCGAACTCGTCGATAAGTTCTATGTGACTTACGCCGGGGAGGCGGACCAAGCGATTCAGTCGTCTACCAAAGCGTTGGACAGCACCACGTCGGTTATGATATACGTATCTATCGTCGTGCTCATATCTACTGTCTTGATCGCCTTCTTCCTTATTCGTTCCTATATTCGACCGATTCAGAAGCTGCAGAAAGCCGTTTCGCTTATTGCCTCCGGTAATTTGACTCACACGATCAACGCGACCTCGAACGACGAGTTGGGTCGGCTTAGCCACAGCTTCGACCATATGATCCTTCAGGTTCGCCAAATGCTCCATGCCACGAAGCAGATCGCTTCGTCCCTAACCGGCCATTCGCATGAGTTCCACCGGTTCTCGCAGGTAACGGCTTCGGCGAACACGGACATTCTCAAGGCGATCCACGAAATCTCGGGCGGTGCCGACGAGCAAGCAACGAAGACCGAGATGTCCTCCCAGATCATCGCCGAGCTGGAGGCGGAGATTCGCGATATTACCGCGTACACACATGAAATGATACGCGCCAGCGATGAAGCCGCAGCGGGCACGCTGCAAGGCACGGGCTATGTCCGGGCGTTGAAAACGTCGTCCGAGCAGTCGCAAGCGGTGCTGCACAAAGTGGATGCCGCGATGCAGACCTTAGCCGCCAGCTCGAAGCAAATCGGCGCTATCACACATTCGATCACGGAGATCTCGACGCAGACGAATGTGCTTGCACTGAATGCCGCGATTGAAGCGGCAAGAGCGGGTGTGCACGGCCGCGGCTTCTCCGTCATCGCGGACGAGGTTCGCCAGCTGTCGCAGCAGACGAACGACTCGTCCAAAACGATCAGCGGCATCACACAAGCGCTGCAGAAGCAGATCAAGGAGCTGCAAAGCTCGCTGCTCGAAGCAAGGGAATCGGCCAATGCGCAGAGACACCGTGTTGCCGATACGCTGGGCTCCTTCGAGAGCATTGACCAGTCCATGAAGGGCATCAAGAATCAGATCGAACAGATTCATCTCAAGATCGAGCAAGCCCGCTCCAAGAACGATACGCTGGTCGATTCCGTTCAATTCGTTGCGGCGATCGCACAGGAAACTGCGGCAGGCGTGGAGGAAGTCAATTCGACGTCGATCCAGCAGGATGCCTCCATTCGCCGGATTGCCGAGCAATCGGATGACATTCTATCGTTGGCGGAACAATTGTTTATGGAGATCAGCAAATTCCGGATTACCGAATCGGATGAGGATGAGGATGCGCACGAAATCGGAGAATTGGGAAGTCTTCCTGACCGGGAGACTGCGGCTGCCGCTGTGGCTGCGCTCGATCGCATAGGAATTGCGGTACCTCAGGCTCATGCAGAGCTGCAAGCAGATGACGGGCAGATGGCAATGGATCTCGCCGGGGAGGAATTTGCGGAGAACGCGCCTGGTTCTGCAGATGAAGCCGAACCTTCGGAATCAACCGAGTCCAAGGACATCAAGCAGGAGAAGAAAGAACCTGTACTTATAGGTTAAACGAGCAGGACCTGAGGAATGCATGCGGCATGGTTGTATGCCGTACATTCCCCAGGTCCTGTTGTTTGTATTACCGGCTAGTGAACATACCGGCCTTCCTTCGGCACAGCCATTTGCTCGAAATGGTCAGCCAAGCTGCCGAGCTGAAGGGTCAGCTCATCCCCGCGCATAGGCGTGCCATGCCCTGTTACCGCCAAGCTGGGCTTCAGCTCGTTGAGCTTCTTCACCGATTGCTCCGCCGCTTCCCAGTCGGTCGTAAAATATTTCGGCGGCCCGCTGATCTCCTGCGTCTGCAGGATGACCCGGTAAAGCGATTCCTGCTTGACCGTTACGAAAGCGTCCCCTGCGATAAGGGAGCGGTCCTTCTCCCGGAACAGCGAAATATGACCCGGCGTATGACCCGGTGTATGTACCCACTGCCACTCCGGCAATCCGGGGATGGCGCCGCCTTGCGGCAGCGGCTTCACATGACTGGCGATGTTGATGCCGTGATTCGGGAATAGCGGGGAAAGCTCGCTAATCAAGCCGCCGTTCACGGTAGAGTCGCCCTGGGGATAGTTCGCTTTTCCCGTCAGATACGGAATTTCCAACTCATGCGCATATACGGGCACGTCCCAATGCTCCAGCAGCTCCGTGAGCGCCCCGACATGATCGAAGTGACCATGGGTCAGGATAATCCCCTCCGGCTTCGTAAGCGGGCCGTAGTGGTCCTCGGCAAGCCGTATGATCTCATTTGCGGATTGCGGCATGCCGGCATCGACGAGATACCAGGTTTTCGCTTTGCTTGTCGGGTTCCCGATCAGACATATATTCACGAATTGAATGCAGTAACAATAAATATCGATGCTGACTTCCTTGCCCTCGCCGCTCGAAACGGACGTTAAGGGAATGTACGTATGCTCATAAGTAGAATCCACTTGCCATACTCCTCCTCGGATAATGTCTCTGATAGCATCCCCGGTTTCTTGACGGATTATATGGAAATTCTCTGATAATCCTGTGCAGCGCTTCGGCATAACGAGGATCCCTGGTTCAGGTGGGAGGTAGTAGGCACAGGTGGTAGCAGAGGTGGTAGGTAGGAGCCGATCCTAGCTTAGGGAGCGCGGGTAACGATCCTAGCCTAAGGAGCGCGGGTAACGGGAATTTCTCCTGTTATTTCGGCTGAATAGAGCCGATCCGGGTAGGATAACTGGATAATCTCCCGTTAATTCTACACAAAATGGCCGCAAGAGGGCATTCTTCGCCATTTTAACGGGAGTAATTCCCGTTATTACTCCCGAAAGCCTATACGACATAGGAATAGCGGGAGTTTTTCCTTTTATTCTGCGCTCAGGTGGGATTTCGACGTGCAGCGCTGTATACGAAGACTCCTGGTTCAGCAGGAGGCAGGAGGCAGCAGGAGCCGATCCTAGCCTACGGAGCGCGGGTAACGGGAATTTCTCCTGTTATTTCGGCTGAATAGAGCCGATCCAGGTAGGATAACTGGATAAACTCCTGTTAATTTTGCACAAAATGGCCGCAAGAGGGCATTCTTCGCCATTTTAACGGGAGTAATTCCCGTTATTCCTTCCCAAAGCCTATTCGGCATAGGAATAGCGGGAGTTTTTCCTTTTATTCTGCGCTCAGGTAGGATAAACCTCTTAGACCCCTTAATTAAACTGGAGTCCTCCCAACCAATAAATTAAACTAAAAGCAAGGGAGATGATCCAGAATGAAAAAGAGGTTTAAAGAGGAAGAAAAACTTAAAATAGTTAAGGAAGCATTAGCCGGTGTTAAGATTGGGGTGCTCGCCCGCATATATGACACACACCCTGAAACCATCCGTTTATGGGTGAAAGATTACCGTGACTCCATCGCAGAATCGGGGATTCCTCGAACAGATGAGAATATAGAGGAATTACGGCGACTGCAGGAGGTGGAGGAGCGCTATGAAAAAGCGGTGAAGGTTCTTGGTGAGAAAGAACTCGAAATAGAAATCCTCCGAGAGCTATTAAAAAAGAAAAACCCCGCTTATCAGAAAAAGTTGAAGTAGCAACCCGTTCATTAAGCGGGGTGAGCCAGCAGCAGTTGTACTGCGCATCCTTGGGTTATCGGAGTCAACATACTACGAACGTAAAAAAGAGCGGCTTGTAGGCAGACCGAACATCTAACAGAATGTCACCGCCGGGGACGCCCTGTTTCAGGCTACTCTTCTACAGTAACAGGTGAGAAAGTTAGCGATGAGCAAATACAACTGGGACAGATGGATATAAATTATCTCGAATAGGCGAGAATACCCAGTTTATTTTCCTATTTTTAAATCCCCGGTATTCCGAATATCCACTACCGTTCGAAAATCAATAACTAGCTTAGGAAACAGTTGATTTTCCCATTCATCGACTTGACTCTGCGTGAGCTTCCTTCGAAAGATCTCGCCGGTCATCAGAATGTCCGAATGTTCCTGTTTTAGCTTGCTGAATAGCAGTTGAAACCGCTTTTCAAGGAGCTGTTCCAGTTCTCGCTTCAAAATCCTGTTGTCCAAAACGTCCTTCTCTTTGGCCTCCAACACGATTGCTTTCAGATCCATCGTACTTTTAAGTTTCGGGGCCCCGCCTTCCCATGAAGTCCGATTTTTGACATGGGCCCCCACAATTTGTAAACTTGAGGACTACTCCGTGACCTCGACGATTCCGCTTATGAATCGGCCGCGAAATAAGTTATAGAGCATTGTTTCTTCTCCGATCCGGTTGGGCTGATATTATGATTACCATTGCCCTCAAGAATTATTTTCCAAACTGATATCAGCTCTGCAGCACATCAGATTAATATTGGAAAACCGCTAACTATTCTTACCATGAAAAAATGGAGTATTGTGATCCTGTGAAGAATAATGGGCCTGTCTCAATTCTGAGACAGGCCCACTACTAAAGTAACTAAAAAAGACGCTTCTGATAGAAGCGTCTTTTCAGTAACAAACATATGTTCGTTTTTTGATACAATTTGAATAGACCGGTCTGCATTCGAATTCCATAATATTATTATAAACCATCCGTAATTATAAGTCTATATTTTATCAGGATAATATTCTATATTTTGTATACCCGACTGGGTAATCTAGGTACATTCAGATGCCTGTGGAAAGAGGAGGATTTTGTGAAAATCCGCTTATGGAATAACAATTTAAAAGTCCGGTTAATCGGTGAAGGACTGTTTAACATGCTGTTCTGGATGTACTTCCCGTTTATTACCGTATATTTCGGTACTGCATTGGGCAATCATATCGCCGCCATTATGATGTCAGTCCCTCCGATCTTCAGCTTGCTTGGAAGTCTACTCGGAGGAACTCTAGCCGACAAGATAGGGCGGCGGCCCGTTATGCTGCTTGGCGCTTTTGTTCAGGCAATGATGTTTATTTTATTTGCGATGTCTCCGTCCCATTGGTTCGATTATATCGCTTTTATCGGCATTGGTCTGGGGGGGGCCCTCTATAGTCCCGCAAGTTCGGCAATGGTTGCAGACCTGGTCCCCTCGGGGCACCTTCGGCAAATATACGCAACGTTTACGACGGCCAATAACATTGGTGCCGTGATTGGTCCAGCACTTGGAGCCGTTTTCTTCTTCCACTATCGGCAAGAGCTACTGTGGATCTGCGCATTAGTCTTGCTATTGTATTTTATCGCCATTTATTTTATCGTTCATGAAACATTACCGCATTCGGCACAATGTACGAAAAGTTCAACTTCGATTAGCCATGCATTCAAGGAGCAATGGAAGGGTTATGGCGTTATTTTTCGCGATAAAGTGTTCCTACTCTATATTTCAGCAGGAATCTTTGCTCTAGTGCCCATTATGCAACTGGATTTATATTCATCGGTATATGTGATCAATGAAGTCCCAGCCCAGTTTCTCTTGGCGTGGAACGGCGGCGAATCCCTGAGGCTGTCCAGCAAGGAGATTTATGGATGGTTACTGGGGTTCAACGGAATTTTATTTGTACTGTTTATCCTTCCTGTTACGAAATGGTTCCGCGAATGGAATGAACGAAATGTATTCATTCTGTCATCCCTATTGTCTGGAATTGGGACGTTCGCTCTCGGAATAAATTCCAATATATGGTTCCTATTTTTTGTTACGGCCATTTTCACTTTTGGGGAAATTGTCCGTTCTCCAGTGGCACAGAGCTTTATAAGCGGCTATGCGCCAGAGAACGCAAGGGGGCAGTACATGGGAGCCAACAGCTTGCAGAACACGATCGGCAAATTTGTAGCACCAGTGACGGTATTCCTATCGAGTTGGGTTCCGCCAATCGTCATTTTCACCATTATTTTGGCATTTGCATTCATTAGTATTGTTTTATATATTCAGTTATTTCGGATATATGTGAAGCGGCCTGAGGCAGCGAATATAAATTGATGGAAGCCCTGCAAGAACGATCGCCGGTTGGTGATGTGTATATACGTCCATTCCCTTTACCGGATCTTTCAGCGCGAAGTATAAGTTCCGTGTCCCAAGTGCCAATTTCTGCGCTCTGAATTTCATTTGACGAATAGACGGGCGAGATTATTTTTCATAGGAGTGTAGTCCACCATCAAATACTACTCGTATGGAAAAGAATCTAAATAAATAATATACTGGCTATAACTGTTTTTTGTTGAGGTGAATCTAATGGATGAAATCAATGAATCAAAAGAAATTGTATTACAAATCGGTGTTGCCTTGAAAAAATACAGAAAAGAAAAAAACATGAGCTTAGACGACTTATCGGAACTAACGGGCGTAAGTAAACTTACTCTGGGGAATATTGAACGTGGCGAGACAAATCCAACTTTGGCGATTATATGGAAAATTTCAAAAGGTATATCTTTACCGCTATTGGCTTTGTTCAAATCAGACGCCTCCTCTGCTAGTTTGTATCGGGCAGGTGAAGGACTGCGGTTTTCTAATGATCATAAAAATTGGGTCATTGAACCAGTCTTTAAAAGTAACGATATTGAGATGTGTAGGGCTTACTTACAGCCAAATAGCTTGTATCAGCCTGAAGGGCATCATGTCAATACAACTGAAATTGCAACAGTCATGACTGGTTCCATTGAAATCCAAGTCAATGGAGAGATTTACACATTGAATCAATATGATACTATCAGTTTTCGTGCAGATTGTCCTCATTCTTATACCAATCATACGGATAGCGAAACAGTGCTCCATATATCCTTAAAATACGATTTCTAAAGTCGAAAATTCAACTTATTAAATACAACTCTGAATTCCATGACGGGAATTTCAGAGTTGTATTTTTGTTTCTAGATGAATTTCGGTATATTATAAATTACTTATTGATAAAAATAATATACTATAATATACTTTGTTTATTCGCGCGGATGTATTGTCTTTTCAAGATTCAGGAAGGAGAAATTAAGAATGCCGAACAAACAAAATAATAAAGCCGTACCATCCTCTATAGGGCTGATCATTCTCGGCATTATTGTTATTGCAGCTAATTTACGTACTCCCTTAACATCAGTCAGTCCTTTAGTAAGTCTAATAAGGGATGACATTCATATTTCAAATACATTAGCAGGCCTGATCACAACGGTACCCTTGCTTGCATTTGCTTTATTATCGCCTCTAGTACCAAAATTAGGGCAAAGGTATGGGGTTGAACGGATCATAATGATTGCCTTACTCTCTCTCACTGTAGGTATTGTAATACGTTCTTTATCTGGCGCAGCTAATCTGTTTATTGGGACAGCAATTCTTGGATTTGCAATTGCGGTATGTAATGTATTATTGCCAAGTATAATCAAAAGGGATTTCCCAAATAAAATTGGTGCCATGACAGGTGTTTACTCCATTTCAATGAGTTTATGTGGAGCAATCGCATCGGGAATCAGTGTGCCTCTAGCCGCGAACGCAGGTCTAAAATGGCAGGGAGCATTGGGAATATGGGGGGTTCTAAGCTTTGTATCGGTCCTCTGTTGGTTACCCCAAATAAGAATTCAAACGAAGCAAACAACCACGGCGAGTCAACAAATGGCCAGCAACGATGTGAATGTTTGGAAATCCCTCATTGCCTGGCAAGTAACCTTGTTTATGGGTATACAGTCCATGGTTTTCTATGTGTTGATCGCATGGTTGCCTGAAATTTTAAAGCAGCAAGGAATTCATCCAAATCAATCAGGATGGTACCTCTCGATCATGCAGTTAGTTATGCTTCCATTTGTCTTTATAGTCCCCGTTATTGCTGGGCGCATGTCTAGCCAACGGTTGTTAGTGGTCATTACAACCATTTTGCTTTTGATGGGAACGATTGGACTTCTTTACGGAAGCTCCAATATGATTCTGTTGTGGATCATCATGCTCGGAATTGGTGGAGGCTTCGCCTTTAGTTTGTCCATGATGTTTTTCGGGTTACGTACTGAAAATGCGCATCAAGCAGCGAAACTGTCTGGCATGGCGCAATCGATCGGATATCTTTTTGCCGCAGTCGGTCCTGCTCTTATAGGATATCTGCATGATGCGACAAATAGTTGGAACCTGCCACTTTTCATTCTGCTTGGTGCTGCGGTATTGCTCTTTTTAGTTGGTATAGGAGCAGCAAGAAACCGTTTTGTAGATAGCAAAATAGTTGCGAGCTGCCACGGAAAGGATGATAAATATGTTTGGCAAAATTATGGTGACCATTGATAGTTAATGTCAGCCAGGAATATGTGTCGGATGGCATGACAAGTGTCAGCCACAAGGTTTCACAGCTATCAAGATGCCCAGTCCTCATTGTGCATTAACTCTTTCGGGGACTGCAGAGATGATGCGATGTTATACTGAAGGGTACGTTATTTGAATGACTACAGCGGCAGTCTAAGGCTTTTTATCCAAGTCTTGGTCTGCCGCTGCTTCCTTTAAGGGATCAGTCTAAAACTTATTTTCACCGACCTGCTTCCTTATACATCGTATTCGGCTTTATGACAGATTCGTCTTGCGTTTTTTTGAATGAACGGCAGATTAACTACGCAAGGGTAAGCCAACATAAGGTCTATTCAATGTTTATTCTGCCCAATATATTGTGCAACGTAAAAAGGATCCGCCGCGACGAATCCTTTTGTTGTTTTTATTCAACGTGAATATGGTATGTTATCGTTAATTCCGTTTAGAAGCTGGATTTATCAACTAAGTCGATGAGTGGTAATTCGTTTGAGAACTTTTCTGCGACTAGATCAACCTGCTTACCGTCAGCGCGAATTAAGGTGTAGTATTCATAAGCCCCTATGACCGTAAAATCGTTCTGCATCACACCCGGGTAGGCCCGGTTTACGGAATAAACTTGACTTTTATAGGCTTGCAATGCCTGTCCCTTCAACAATCTATATTCACTGATGTCCACTTTTCCTGTAATCATGCATGTATCCTTGGGCCCAGCGTCCTGACAATGATCATAATAGTGGGGAACGGATATATAATAAAACTTAGGCAACCGAGCCGGGGAATAATATGGCTCCGATAAGATTACGGCTTTTTCTGCTGCATGGGAGACGGCAATATGATCCGGATGTCCGGTAACCCCATCCATCGGAAACGATAGGATTACATCTGGTTTTAAAGCAATAATCGTTTGACTAATCCGCTCGGCCAGTTTATCCGGATCTTGATCCTTAAGGCTCCCGTCTGGGTATCTATATAAAATTAAGTCGGTAACACCCAGTATGGTACATGCCATCCGTAATTCTTCCTCGCGGTGCATGGCTAACTGTTCTCGCGAGTTAAATTGAAACTCGCCGGATCTCCCTTTGCAGCCCGAAGTGACGCATATTAAAAACACCTCGTGCCCCTGTTTATGGGCTTTAGCCATGGTTCCTCCAGCAGCAAAAGATTCGTCATCAGGATGAGCAAATACGAATAATAACCTCTTGCTCATATCACTCAGCTCCTTCCTTCAATTCGCTGATCGAGTCCTTTAGATAAACGAGGCCCATCGAAGTCACGTTGTTTATCGGTTCACCCTGCATTTCAACGATTTGAGCTTGGGGTGCATATTCCTCAACTTGCGAAATCAATTGTTCCCGAACGAGGCTAATATTTTGCAATACGCCGCCTTGCAGGATCAGTTTAAACGGTTTATCCGTAAGCATTAATTGCTGAATGATAGCTCGCACACTTACAAACAATTCCTCACTGGCTGCGGATAAAATACGTTTAGCTACAGGATCCCCGGCTATCGCCGCTAAATTAACCGAATGAGATAATTCTCCTAATTTATCCACTGAGTAGTCCGAACTATAGACCCAATTGAACAGGTCTTCTACATGGCTGATGCCCATGTGCGGCAGAACCCATTCATGTAGTCTAGTTGCGTCCCCCCGACCATCATGCGTCCGAAGAATCGCTGTCACGGCCTGCTTGCCGATCCAATACCCGCTTCCTTCGTCCCCTACCCGATGCCCCCATCCGCCAGTCCTGCCCGTTTGGCCTAACTCGTTTATGCCAAATACGATCGACCCTGTTCCTGCAATGACGAGCACACCGGGCTGGCCTTCGGTTGCACCTAACAATGCGGCTAATCCATCGTTATGGACCACTAAGTGCCCTACTTGGATCGTCAGAAGGCAGAGGGTCTCCTTCACCATTTCCATAATCACTTTCCTATCATATTCCGTATCCAACCCGGCGATTCCAAAAACGGCGCAGCCGATCTCGACTGGAGGGAGCGTCGCGGAATCTACGGTTATCCCGAGATCCACTATCGCCTCGCGAATACCATGAGCGATTTCCCGCAATGCCCTCTTCTTACCAACCCCTTGATAATTACATGGACCTGCTTTTCCTTGTCCTAATATATTTCCTTCCTTATCTGTGAGTACAACGCGGCTTTTGGTACCTCCTCCATCAAAAGCAAGCAGGGGAATTTTTATTTTCCTCATTAAGCTTCACTCCATAAAAGAATGACTTCATCCAGATGCTGAATGGCACATCGGCTCTTTTCCCGAGCCTCTTGCAGCCATTGAAAATGTGACGAGTACTGGAGCCTGCGGTCATCAATGATTCTTTTCATTTCTTTCGGATTTGGGCCCCCCGGCAACGTACGGATGTCTACAAAATGAACGGGGTCCATCGCTCTGTGCAAGGTTTCTTCATTCAAGGACACGTCACGGCCAATAACTTGTCTTGCAGCGTCATTCACCAACTGAAGTGTGATTTGATTCGCGTTTAACCCGCTAGCAAGCGCTTTTTTGACTACTTCACTGACGATATGATGGGCTTTTCTGAATGACAGCGCATCCGATCTTACTAACGTATCCGCCAGCTCAGTGACTGTTGCGAAGCTTCCTTCCGTCCTCCGGCGAAGCACTTCCTTGTTGACCTCCATCGTACCCATGACGGCAGCTAACAATCTATATAACTTATCCATTATATCTAAACTTTTCCAAGCATACGGCTGCATATCATCCTCGGTATCTACAATATCTCCGAAGGGCGTGTTATGAATCATGGATAGAATTGTATTGGTATTCCCTACGCAGCTCGACAATAACGCCCGCATATGCTCCAAAGAGACGGGGTTGCGTTTCTGTGGCATGATGGAACTGATCTGTACGTAAGGAGCTCCTACCTTAAGCACCGCAAACTCTTGCGTACACCACAAGAGAAGATCTTGTACAACCCGCCCTAGATTAATTGCCGCCAGCTGAATGGCCGTCGCGATTTCACCTAAATAATCAGCGCCGCCTATCGCATCATATGAATTTTCAATAAGTTCATCAAAAGCAAGCAGGTTCATCATACGTTCCCGGCTGATCGCAAATCCGGAGGTCGTCAATGCCGCTGCCCCCATACTGCTTCGGTTACAGTTGGCATAAGCCGCCTTCATGCGTCGAATATCCCGATTCAGGGAATCGATAACAGCCGTCATGTAGTGTGCGAGAGTCGTTGGCTGAGCCTGCTGTGTATGTGTATAGCCTATCATCACCGTGTCCAAATGTTCCTCTGCAAAATTCAGTAAATGGTCCTTTAAGAGAAGTGCAGAAGACAGTGTCACCGCTAATTTCTCTCTGAGCACCATTCTATAGATCGCAATTCCCATATCATTGCGGCTTCTCGCAAGATGCAAATTGCCGGCAATATCCCCGGCATGTTCCAACAGCTGATGTTCAACCTGAAAGAATAAATCTTCGAACTCTCCGGTATAAGCGCTATGGCGCAGAGCCTCCACATCTAGACTCTGAATGGCTCTAGCAATTTGTTTGCATTCTTCTTCCGTGATCAGTTTTTGCTCACGCAGCATGATCAGATGTGCTTTATTGATTGCCATCATGGGGCCTAGCAGATTTTCTTTTGCTTCATTAAAAGCCGGTTCCAAAACAACCTCCGTATACGTTTTACCCGGAAAAGAAGCTCCTTCCGATTCCAGCAGCTGTTCACGATATCCCATTGTGCAGTTCATCCTTTCCTTTCATTTTTTGCTCTCATTTCTAGCCAATTCGCGATTAGTCGATTCATATTCCGAGCAGCTTCCTCCACGATCGACTCCCCGGCTTCATAGGAAGTTTGCTTGATTTTACCTGTGTATCCATCCCATCCTTGGGGCGTACCCTCCACTAAAACATAGGGCATTGTAGTTAATAGCGGATATGAATCTAATTCCAAGTCTGAATCCTGTACGGAAACCAAGTCCGGTCGAAAAGCCTTAACGGCAGACATTTCGTATGGACCCCCATGGCCTCTGCCCGCAGTCCCTTGAAATAACCCCATTTGCTCAGGAAAATCCGCCGCAACCATTTGCCACCAGTTGATTAACAAGAAGCTCGCGTCTTTATATACACCGGTGATGGATTCGGCTACGGTCCGGGAAGGCCCCATATTGCCATCGTGAGCATTGAGTAAGACAATATTTCGAATTCCCAACTGACAAATTCCGTCTACGATGTCTGATAAGTAATCTATAAAGACAGATGGGCGGACCGAAACCGTACCAGGATAATCTTGGGTTTTGCCTGGACAAGGCGTATACGAGATGACAGGATAGATTAAGGGCTTAAGAGCAGAATCTACCATTTGTGCAAAGCCCTCAGCCAAGATAACATCCGTACCCAACGGTGAATGTGGTCCATGATACTCTAAAGAACCGATTGGAACCACAGCGAATTGCGCTGTATTCTTAACTTCATCTACCTCTCGCCCATGAACATTAATTACATTCATATCCCCTGAACAACCTCCGAATTCATGATACATCCGGAGGACACCGATCGTGACCTCCAGATGTAATTGGTTAGCTAAATGCTAGACTACTGTTTTTGGCTAATCATATTAACGAACATACGAATAGCGCCAGGAACTAGATTTGGAATTTCACGATACCATACCAGCGAGCTGTATGTGTAAACACCTTTTCCATAAGGAGCTGATAAGAAAGAACCTGTAAATTCTTTTTCACCCGGATCTCCGTTAGAAATCAGCTGCGTATACTCATTGCCCCATTCTGCAGGATTATAAGCGGAACGGTCCTGAATCCACGAATCCCAATCCGCATCTGTAATTTTATTAGGGTAATTGAAGATCGGATGATCCGGGGCCAGCATCGTAACCTTGGAATTCTCATCGGTTACCCGCCATTGAATAAGCGGCTCCCCAATCTTGATTGGATAAGGCGCAAGATCAGGCTTCCATTTATCCTCAGGCTTGTGATATTGAACCACGAGGTTCCCGCCGTTCTTCACATAGTCCAATAGACGTTGATTACTCGGAATCAGCTCCGGACGGAATGCGTATGCGCGAATGCCAAGAACAATCGTATCATATTGAGAGAGATCGCCGAATTGGATTGCCTTGTCATCCAGCTTCACAACATTAACGCCTACTTGACGCAAATATTCATCAATGTTATCGAAACCGCTTGACACGTATCCAACTTTCAAGTTTTGCGGAACTGCCAGATCAAACGCTTGAACCTTTAGTCCGGCAGGCTGAATCAAATATGTTTTACCGATATGCGGGTATGAAATCACTTGAACGCCTTCATTGCTTTGAACATTTTCATTCCTAGCTACTGCCGTAATTGAATACATGCCTGTAGCCACCTTGGAGGAGCCTTTGACCGTGAAAGAAACGGATTTGGTTTCGCCTTTAGAAGCGAAACTTATCTCTTCTACAGCCGGCTCAGCCGTCCAGCCCTCCGGCAAATTCAAGGAAATGGATGCTTTCGAAGCGCCTGGCGTATAGTTGCGCACGGTAACCTTAACCGGAATCGCCTCATCCGCTTTCAATGTATTAAATACTGTTGCACTAGGGCTAAGCGACATCGCATACGCAGGAAGAACGGCAACCGCATTTTGCGGAACTGCTCTAACCGTACTGGACGTATCAAATGCCTTGTATGTAACGTCAGCCGTTAGGTTCGGTGCCGCATAAGGCTTGAACTCAGCAGCGTCCTTAGGTACGGTCACATCGTACGTAACAGATACCGTTTGATTATTGCCAATCGAATCGAAGTTAACCGGCCCTGCAGCCTTTGTTGCCCAGCCTTGCGGAACATTCAAGTTTAGCTGAATGTTTTTCAGGTCGACATTGCCGCCGTTGAAGGCAGAAACCACGACCTTGGTCGTTTGCCCAGCTACCAGCTCACCTGTATCCGGCTTAACTTTAACAACCAGCGAAGTAGCTTCCATGCTAGCTTTGTTCAATTGCGCGTCTTTCACATTCAAACGATAGAACAGGTCATCCTTCACGGCTTGATCCAGACTGGAAGACTTCACATCGGCCAAGGCATTTTGGACATCCTTTTTCATTTCGTGAACTTCCCGAGCCACTTCCGTGAAGTTAGGATACGCCTTAATAACCTCTTCACTGTCTTTTTGCAGCTGCTGTAGGTCCTTCGTTACTTTGTTATCTTTGCCTTTGGTCTCAACCTCTTTAGCCAAATCGGCAAAAGTAAATGCAATGCCTTCAAAGAAACTTGCTTCCTTATCACTCGTTTTTACCGTACTTGATTCAAGTGTATAGTAATTACCGGAGGGACCTTCATCTACGACTCTGCCCATACCTTGACTCTTATGCATAAAACGTGATTCCTCACCCAATTGCACATAAGAGGCGCCGTAGATGTTATCATATTCGCCGACTGGAACCATGACGTTATATTTCTTGGCGTCTGCTGGCAAATATAACTTCTTAACCTGCCAAGGCTGCAGACCTTTCTTTAGCTGCTCAGGGAATACATTCGGGTCAGCGGCATCCTTATAAGCCCGAACAGTAAGAACGTTAATCGTTCTATGATGGCCATGTGTCGAATCTTCATTCAGGAATGATGGGATGATGACATCCGGACGATCCTCACGGATCTTACGTATCAACCTTTCGTACGCAACGGACTCTCCCCAATGTTGAAGCGTTTCTTCTACACTTTTGGAAAATCCGAAGTCAAAAATCGGATCATTGATTTCCTCGCTAAGCATACCTAGCGTTACGTTAGTGATTTTAGAAGCTTCCTGCAGTTCGCGCGTTCTGATGATGCCCAAGGGATTTCCCAGCTCGCTGCCGATTTCATTTTGCCCGCCCTCGCCACGGTTTGCAATAACGCTGAAAGTATTGACTCCTTTGCCCAGAGAAAGATAAGCTAGCATAGCACTATGCTCGTCATCTGGATGAGCACCGGTGTTCATGGCACTTGCAATCGTCGTTAACGGTTTGATCGATTTCCATAGATCTACTACGCCTCGCTCCGCATAAGCAGGACTTGCCATTGCAGGTAAGAGCATACTTCCCGCGATCGCAACGCTTGTCATCATGGATACTAATTTGGGGCTTGATTTCGACTTACCACTCAATTGAACTCCTCCTTTGATCATCACTTTCTCACACGGCAAGAAATGGCCAATTTCCCGCTGTATATCATGACGTGGTTATGAACTCCTAGGTGTTCCCACGATATGACCGAACCTGCTTGATATGAAACAGTGATCGTCACAATGCGCTACCCGCTTTATCCCCTGTAATCTTACGCGAAATAAAGAGAACAATGATGATCAGGACGATCTGCAAAACGCCGTATGCACAAGCGGTGCCGAATTCGAATGAGTACATCCTCTGAAATATTTCTACTGAGATGGGAACGGTACTTGTTTTAAAAAGCAAAATGGATGCCACGAATTCGCCAATGCCATCCACGAAGGCAAGCAGTGTCCCGGCCAGTATGCCGCTTAAGGCCATCGGGAACACGACGCGCCGGAAGCTGTACCACCAGGTAGCCCCCAAATTGCGTGCTGCCTCTTCCGTGGAGGCGTCCATCTGTATCAAAGTGGCGGACGTCGAGCGGAAAACCAGAGGTAAATGGCGAACAAAATAAGCGATAGGCAAAATCCAAAAGGTTCCTACCAACACTTGGTTAAAGCTGAATATTGAAGGCGTACTGAATGCAGCTATCAGATTAATACCTACAACCGTACCCGGCAGCGCCCATGGAAGCATAATAAATATGTCCATTAACGACTTTCCTTTGAATTTCATACGAACCATCGCATAAGCTGCCGCTACGCCAAATATGACATTACCTAATGTGGCTATGGAGCTCATTTTGAAACTGTTAACCACCGGACGCCACGTTTTACTTTCCGTAAAAAGCTCCACATAGTGCTTAAAGGTGTACTCCGGAGGTAATATTTGCGTAGTCCATTTGCCATCTGCGGAAAAAGAGATCAGAATGATCACGAAAATCGGCAGAAGCAGAACAATGACACCGAGGAAAGAAAGCAGCATCGCCAAATACCGGCCCCACACCGTTTTCACCTCGGTCCTGTGCACAGAGACGCCTTTACTCATATTTTGATAGTTCCGAAGACTTTGATACCAGCGCATTAGAATCAAAAACAAAATGGAGACGAACGATAAAATCGTCGATTGCGTCGCAGCCATATCCAGATTGCCATTCGTACGCGACAAGTAAATCTGCATTGTCATAGTTCGTTCTATTCCAAAGATGAGTGGTGCTGTGTAAGAAGCCATAGAAACCATAAAAACCAGCAGAGAAGAAGCGATAATGGCCGGCGTCAGCATCGGAAGGATAACCCGCCGCCAAATATACAATCTTCCGGCTCCAAGACTGGAAGCCGCTTCCTCCAGGGATGGATCCAAGCCTTTGATAGCGGACGAAGCTGTCATGTAGAAATACGTATACATTGTAAACGTATGGACAACGAGGACTCCCCACACACCTTTAAGTGAAAAAGGGACGTGATCCATGTGAAACAGAAGCTTCAGAGCTCGGGGAATGATCCCGCTCTCACTATATAAAAACGTAAAAGAAAGCACACCGATTAACGGGGGCAAAGCCATTGGAACCATTACGAGCACGGCTAATATTTTCCGTCCCGGGAATTCATAGCGCTCAAGCAAGAATGCCATGGCGATACCAACGAGTGCGCACGTTATCACACTAAGGACCGATAAATAAATGCTGGTCCATAGCGCTTCCAGATTTGCAGTGTGCTCCAAGCTAAAGAACTTGGCGTAGCTTTTCATCGAAAACTGCCCATCCACGAAGGCACTTTGTAAAAAGGTCTGACATAAAGGAAATAACACGTATGCCAGTAATACAAGAAATAGCGGTGCTACTAGTACATAAACGAAATTGGGTGAATGTACGATCGAACGTTTACGAGTGACAGGCTGTGTATAGGATTGCATCTCTGATTTCATCGTCGGATCCCTCGTCTACCCCAGCAGGTATACGCTTTCTTTGGGAATATAGATAAACAACTCGTCCCCGCGCTGCTGGACCTGTGTTTTGTGATTGACAAACATGGCTTTCAGCGAAAGCGCCTGCACCTGAAGTAAATAATTGACGCTGATACCTGTAAATTCTGAAATCATCACCTTACCGGTCACCGCATTCGTTTGAAGCTGCTCCTCCGGCAGTGCTTCACGAATGGATTCAGGACGTATGGATACCGTTATTTTTGTCCCAACGCTCAAAGTTGTGTCCGGCGAACAATTACGGGCCAAAGCCGTTAGCACGAGGCTAGGGGCAACTCGGATTTTGACTTCCTCCCCATGAATCTCTTCAATAACGCCTTCCCACAAATTCGACTCACCGATGAACGAAGCTACGAACCGATTAACCGGACGGTGATACACTTCCTCGGGGGTCCCGATTTGCTGGACGACACCGCCATGCATGACCATAATGCGGTCTGACATCGACATCGCTTCTGCTTGATCATGGGTAACGTAGATCGTAGTTATTCCAAGCTCCATCTGCAGACGCTTGATCTCTAGGCGTGTTTCTTCTCTAAGCTTAGCGTCTAGATTGGATAAGGGTTCATCCAAAAGTAATATTTTAGGCTCAATCACGAGGGCTCTTGCTAGAGCAACACGCTGTTGCTGACCTCCTGACAATTGGTCAATTCGTCTGTGTCCGAAATCACCCAGATGTACCTGTCTTAAGGCTCGCTCTACCTTCTCGGTGATTTCCGCTTTGGACTTTTTTCTAACCTCCAGACCGAACGCTACATTTTCAAATACGGTCAAATGCGGAAAAAGCGCATAGTTTTGAAATACCATCCCCGTATTACGTTTATTCGGAGGCAGAATCGTCACATCTTCATGCCCGAAGACAATACGTCCTGCGCTCGGATAATAGAATCCGGCGATCATTCGGAGCGTCGTTGTTTTCCCGCATCCGCTCGGACCAAGAAAAGTGAAGAACTCTCCTGGCTTAATTCTGACATCTACATTTTGGACACCTTTCACTTTGCCGAACTCTTTACTTACATGTTCCAAGGCCACATCAATCAAGCAGGCTACCTCCCTTGTTGTAATCAGGCGGAGGGAATCCTCCGCCATCAAATCCGACTTATTTGCCGCCTTTGCCCCTGATGTTTTCGTCCCAGTACTGCATCCAGTCTTTTTCCTTATTCGCCATAACTGTCCAATCCAACTGCATAGGCTTTAATTCAACACCCTTCAACCAAGCAGGAAGCGTATCTTTGCTAATATCCGTTCTGGTAGGAATCTGGAATAGCTTCTCGGCTAATTCCACTCGCAGCTTGGCGTCAAATAAGAATTCATAAAACTTCTTAGCCGCGTCCATGTTTTTGGCACCTTTAACAATACCTACACCATCTACCAGAATCGGCGCACCGCTCTTCGGATAAATAAAGTCAAATGGCTGCTTCTGCAATTCCTTCTGAATCATGATATCTTGCATGTTCCACAGAGACAGAGTTCCTTCTTCACGCGCCAGCTTCAAATATAAGTTTGTAGGATCCTGCGCATATTCTTTCGTATTCGCATCCAGCTTCTTCAGCCATTCGTAGCCTTTCTTCGGATCTGTTGCTCCACCTTCTTTAAACACCATCGCTGAGTAAATTGTTCGCATCGTACCGGAAGCGAGAACACCGCGAATGATGATTTTCCCCTTGTATTTAGCATCAAGCAGATCATCCCAATCCTGTGGAGCATCTTCCTTTTTCAGCGCTTTAGAGTTATACATAATAACCTCAGGCAGCAGCATTTCACCGTACCAACGGTCCTTCGCATCCTTATAGAGCGCCGGTATGCTGTCGCCGAAGCTAGGTTTGAAGCTTTCGAGGAGTCCTTCATCCGCCGCTGTCATGAGCGAGGACTGGGTTCCACCCCACCAGAAATCCGCTTGCGGATTAGCTTTCTCTCCACGGACACGTTCCATAATCTGCTGAGCGCCCATCGTAAGCACTTCAACATCAATATTTGGATTTTTCTCTTTAAACTTTGGAATAATCTCATCCACAACGTTTTTATCTCTAGCTGTGTAAATGACGAGCTTTTGCTTCTCAGTGGACTTTGGAGTTTCGGCAGGTTTAGCCGATTCTGCCGGTTTATCTGTGGGACTGGTTGTTTGCCCACCACTAGGAGTCGCGCTCCCACACGCTGTAACCGCTGTCATTACAGTACAAAGAAGCATGCTGGTAACCCATTTCGATACGTTCCCCTTTATCATTCTCATCGTTTAAATTCCTCCAGTAGGTTATTTTTGACGATTCGTTATGTAGGTTTATGTAAGGGCTTCCAAAACAATTTGAATGGCTCCGATAATTCCTGCTTTAATGCCTAAGGCTGCAACTTTGACAGGCGGTACAAAAGGAACCCATTCTGCAAGAAGCTGGTTTAACTTCTTTATCCCCTGTTCGCCGATGTTGACCATTTCTCCGTTAATGATTAACAACTCTGGATCTAAGACACTAATCATATTGACCATGCCATGTGCCCAGTGAACGTAAATGTCTTCCAGAAGCTGCTCAGCTTCCCGATTTCCGCCCTCTGATTGCCTCATAAGTTCGGCGATCACACTCGTATCTTCATTCCAGCCTGTAAGAATCAGCCTTGCTTTTTCAGTGATGCCAGAAACCGAATAATTTCTTTCGAATACGCCATATTCACCGCGTCGAGTTCGTCCGACTGGCCCAATCATCATATAGCCGATCTCGCCAGCAGCTTCACGAAAGCCACGATAAAATTGGCCATCAACAATAATTCCTGCACCGATCCCTGTACCTACATACATATGAACTTGATTACGAACACCAAAGCCAATCCCCTGATGAAACTCACCAATCGTCATTAAATTAACGTCATTCTCGATGAATACCGGAATACGCAATCTTGCTTCCATTTCTTGCTGAACAGGCAGCCCCATCCATCCTGTGCTTGGCGCATAACTAATCGTTCCGTCCGTGCGTTGCGTGATTCCCGGAAGTCCGATCCCAATCCCTAGAAGGTGGTCTTTATCAAAACCACTTTGCTTCAGAAGGACATCCACACCCACTTCCAGTGCACGGATCGCCGTCTCTCCGTTAGTCGGTTGAGATAACCGGGTCCCATAATTGAAGAGCAATTCACCGCTAAGATCCGCTATGGACATATGGAGGGTACTACCCTCAAATACAGCGCCAATCACACCTTTAGCTTTAAAATTGTACTCAAGTAAAATCGGTTTTCTTCCTCCTTTGGATTCACCGACGCCGACCTCGTTGATGAGGCCTTCACGTATCATTTCATCCACTAAAGAGGAAACGCAAGGACGACTTAATTCAGTGAGCTTAGCCAGATCCGCCCGGGAAACACGCTTGTATTCCCTGAGCCGACTTATAAGGAGATGTCGATTCATTTGTTTAACTAGCTTGGTATTTCCAGCTTGACCATGCCCAAGCACTTTCTCACCCCCTTTGATAGTTAAGATGACTAACAAAGTGTCTTGATTCAAATTCTAAAACCGGAGGGAATATTTGTCAACGAATTTTATGGAAATATTTTCCTTCAAATTTCTGCTTTTTTCTCCTTATTAAGTGTCCGATATTATAGGCTATGGGCTGATTGTAGCGAATGAAATCATCGAAGAAGGTTCTGATTCCTTCTTCATCATTCGAGAAGATTAAGGATTACCAACGAGGAATCAACGGAGGTTAACTGCACGTACAACATGCGTTTGTTGAACGATGTCGATCCCTACAACTAGATTTTGGGTTTTATTTTTTTAATTGTCATGCGACTGCATATCCGCGAAATCCGCTGCTTATAGATTTGTTAACGATTGGCCCCTAACTCTATAAAAAGAACGTTCACCCACAGTAGATGAGTGAACGCTCAACGGGACACGTTTCGATCTAGGTAAAGATCTAGGTAACCAATGCTGTCTGTAAAGTGTGCCTTCTGCCTAGCAGTCTTTCAAATCGCTCTTACTCAGCCTCATCTTGGCGCAGTCAAAGATATCTATCAGACTCGTCACTAGAATAAACTCAATGAAACCCAGCAAATGCTCCAAATCCACACAATAAAATAACCGGTCTTATTTGACCGGTTATTTATCTAAAGATTATTATGTTCGAAAACGTCGGTTACTGACATCTTCGCTTAAGACATTCATTTTATCTACAGCGGCTTCTGATATGATTGGGGCTGCAGCTCTAGAAACTTAGAGCCTCTAGGGATTATTTTGATATTAGTGACTTCATTAATTCAATTGGGTAGGTGTATGATGGTGGTGCACTTGCGTAGTATGTTGGTGCTGCCCCGTGTGGTGGTGCTGCCCGGTATGTTGATTGTGATGAACAGCATGGTGTTGATGGTGGTGCATGGGATGATGATGCATATAAGGATGGTAAGGATGTGGACCATAGGCAACATAATGATGCATAGGATGGTAAGCAACATGATGCATGGGATGATAGGCATGGTGGTGTGGGTGATACACGTGCGGATAATAAACGTGATGCGGCTGTGCATAGTGGGCTTGAGTGTGATGTGTTTGCGCTGGAGAATGAGCCACTGGCGCCACTATAGGTTGTTGGTAGATCGGGAGATTATCTCCAGTCCATTTTGGAGCTTGTTGCACCGGTTGAGTTGGTTGAACTGATTGAATCGGTTGAATCGGTTGAACTGGTAGGACTGGTTGGACTGGTTGGACTGGTTGAGCTGGTTGAGCTGGTTGAGCTGGTTGAGCTGGTTGGAGTTTCTCCGTTCTTGTTACAGTTTGATAAATTGGTAAGCTATCTTCCGATGATACATTGTATTTAAGCATTTGTTTGCTCCTTTCTAGGGTAGGCATCTGTCAATACGCCATCCTATGCATCGTTTCGGATTTTGGGTATATGTCTACAGAAATTGGGCTCATGTATCATGATTTGTGAAAACTCCAGCTTTGCGAACATGAATCCAGTCTCCTATCTTCGCAATAATGGGTTTCTCCCATAAAGGATGCTGGAATTGTGAGAAGTAGGAGAAATCAGGATGAACATAATGATCCGTCAGAAATGCTGATTTCGTACTGCCGGACATTCTATGTTTATTAAGCACATTAATAACTTCTTCCCCAGAAGCTATACCGAGCCCATGACCATGCCCATAATAAAGATCGTTGTCCAACAAGACGACGTTCTCCCCTTTCCACCAAGGCAGCAATTCCTCGAAATCGGGATTTTCAAAATAAAGCACATCCCCCACTACAGCCTCCGCGTTATTGGTTTGGTTGATGAGATTCAATTTGCCATTGGAATGCCAATCAAATAATAAAAGATCCGCAAATAAGAGGTCAAATTGACCAGGATCTATCGATTGTAAAAGTGCATGATACAAGACGACGATGACAGCCATTGAACACTCGAATCCGTAAGAGCTGCCATTTGCGAATATATCCTTTATCGCATCCTTTGGTGCAACTCCACGATTCAGTTGGAACCTGCCTTCATTCGTTAAGTGCCAATATGCCGGGTTGCAGAGTGTTCTTTCGAATCCTGCAAAATAGACACCAGCTCTGCTCAGCTCTTTCGCGGACTCCATAATCTGCGTTCGCATGTACAGCTCAAACAACAAGGAATGCATAGAGTTATACCGATACTCATAAGGGCTGGTCTGCTTCTTTTCAAAAATGGATAATTCTAACTCAGACAGCGTACCTTCTCCAAAGGATATATAGCTGGTGCCTTCGATTAGGATCATAGCTTCTCCCCATTATGAAGTAAGTTTGATTCACCTATTTTTATATGTGAGGTTTTGGGGTTGTGTGAATGAGAAAGCAAAGCTGTTATTTCATGAACCGTTATCAGTATTAGGACACTTTTATGGGATCATATAAAAAGTTAACCTCCTAGCCGAAACTCCCGTTAATTCTGCACAAAATGGCCGCAAGGGGGCACTCTTCGCCATTTTAACGGGAGTAATTCCTGTTATTCCTTCCCAAAGCCTATACGGCATAGGAATTGCGGGAGTTTTTCCTTTTATTCTGTTCTCGAGTAGGATTTCGACGTGCATCTCTGTACGAAGATCCCCGTTTCAGCAGGGAGGTAGGAGGTAGTAGGAGGAAGTAGGAGGAAGCAGGAGCCGATCCTAGCCTAAGGAGCACGGGTAACGGGAATTTCTCCTGTTAATTCCGCAGAGTCGAGCCGGTCCGGGTAGGATAACTGGATAAACTCCTGTTAATTCTGCACAAAATGGCCGCAAAAGGGCATTCTTCGCCATTTTAACGGGAGTAATTCCCGTTATTCCTATCAAATGCCTATTAGGCGTTGGAATAGCGGGAGTTTTTCCTTTTATTCTGCGGTCAGGTGGGATTTCGATCTGCTGCGCTGCGGCATATCACTTGGCAATTTCATCCGTCGCTTTAATGTTGCGCAGGATGCTGACTTCGACCCGGCGATTCTTCGCCCGGCCTTCCGTCGTATCGTTAGACGCGATCGGACGGTACTCCCCGAAGCCGACGGAAGAGTAGGAGGTCGGATCGATCCGGCCGTTATTCAGCAAAATCTTCATGAAATTAACAGACCGCTTGGCGCTCAAGTCCCAGTTCGTCTCGAAATCGGCCCGGTGGATCGGAATATTGTCCGTATGCCCCGCCACCTCCACTTGATAGCCTGGATAGGTAGCCAGCATCTCCGCCATCGAAACGGCCAGCTTCTGCGCATCCTGCTTGATCGTGGCCGAACCCGAATCGAACAAGGCGCGATCACTGATCGTTATCGTCAATTTCTCGCTGTCCAGCTTCGTCGTCAGCTGCTCGTTCAGCTGATTCTCTTTAATGAAAGCGTCCATGCTTTTCTTTAATTCCTCGAGATCCTTCTCTTCCTTCTGCAGCTTGGCGGCCAATTGGCTATCCGTCTTGCTCTCTACTTTGGTCGGCGGGTTCTGGTTATTGTTATTGTTCTTCGTAGAATTCGCCGCGTCATCGATCGGAATCAGATTGGACATCTCGAAGGGCGCTTGACCGCCGGTAAAAGCATTATTCAGCGACCGCATGATCGAGTCGTATTTCTTCGAATCCATCTGGCTGGAGGCGAACAGGATGATGAAAAGAGCCAGAAGCAAGGTAAGCAAATCCGCATACGGAATCAGCCAGGATTCATCAACGTGTTCTTCATGTTCCTCATGCTTCTTCTTTTTACTCACTCTGGGGAGGCCCCTTTCGCTTCTTCGTCAAAAGCCAATCGATCGCCGTTCGCGATGAAGATCATCATTTTTTGCTTCACAGAGTTAGCGGAAACGCCGGATTGAATGGACAGCAGCCCTTCAACCACCATGAGCTTGATTTCTACTTCCTTCTTGGACTTCTGCTTCAGCTTGTTGGCGAACGGGTGGAAAATAACATACCCGAGGAAAATCCCGAACATCGTCGCGACGAATGCCGCCGAAATCAAGTGCCCCAGCTTCTCTACTTCGCTTAAGTTACCGAGGGCCGCAATCAACCCTACTACGGCGCCCAGAACGCCAAGGGTCGGTGCATATGTACCGGCTTGTGTGAAAATACCTGCATACTTCTTATGGCGCGCTTCCATCTCGGCAATATCTTCAAGCAGTACGTCACGGACGAAATCCGGATCGTTGCCGTCAATAATGAGACGCATACCGCTTTTCATGAAAGGGTCGGACAGCTCTTCCGCTTGTTTCTCGAGCGACAGCAAGCCTTCGCGGCGCGTGATGGATACCCAGTCAACGAACGTATCGATCAGTTCTTTTTTGGGCATTAATTTTTGTTCCGTAAAAATGATTTTCAATAAGGTCGGAATCTTCTTGATTTCTTCCAAGGAAAATGCGATGAACAAGGCCGATGCCGTACCGCCGAAAATGATCAGCGCCGCCGCCGGATTTAACAGCGCAGCCAAGCTTGCTCCTTTCAGCACCATCCCCACACCGATGGATATTAGTGCTAAGACAATTCCAATTAGCGATGATTTTTCCATATTCAAGGCACCCTCTTCTCCTATGATGATTGCTTCATACGTACATGTGTAATTTCCAATATTTCGACAAAAAAATCAGTCCATATTCTTAATAATAGGTTTGATCACCGCAAATTACAATCGTTTTCGCCGAAAATCTAGGACTATAGTCATGTATATTTTGTGAATTGTTACCAAGGAATGACGAAATCCGACTTTCCTCTAATAGCTTATTTAGACCCCGGGCAGGTCAATTCCTTCTAAAAGCGATCTCTGGCGGAACTATATGGATCTGGTATGATCTGGTATACTTTGTGGAAATGATAGGAAAAGATTTTACAGCCTTGAACATGAAGGAGCGATGAGCATGGAAAAACGGAATTTCGGTTCGACGGGGCAGCAGTTTCCCCTGCTGAGCTTCGGGGCGCAGCGCATTGTGGACGAGCACAATTGTACGGAGGATGAGGCCATTGCCATTGTCAATCGGGCTATTGACGAAGGGATTACTTATTTCGATACGGCGCCCAGCTACTCCAAGGGACAATCGGAAGAACGCCTGGGCAAGGCGCTGGCATTGAGAAACCGCAGAGAGAACGTCTGGATTGCGACGAAGACCCACGACCGCACGAGAGACGGTTCGATGAGGCTGCTTGAGGCGAGCTTGAATCGCCTGCAGACGGATCATGTCGAGGAATGGCGCCTGCACAACATCATGACGATGGAGGAGCTGGAGCAATGTTTCGCCAAAGGAGGCGCCCTGGAGGCATTGATCGAAGCCAAAGAACAAGGCATGATCAAGCACATCTCCATCAGCGGGCATACGAACCCGCGCGTCCAGTTGGAGGCGATCGAACGTTACCCGTTCGACAGTGCGCTTGTCGCGCTATCCGCCGCCGATCATCTTGTGTACAGCTTCGCGCACGAGTTTCTGCCGAAGGCCAATGAGAAGGGCGTCGCCGTCATCGGCATGAAGGTGATGGCGCTCGGTAAGCTTGCTCCCTGGTACGAGAAGGCGCTGCAATATACGTTCTCATTGCCCATATCGACGGCTATCGTCGGAATGGAATCGATGGAACAGCTCGAGAAGAACCTCGCAATCGCAGCAAGCTTTAAGCCGATGACCGAGCTGGAGCAGCTCGCCTTCCTCAAAGAAATTATGCATCTGGCGAACCCGGATGTGCTCCGCTGGAAGTCTACCGACTGGGTGTCGGGAGAATGGTACGTTCGCTAAAACAAATAAGCAGCCCCATAAGTGATCCCTCACTTGTGGGGCTGCTTCATTCATCCGTCCGTTTATTCGATGATCAATGCATATACGATCCCGGGACCATGCACACCGATGGTCAAATCGTTCTCGATATCGGCAGACCGGCTCGGGCCGGAGATGAAGTGGATGCCGGCAGGCCGCTCGCCGAGCGCCAGTTCATCGAACGGACGCAGCACTTCGCCGAGCTTCGTCTTCAAACGATCGACCGGAATGATGGCGATGAACGTCGTCGGGAGCAGGCTGACGCTTCGGCCTCGCGTACTGTCCGACGTGACGACGAGCGAGCCCGTATAGGCCACGGCATGCTGTACCGCCACGATGCCGATATCCGCGCCCGCTGCCTTAGCGACAAGCTCGTCTTTGGCCACGCTATCCGCACCTTGCGAGTTCCAAACGGTGATGTCCGTATCCGTGCCGGCCGATAGGCCTTCCCGAAGTTCCTTCAGCTCCGGCTGATCCTGCATAATCAAATGCTTCGCCTGCGTCTGAGCGATGAAATCGGCAATGAACGCCTCCGCCTCCGCCATGCCCTGCAGGCGCTTGGTATGCCCGCCGGCCTTCTGCCAGTTCGACATGAACAGCTGGATGCGGTCTTCCATCGGGAGATCCACTTCGGCCCAGAAGGCCGGAGCGCCCTTCATCGGATGCGCCGGAGCGGAAGCCAGCGGCTTCGAACGGCCGAGGCGGTTCGAGATATTCGCGAAGAACGCTTCCTGCTTCTTCAGCGCATGTTCGTGCAGTCCCTGGAGAAATGCTGCATCTGATTTAGCCATGATGATGTCCTCCTCCGCCATTTTTGCGATCCGCCACAAGCTTCTCCATGCGCGCTTTCATCGCAGCGTCAAGCTCCGGGAACGTCCCTTCCAGCTCCTGCTCGATGTCTTTCCACGATTCGCGGAACGTCTTCTTCGCCAAGCTCGGTGCATAGCGGTACGAATTCCAGCCCGAGAGCGGTCCGACACGCGCCTTGATGTGACCGTCGCGCACAAGCAGCTTCTGCCCCACACGCCCGATCTTAATCAGAGCTTTCACACGCTTCGAATCGGACATCAGGAATTTGAAGCCCTTCATGCCCACTTTCTCGGCCAGGTCGGTCGAACCGCGGTTCACCTTGCGCTGACGCAAATAAACGAGCATATCATGCAGCGGAATCTTCACCGGACAAGCCTCGTAGCATGCCCCGCAGAGGCTGGAGGCGTTCGCGATGTCGTCCCACTGATCGACGTTCTTATTTAGCGCCGGTGTCAGCACCGCGCCGATCGGTCCGCTGTACACGCCGCCGTAAGCATGACCGCCGATATGGCGGTAAACCGGGCAGGCGTTCAGGCATGCGCCGCAGCGGATGCAGTTCAGCAGCTCCTGGAACTCCGGATCGCCGAGCTGCAAGGAGCGCCCATTGTCGAGGATGATGATGTGCATCTCCTCAGGGCCGTCCCCGTCCTGCTGACGCTGCGGTCCGGAAATGACGGACATATACACCGTCAGCTTCTGTCCGGTCGCCGAACGCGGCAGCAGCGTCGCCATCACTTCGAGATCATCCAGCGTAGGAATAATCCGCTCCATGCCCATGAAGGTGATTTGCGTTTTCGGAATCGTGCTGACCATCCGGGCATTGCCTTCATTCTCGAAAAGCACCATCGAGCCTGTCTCCGCAATGGCAAAATTACAGCCCGTCATGCCGATATCGGCCTCAAGGAACTTCTCGCGCAGCTTCCTGCGCACATAGCCGGCCAATATGCCCGTATCGGGCTCCAGCTTCTCCCCGGCGTCTTCCGAGAGCAGATCCGCGATCTGGTACCGATTCTTGTGAATCGCCGGGATGATGATATGCGACGGTGTCTCGCCGGCCAGCTGAATAATATATTCACCCAGGTCCGTCTCGATCGCTTCGACGCCGATCTGCTCCAGCGCATGGTTGATGTGCAGCTCCTCGGAAACCATCGACTTCGATTTCACGACGCTCTTCGCTTTCTTGTGCTCGGCGATCTGCATCGTCAATTGGACGGCATCGGCCGCATCGGCGGCAAAGTGCACGTGCACCCCTTGCGCCCTTGCATTTTCAACGAATTTGCTCAAATAATAGTCGAGATGCGCAATCGTATGGAGCCTGATTTGCCGACCCCGCTCACGCCATTCTTCCCAGTTGCCGTGCTCGGCGGTCGCCGCCAGCTTGCCGTTCTTCAGCCGCTCTGTGGTGAACTTCACCGCATTGCGCAAAAAGTCGTTATTCAAAGCAATCTTCGATCTTTCCTTGACGGTACTGCCGCCGGATTTATGCTCGCTCATGGGCCATCTTCACTCCCTCAGCCAGTAATTCCGCCAGATGCATCACCTTCACAGGCTTCCCACGGTACGATAAATTACCGGCAATATTCATCAAACAACCCATGTCAAGCCCGACGAGCACCTCGGCTTCCGTCTCCAGCACATGGTCGGATTTCTCCGAAACCATCGCCCCGGATATATCGCACATTTTCACAGCAAAAGTACCTCCGAACCCGCAGCAATCCTCCGCATGCGGAAGCGGCACGAGCTCCAGTCCGCGGATATTCTGCATCAACTGCATCGGTTCCGCTTTGACGCCGAGCAGCCGTGTGCCGTGGCAGGACGGGTGATACGTAACTTTATGCGGGAACGACGCTCCCAGATCCGTCACACCGAGCACCTGAACCAGGAACTGCGTGAATTCATAGGTCTTCTCGACGAGGCGGTTGGCACGCGCCAGATTGGCCGGATCATGCTCGAACAGCTTCGGATAATAATGGTGAATCATGCTCGTACAGGAGCCCGAAGGCGAAATCACAAAATCGCTGTCTTCAAAAGCATCCAGCAGCGTCAGCGCGGATCCCTTCGCCTCATCCCAATATCCGCTGTTGAAAGCGGGCTGGCCGCAGCAGGTTTGCGTCGCCGGGAAGTCTAGCTTTACTCCGTATTTTGCCAGGATATGAACGATGGACTCGCCAACCTTGGGATAAACAAGATCGCTTAGGCACGTAATGAACATCGATACTTTCATGTTGCAGCTAACTCCCTTCCTGCATCGTTCCCTCCACAGAGGCATTGTGGCTATACAAAAAACCATCCTCAGTACGAGAGAACATACTGGAGATGGAAGGAACAATGTCGATTACTCTTTATCTAATTGAATGACGTGCACACCTTTGTCCCGAATCCGGTCCACATCTTCCTTAGGGGTCTGTCCGTCTGTGATGACATGTTTAATTTCCGGCCAGCTTGCCACTTGGGTCAAGGACTGCATGCCGAATTTGCTGTGATCCGCCAGCAGGTACGTTTCATCCGCGATGGAGATCATTTTGCGCTTGATCAGCGCTTGAAGCTCCGTCGACTCACTGATTCCGCGCTGAATATGAACCCCTTTGCAGGACAGGAACAGCTTATGGACATGGTACATGTCGAGCGATCTCTCCGCCAGTGGTCCTACGTAGGACAACGAGCGGGGAGATAACAGGCCCCCGGTGGAAATCACTTGAATCTTCTCCTTGCCGCTAACTTCCAAGGCAACTTTCATGGAGTTCGTAATGATCGTCAGCGGCATATCGGGAATCAGCTTCGCCATATACCAAGCCGTCGTGCTCGCATCCAGAATGATCCGGTCGCCTTCGCGAATGTGCGATACCGCTTCCTTGGCGATGCTGTTCTTGAAGTCGGCATGCGCCGTCTCCCTCTCCAGGAACGGCACCTCCGACTGCGCTTCCTTCACGCTGACAGCGCCGCCATGGCTGCGCATCAGCTTGCCTTCGCTCTCCAGCCGGTCCAGATCTCTCCGGATCGTCTCTTCCGTCACCTGACAGAGCTCACTGAGCTCCGTCACGCGAATACTTCCTCTTTCATTGACCAATTGAACGATTCTCTGCCATCTTTCCGCTACCAGCATCGTCTTCCCTCATTTCACCCTCTATAGGGTCGCCACCTGACAAAATGTTGCATACGCCGCCTGCCAACCCGCCACGTCCTCGGGGACGTACGTCTTGACCGGGAACGAATTCCGAATCAGCTTCCTGGCTTCGCGCAAATCCGCGATATACCCTAGTGCTATCCATTGTACTACAAGGTTCCCCAAGGCACTACCCTCAACAGGACCCGCCCAAACCTCGCGCCCTGTCGCATTGGAAGTGAATTGGCACAGCAGCTCGTTCTGGATGCCGCCGCCAACAATATGAAGACCGGAATACGTTTTCCCCGTCAACTGCTCTGTACGTTCCAGCACGAAGCGGTATTTCAAAGCCAGGCTTTCCAAAATGGTGCGTACGATTTCGCCTTCGGACTGCGGTACGAATTGCTGTGTATCCCGGCAATACTGCTGAATTTGCTTAGGCATATGCTTCGGTCCCAAGAACATGTCGTGGTCCGGATCAATGAACGCTTGGAACGGCTTCGCCTGCTGAGCAAGCTTAACCAGCTCGGAGAAGCTGAGGTTCTTGCCTTCTTTGTCCCAGGTGCGCTTGCACTCTTGAATTAGCCACAAGCCCATAATGTTCTTCAGCAGCCGGTTGGTCCCGTACACGCCGCCTTCGTTCGTGAAATTCCAAGCCAGCGCCTGCTCGCCGAGCACGGGCTCCTTCGTTTCCGTACCTAACAAAGACCAAGTGCCGCAGCTAAGGAAGGCAAAATCTTCCTCCAGCGCAGGGACGGCAACCACGGCGGAAGCCGTATCATGCTCGCCTACGGCGATGACCGGAATCGGAACCACGTCAAGCTCTTCACAAATGTCCTGCGTTAATGAGCCTACGCGCGAGCCGGACGGCACCGGAGGCAGGAATAAATCGGCCGGAAGATCCAGCTGCTCCAGCAGCTCCGGATCCCACGTCTTCGTCGTTGCGTTCAGAAGCTGTGTCGTCGTAGCGTTCGTGAACTCGCTGTGCTTCTCGCCGGTCAGGAAGTAGCGCAGCAAATCCGGAATCATCAGGAACGTTTCGGCCCGCTCAAGCAGCTCCGGGTTTCTCTCCTGGATGGCTGCGAGCTGAAAAAGTGAATTGAATTGCAGAAATTGAAGCCCCGTCTTGGCGTACAGCTTCTCGCGTCCGACGACGGCAAACACTTTCTCCATCGTATGGTCGGTCTGATGATCGCGGTAATGATAAGGATTGCCGAGCAGCTCGCCGTTCTTGGCAAGCAGTCCGAAATCGACCGCCCAGGAATCGATAGCCAAGCTCTCAATATCGGTGTAACCCCGGTGTTTGGTCTGTAAAATGCCTTGTTTCAACTCATGAAGCAATCGCAGAATGTCCCAGTGAAGGCGGTCGCCCACCTTCACCGGATCATTCGAGAAGCGGTGAATCTCCTCGATCGTCACTTGGCCCGCTTCAGAATCAAGGCTTCCGACGATCGCTCTGCCGCTGCTTGCTCCCAAATCAAAGGCCAGGACGCGCGAAGGTTGACTCACCAGCTCGCACCGCCTTTGCCGCGAGCGTTAATGCTCTCGTCGTAGCCGCTCTCGAGGTAAGCTTTCATCGGATCCACAGGCACACCGATTTCTTCGCGAACCGCTTGCAGAAGCGGAGCCACATCGAATTCGAACGCTTTGCGAACCGCGTCTTCAGCTGCAAGAACATCTTGGCGCTCTTGAGCAGCTTTCACTTCATCCAGGTTGATCAGCAGCGCTTTCGCATACTGGGTTTGCACGTTCAGCACGGAACGCAGCATCGCTGGGATTTTGCGCTCGATATTGTGGCTTTGGTCGATCATGTAAGCAATGTTATTAGCCGCTTGACGGATTTGCGGGTTTTTGTCGTTCGCCGCGTCAAGGATTTGGTAGAAAATCAGGAACAACTCATATGGATTCACGGAGCCCACGATCAAATCGTCATCCCCGTATTTGCGGGAGTTGAAGTGGAAGCCGCCGAGTTTATTTTCATCTAACAGGTAAGTCACGATATGCTCAATGTTCGTTCCTTGCGGATGGTGACCTGTGTCAACGAGCACTTCTGCTTGAGGACCCAGCTTGTTAGCCATGTTGAACGCCATGCCCCAGTCGGCAAGATCCGTGTGGTAGAACGCCGGCTCGTAGAACTTGTATTCAATCAGCATACGCATGCTTGGTGTCATCGCATCGTACATTTCTTTGAGCGCTTCGTACATCCAAGTTTTGCGTGCGCGAATGTCCACTTGACCCGGATAGTTGGAGCCGTCAGCGAACCAGAGGCTCAGAATGTCGGAGCCTACGGTTTTGGCGATATCTACGCACTCCAGCAGGTGGTCCGTCGCTTTGCGGCGAATCGCAGCATTCGAGTTCGTCACGCTTCCGAAGATGTAATCGTCCTCTTGGAACAAGTTGGGATTGACCGCGCCGATGGATACGCCGAGATCAGCCGCATGCTGCTTCAGCTTCGCATAATCGTCTACTTTATCCCAAGGAATATGGATCGCAACCGACGGGCATACACCCGTCAGCTTATGAACCTGCGCTGCGTCCTCGAATTTCTCGAAAGGATTGCGCGGCACGCCGTTTTGCTTGAACACTTTGAACCGTGTTCCGGAATCCCCGTAACCCCAAGATGGAGTTTCAACTTTGAGGGCTTTCAGCTTCGCTTTGACAGCAGCCAGATCAATGCCTCTATTTGCTTGCTGTTCTTCGAACAGCGCATATGCTTTATCGCTCATCGGATAATAGCCTCCTTTTGGATATGGAACGAAATTAGCGGGTGAATGCAGCCGGAACGCCGCCGTCTACGGTCAGCATGCAGCCTGTCGTTTTCTCCGCTTTGGAAGATGCAAAGTACACGATCGCTTCCGCAACGTCTTTCGGGAAAATGTTAACGAGCAATGTCGTTCTCTTCCGGTAGTGCTCTTCCAGTTGATCCGGCTCGATGCCGTAAGCCGCTGCACGCTCATTGCGCCAGTTGGAGTTCCAGATCGCGGAGCCTTGCAGAATCGCATCCGGCAATACGGAGTTCACGCGAATGCCGTACTCGCCGCCTTCCGCTGCGATACAACGCGCCAAGTGGATTTCCGCCGCTTTGGCTGTGGAGTATGCGGAAGCATTTTTCCCTGCATATACCGAGTTTTTGGAGCCGACGAATACCATGGAGCCGCCGACGCTTTGCTGCTTCATAATTTTGAACGCTTCTCTGGCAACCAGGAAATAGCCCGTGTTCAACACGTTCATGTTCAGGTTCCATTCTTTCAGGGACGTTTCATCAAACGGACTGGACGTCGCAAGACCTGCGTTATTCACGATAATGTCGACACCGCCGTAAGTAAGGATGACTTCGCGGTATGCCGCTTCGACTTCCTCTTCTTTCGTAACGTCGATTTTGACAGCGATGGCTCTGTTCTCGCCATATTGCTCATTCAATTCTGCCGCCAGCTTCTGTGCGCCTTCCAGGTTCAAGTCAGCCAGCACGACGTGTGCGCCGTCTCTGAGGAATTGGCGAGCCGTCACGCTGCCGATACCGCCTGCTCCGCCGGTGATGAACGCAACTTTGCGGGAAAATTCCGCTTCTGCCGGAGCCAGTGTCAATTTATAGAGTTCAAGCGGCCAGTATTCCACGTTGTAGGACTCGTTCTCGCTCAAGGAAACGAAAGTTCCAAGCGCAGTCGCGCCTCTCATCACGGAGATCGCACGGTGGTAAAGTGCGCCGCTGACTTGCGCCATCGCCCAGCTTTTGCCTGTGTTGATCATCCCGATTCCTGGGATCAGAATAACGCGAGGAGCCGTTTCGAAAATAACGTCGCCTTCATTTTTGTTGCGCTCGAAGTACGCTTTGTACTCTTCTTTGTATGCGGCAATGCCGGCTTGCAAAGCTTCAGTCAAGGAAGCCGCATCTCGGGAGTTAGGGTTCCAGTCGATGTACAGCGGCTTCATCTTCGTGTGAACGAGGTGATCCGGGCAAGCAGCGCCTACTTGAGAAAGGACGGCTGCATCTTTGCTGTTCACGAATTTCAGCACATCGTCAGCACTGTCGACGGTAAGGATCATTTTCTTCTCTTGGGAAACGGCACCGCGAACGGTCGGCAGCACTTTCGCCAAAATATCGTTGCGCTCGGACTCGGACAGAGATTCGTATTTGGAGCCGCCGTACAGGTTGTCCTCATCCACGCGGGCTTCGATGAAGCTTTCCGCTTCATTAATAATAGCAAGTGTTTTGAGGTAGCTTTCTTCGGACGTTTCGCCCCAAGTAACCAGACCGTGCTTCTCCATCAGTACGAGCTCGGCCTTCGGATTGTTTCTTACGCCGTCGGCGATCATTTTGGAAAGGGTGAAACCAGGACGTACATAAGGTACCCATACGAAGCGGTCGCCGTAAATTTCTTTGGCAAGCTCACGGCCATTGTGTGCGCAGCACAGCGAAATAATGGCGTCTGGGTGTGTATGATCCACGTTCTTGAACGGAAGGAACGCGTGCAGCAGTGTCTCAATCGAAGCACGCGGGTGCTTGCTGTCGATCATGCAGTTGGCCAGGTAGGCGACCATTTCTTCGTCGGACATTTCGTCTCTTTCATAAAGCGGACGGATGTCTTCCATGCGCAGGCCTGTGAAGTTTTTGGCTTTCATTGTCGCAAGGTCGGAGCCGCTGCCTTTGACCCACATGACTTCAACGTCGCGGCCGCGGAAATCCTTCTCGATCGTTTTGTAAGAAGTGTTGCCTCCGCCCCAGTTTGCAACGGCACGGTCTGTTCCCAGTAGGTTGGAACGGTACACCAGTTCCTCTACGCCTTTCGATACTGTACTCGCTTTCTCTGCATCCCACAAATTCGCAACCATAAGTACCCTCCTAAGTTTTACATCCCATGTGTATGTGTTTGTTTTTGATGGATTCATCTTATCACATCTTTGTTTATTTTTGAATCATTATTTTTGTCTTTGTTTTTGTTTGGGAAAAACAGATAAAAAAACACCTCCTGGGTTGAGACCCATGGAGGTGTTTGGTGGAACAGCGCCGGGCTGGCCGCAGCTAACGGACTGAGCAGCCGCTATTGCCGCAAATTGCGGCGCGGCTGTCGTCTAACGGACACCATGGCTCCTATTCGCCGTTTTCCACCCCATTTCCCATTGGAAATGGGCGAATAGCGGCACCGGTGTCCGTTAGCATTCCTTCGCGGCGCATCCTGCGCGAATAAGCGCCGCTGTGTCCGTTAGCCCGCCGCGGCAACGCGCGGGCATGCTTCGCGCCGGCTCGGGCGCGCGAACGGGCTGCCTTGTTAGCCGGGCTGGCCGCGGCTAACGGACTGAGCAGCCGCTATTGCCGCAAAATGCGGCGCGGCTGTGGTCTAACGGACACCAGGGCTCCTATTCGCCGTTTTCCACCCCATTTCCCATTGGAAATGGGCGAATAGCGGCACCGGTGTCCGTTAGCATTCCTTCGCGGCGCATCCTGCGCGAATAAGCGCCGCTGTGTCCGTTAGCCCGCCGCGGCAACGCGCGGGCATGCTTCGCGCCGGCTCGGGCGCGCGAACGGGCTGCCTTGTTAGCGCCTCACCCCGCTCTGCCCATTGCCAGCCCGCCCCAGGCGCCACCCTCAGCGCAGCTCCCGAACCTGCGCCATCCTGCCTGCCGAACTGCCGCGCCTCTCCCAGTTCACCAGGAAAATGCCCGCGCAAATGCACGCGCCCCCAAGCCCTGCATACCAGGCAACTTTCTCGCCGAGCAGCAGCCAGCTGGAGAGCAGCCCGAAAACGGGCACGAGAAACAGGAACGCGCTCGTTTTGGCCGGGTCGCCGCTGCGCAGCAAATAGAACCATAGCGAGAATTGAACGATGGATCCCATGATGACAAGCCACAGCAAGACGATGACTGAAGTTGAAGTAAAAGCGAAATATGGATGCTCCGTAGCCGCACCCAATACCAGCAGGGCGATTCCGCCGGCAAGCATTTGATAGGCGGCAAGCACGTTCATATCAAACCCCGTTCCCCACCGTTTAATGAGCAGGGTGGAGCCGGCGAAAAACACAGCGCCAAGGAAGCCGATCCATGTGCCCGGCTGGAAATTCATTTGCAGCCCGAACGTTATGACCACGCCGATAAAGCCCAGAACGACGCCGAACCATTGGCGGCCGCGATACTTGGCACCGGCGAACAATGTGCCCAACACGATGACCACCAGAGGGTTCGTGCAAGTGATAATCGCGGATTCCCCGGAGGAGATCCAGTGCATGCTGTAATAAGCGCAGCCCATCACGCCTGCGGATTGCAGCAAGCCGATCAGCGCCGCTTTCCCCCACATCGCCCAACTGGAAGGCTGCGGCTTTCTTCTCACGATAACCGCCAACACCGCTCCGGCCAAAGCGAATCGAATGCCCATCAAGAAGAACGGCGTCGAATAGGACAATCCTACTTTGCCTACAGGGAAGGCGACTCCCATCACGAAAGTTGTAAAAAGAACAAGTGAGATGTATTTATATTTGTTCATCCCATATTACCTCCCATCCAATTAGATGATCTCATTGTACTGGAGGGTTGGCATTATGTATAATGATTGCTATAGATACCTGTAATCATATTTTATGATACCAAATCACGGACAAGGAGGTCTCCCGAATGGAAAGCCCGGATCTGCGAATATTTCAAATGGTTGCCCGCGAAGGCTCCGTCACGAAGGCGGCGCAGCGGCTCGGTTATGTGCAATCCAACATTACCGCACGGATTCAGCAGCTGGAATCGGAGCTGCAGACGGTCCTCTTCTTCCGGCACAACCGGGGCATGACTTTGACATCCAGCGGCAAATCGCTATTAGCTTACGCGGACAAAATCATCGGGCTGCTGGATGAAGCCGTACTTGCGCTGTCTTCGACCGGCGAACCGAGCGGCCCGCTTCTCATCGGCTCCACGCAGACCGCAGCGGCGGTCCGGCTTCCTAAGCTGCTTGCTTCATATTACAGCAGACATTCGAATGTGCAGCTGTCTCTCACGACCGGACATACGCAATTTCTCATGGATAAAGTGCTGCATTATGAGCTGGACGGCGCCTTCATCGGCTGCACCTGCAACCATCCCGAGCTGCAGGCGGTCACCGTTTTCGAGGAGGAACTGGTCGTCGCTGCTGGGCCTGCCGTAGCAAGTCTGACGGAAGCCTTAACGAAACCCATCCTGGTCTTCAATCCAGGCTGTTCATATCGCGACGTATTGGAGCAATGGCTGCAATCCGTCGGCATCCCGCAGCCCGTCATGATGGAGTTCGGCATGCTCGAAGCGATCGTTGGCGGGGTTTCGGCCGGGCTGGGTATCTCTCTGATGCCCAGAGCCGTCACGCAAAAGCACGAGGAGGAAGGCTTGATCCGCACCTTCGACATCCCCGAGCCGTACCGTTATATCAAAACGGAATTCATCACGCGCAAAGATGCTTTCGTCAGCTCCTCGCTTAACGCATTCATGGGGATGCTGGCTCCCGGCCTGTCATCCCCGTCATGAGGATCATACCCGTGTATCCTCATGCTTCCATTCAATGAAGATCTGCTTGTAGACATCTGCGAGCTGCGCCATCTTCCTTATTAACCCAGTCGTAATCTTGGCAGCTTCTTTTAATCCCCACAGAAAACACCCCTAAGAATACATCGGATTAACCATAGGTTTTTCCAATGTCTATTCTAAGGGGTGCACATTTTTCATCGGACTAACCAGTGGTTTTTCCAATGTCTTCTCTAAGCGGTACGGATCTATCTAGATCTCATGATCATCATTATAATTGGCAGGTTCGTCCACCATATCCGTCCATGAATCGCCATAGGCATCCTCGTGGTCCTCTTCGGCGGCATTTTGCAAATCGTTGGCGTTGATCGTGATGATCGGATAGTCGTGATTGGCGGCCAGCTGCACCGCCTGCATCTTCATATACTTCGGGGAGCCTTCCGTATCTTCGTCATAGACCAGAATGATGCCGTCCGAATTGCGCAGCAGGAACTTGTCCCGCTCCTTGAACTGCCAAGGCCCTTCATATTTGGTCTTCGTAATGCTATTGACATAGTTCGCCCTGTTGAGAACACTCGTATAGCAGCCCTTTTTCTCGTCGCTCCAGTTCTCTTCCTGTTCCAGAAATGGCGTGATGACCGCCAGCTTCAATTCGGGACAAGCTTTGGCCTGTAGCTCGAGTACCGCCTCGGCCGCCCACAATTCAACGCCCCATCCGCCGCTGACGACGACCCATTCGAGACCTTCTTCGACAAGCGGAATGAGCCGCTTTTGGATCGCTTTTTTGATAATCGGGATCCCCTGATGTTTCAGTGAGAAAATGCCAAGCTCCGAAGCTTTGTACCCTGTGATTAAAACACGTTTCAATGGAAGTTCACCGCCTAATACGCACTACTGACAGGTTAGCATAGATTTATCGCGATAGAAAGCACAAAGAGCCGCCGGTTATATACCGGACGACTCTATAGCCATCATGCGGGCAAGCCAAGGGTAAGCCTGGCTCCCATTCACTTGATGTCCGCCCTCATAGAGATGAGAGCCTAATTTCTCCGCTGCGCCCGCTTCTGCGTACAGCTCTTGCAGATAGCCGATCGCGGTTTCGACCGTAGCAACCGGGAAAATGCGATCCTGTTTGCCCGAAGCAATAAATAACGCACGCGGCGCGATCAACCCCATCAATTCAGGCAGCTCCCCATACGCAAGCGCCCCTGGCAAGTAATTGTCGATGCAGTGGCGGACATGCATAATACTGCCTTTGAACGTATTGGGAAAAGCGCAAAGTACAGTCGCTTTAATCCGTTCATCCATTGCGGCCGCATACGAAGCGACCAGTGCACCGCCGGAGAAGCCGAAGCAGCCTACTCCGTCGCCTTCGACATCTTCGCGCGACAACACATAATCGACGGCCCTCAGCGCCTCTTGAACGCGCAGCCCTGCGATCGATATGCCGTACAGCATCAGATGGGAAGTGAGCGCTTGGCAGGAGGAATTGTTAACTTTCCCATCCTGCTGATCCTCGGCCAGCCTGCGGTCGCCGAAGCCGAAGAGTTCCGGCACCACGACGAGAAAGCCCTGTCTCGCCAATTCCAACGCATAGTTGCCGTGGGAATCCGGCTCTCCGGTTTGCTGGGAACCGTCAGGAAGCATACCGGAAATTTGTCTGCTCCCGTACCCGTGACCATGCAGCGCCAACGCCGCCGTGTACCGTTCCTTATTCCCTTTCGGAATAAGGACGTAAGCGGGAACGCAGAACCCGAGAACGGTGCCGAACTCGACCCGTTCCCGGATATGATCTTCGAACTCCAGTCGTTCCAGGAGAACGGGACGAAGCTCTTCCTGAGGCAGCTTGCCCATCTGCAAGGAGTCGGCTAAGCCTTGTTTCAGCCTGTCCCGCGTTTGTTGCGCATTCTCCTGCTCCCTCAGCTGTGCCCGCTGACGGTCATAGGAGCGGTACAACTGTTCCATCAGATCATCTGGATTCCACATAGGCTTCTCCTTCTCGCGAATTAGAATTTAACGAGCTTCTCAACGTTAACCGGTTGTCCCGTACGAATGGAGATATTGCCAGCAATCCCCGTAAGAATGGACATCGCACCGTCGACATGGGATGCCGCTCTTTGGAAGCGGTCATCGGAAGGCGTACCGAAAATGTCGTTCAACAGAATCGGGTCTCCGCCGCCATGGCCGCCAGCCCGTTCTTCAATTTCAACATCGTACGGAGCCGCGAACATCGGGAATACTTTGATCGATTTCTGCTTCAAAGCGCCTTCATCTTCTTTTTTACCGCCGGAGTTAACATAGGATTGTTCCACGACTTTCATCTCGATACGGCCCTTGCTGCCGTTAATATGCACATTAAAGCCTTCCCACGGCATATAGGCATTCAAAGAATAAGTCAGAATCGCTTTATTTTTGTAACGAACCATGACACCCATCGTATCTTCGATATTAATACCGTCGCCGAAAACGCTTTGATCGCGCTGATAACCGTCTTCATGCTCCGCGTCCAAATATAAGCCTTTCAGATGCTCGTTCTTATCCAGGTGCAAGGCAAATGGATCGCCTTTCGCGTTCTCGTTGCCCGTTGCGCGCTGATAGAACTTCGTTTCGCCGCGTTTCTCGGCATTTTCTCTGCCGTAGAACATCAAACCGCCCATCGCATAGACCGTATCGGGGCGCGTGCCCAGCCAGAAATTCACGAGGTCAAAATGGTGCGTCGACTTGTGTACGAGCAAACCGCCGCCATTGCGTTTATCCCGGTGCCATCTGCGGAAATAGTCAGCGCCATGCTGAGTGTTAAGCAGCCACTCGAAGTGCACGGAATGCACGTCGCCGATCGTACCGTCCATGATCAGCTCACGGATTTTGGTATTGTGCGGCGCATAACGGTAGTTGAACGTTACGCGAAGCTGACGACCTGTCCGCTCGATAGCGTCGATAATTTCTTGGCATTTCTCTTCGTCAACCGTCATCGGCTTCTCCGAGATCACATCGCAGCCGAGTTCCATCGCCTTGATGATATAGGTGTGATGCGTGCGGTCAACCGTTGTCACAATGACATAGTCCGGTTTCTCGGTGCGGATCATTTCTTCGAATTGATCGGCTTTATACGTAGGAACCGCTTTGTATTCGTATTTCGTTTGCAGCAGACGATTTGTAAAGTTCATTCTCGTTTGATTGATATCACAAATGGCTACCAGCTCTGAAGTTTCCTGGAAATCTCTAACGATCGAGCCATAGAAGAATTCGGCCCTACCTCCGGTACCGACGAGAGCATAACGTTTTTTTGACATGATAGTTGAACCCCTCTCAGAAATAAAATTTTGTTACCTCAAGATTAATACAATATTTGTTGCGTTTCTAATCAAATCTTATCTATCGTCTTTCAATCCTTGCATATTTTGCTATAATAAAAGTACAATTTCTGGTGAAGAGGTGTCCTGTGGTTCAATTTGATATAGAACGACTGCGCAGAGATGTTCCCTACTCCATGCAGGTGAATCATTTCCACGATCATTATGAAATTTATTATTTGCTCAGCGGGAAGCGATACTATTTCATCCAGGACCGGTCCTATCTGATTCAAGAAGGCGATCTCGTCCTTATCGATAAAAATGCCCTCCACAAAACGCGAAATGTCGGCACCGAGCCGCACGAACGCATTTTGCTGAGCTTCGACGACAAGTGGATCCGCTCCATCGGCGAGGATGCCGCCGCGCATCTGCTTGTGCCGTTCCAGCAGAAGCATCAGGTTTTCTCTTTATCCGGCGCGAACCGCACGGTGGTGGAGAACCTGCTGTTTCAGCTGCTTCGAGAGCAGCAGCAGGCGCTGAGCGGCTGGCAGCTGAACAGCAGAGCGCTGTTCACCCAGCTGCTGATATTTTGCACGCGGCTAACCGATAAGCTGAGCTCCGCGCAGGAGCATCCGCAGGCGCACAATCCCAAAATCTTCGAGATCGTCGCTTACATCAACGAGCATTACCGGAGCCGGTTGACGCTGGCTTCGATCTCGGAGACGTTTTATATCAGTCCGAGTTATTTTTGCCGTTCCTTCAAAGAAACGACCGGCTTCTCATTCGTCGAGTATTTGAACAATGTGCGGATCCGGGAAGCGCAGCGGCTGCTGCGCGAAACGAAGCTGAAGGTGATTCACATCGCCGAGCAATCCGGCTTCGACAGCGTGGCCCATTTCGGCCGCGTGTTCAAGCAGGTGACGTCGCAGACACCGCTGGAGTGCCGGAAGCTGATGCGCCGGAGTCAGTAGCTTAAGCTGGATAGGCCGTGGGACGGCCTTGTGGGAGACGGGGGTTGGGGGTTGATGGGGATGGACCACGTATAGACCGATAACCCCGCAGAAATGAAAAGGCTGCCCGATGGGCAGCCTCTTTATGATTTAAAATCCGAAATATTGTTTCGCATTATTGTAGGAAATACCTTGAACCAATTGCTTCAACAGCTCTTGGTCGTTCGGGAACTCGCCGGCTTCCACCCATTCGCCGAACAGGTTGCAGAGAATTCTGCGGAAATACTCGTGGCGCGTATAGGACAAGAAGCTTCTGGAGTCTGTCAGCATGCCGACGAAACGGCCGAGCAAACCGAAATTGCCGAGCGATTTCATTTGGGCGATCATGCCGTCTTTCGTATCGTTGAACCACCATGCGGAGCCCAGCTGAATTTTGCCCGGGATGCCTTCGCCTTGGAAGCTGCCCATCAAGGAAGCGAGAATTTCGTTGTCGCGTGCATTCAATGAATACAGGATCGTTCTTGGCAGGGAATCGGCAACAGCCAGGGAAGACAGCAGACCTGTCAAGGCGCTAGCTACGAGACTATCGTTGATGGAATCAAAGCCTGTGTCCGGACCGAGCTTCGCGAAAGCTTGTCCGTTGTTGTTACGGGACGCGTTGATATGGTACTGCATCGCCCAATCGAGCTTTTTGTAAACGCCGCCCAAGAACAAGAGCGTGAACGCTTTATATTTTTTCTCGTCTTCCAGGCTAACCGAATTACCGGCTAATGCAGATTTGAAAATTTGATCGACTTCTTCTTTGGTCGCCGGTGCGAACGGCACATAATCCAAAGCATGGTCGGACACTTTACAACCTACGGAATTGAAGAATTCCGCTCTGCTCTCAAGCCCTGCAAGCAGGTCGTCGTAAGTGGAAACCTTAATTCCGGCCGCTTGTTCCAATTGAGCGATCCACGGCAGGAATGTCGCGCGGTTAATTTCAAGCGCTTTGTCCGGACGGTAGGATGGCAGCACTTGTGTGTTAAAATCTTTGATTTCTTTGATTTTGATGTGGTATTCCAAGGAATCCACCGGATCGTCCGTCGTGCAGATGACCGTTACTTTGGAATTCGTAATCAAGTCTCTGGCGCGGGATCCGCCCTCTGCCAGCTTCGCGTTCACTTTCTCCCAGATTGCAGGCGCGTTTTTCTCATTGATCAGGTCGTCCACGCCGAAAAAGGTGCGCAACTCCATATGAGACCAGTGGTACAGCGGGTTGCCGATAGCCATCGGCACCGTGCTCGCCCATGCTGCGAAACGGTCGTAGTCGCTGGCTTCGCCGGTTACTTTGCTCTCGTCAACACCGTTGGCGCGCATCATTCTCCATTTATAGTGATCGCCATACAGCCAAGCTTCCGTAATGTTGTTGAATTGTTTATTTTCATAAATTTCTTTCGGACTCAAATGGCAGTGATAGTCAATAATCGGCAGATCTTTGGCATATTCGTGAAACAAATGAATGGCAGTCTCGTTCGTAAGCAAAAAGTTTTCATCTAAAAACGGTTTCATAAAGCTGGTTTCCACCCTTCTCAACCTGAAGATTCTGCCTTCTATTGTAAGCCAAGCCGTCACTGAAGTCTTGTGATTTTTTGCTATAATTTTATGAAATATGCATATATTGACCTCCTTCCCGAATACTAAAAGCCCCGAATCCACATACATGGACCCGAGGCTCTACGTTACGGAACGGATTTGCCGACATCCGTGCCTGCAGATATTTCTTCCGGCAGCAGCTTGGATGCGCCAGGTACGTGCCGCGGCTTATGCTGGATGTTTTCAGACGAGTAGATGGTGACGTATATGCGCCCTGGCAGCGCTTGTGCTCTAATAAGGATCGGCTGGTTGTAGTCGTTCTTGAAGCTGAAATCCGGCCCGCCCCAGTTGACCGTAGCATCCCTGCCCGCAGGCACATACGGCACGGAGCGGCTGTGCGAGTATCTTTCCAGGATCGTAAGTCCCGCCCGGTCCGCTGCATTAAACAACGTGGAGGATATTTGGCAAATGCCTCCCCCGATGCCTTCGGAGAATTCTCCCCTGACAATCACCTTGGCGGGCATATAGCCCCTGCTGCGCGTACGAACGCCAACGACGCCGTTGAAAGAGAACGTTTCGCCCGGAAGAACGACATGATTATTGATGGCTTGTGTCGCCAGCTTAATATTGGTATAACGGTGCTTGTTGTTCGAATTAAAATACGTGACATAATAGCCGATCGGATGTGCACGAATGCTCGCCATCAACTCGCTGTCAACCTTGGGATACACCGGTGTAACCGGCACTTCGAAGGTCATCGGTCCGCTCCGGTAGAAATGCTCATAGAACCGCTCCACGAACGCCTTCCGGTTCAATCTTGCGCCCGGGACCTCCTTCACTATACTGCCTGAATCGTTAATTGTGGCGTTGACGGGTTTCCGGTACGATTTCTTCTCTATTTCGGTCATGAGACGGTTCAGTTGCTCGGTATCGATTATCGGCAAATTCACATAATCGAGCATATAGGCCTCACGCTGAATATTCGCTTGAAGCTCGGTTTTCTCGCCTTTCATCGCTTGGTCCGGTGCAAAAGTTTGCTGCAACAGAAGCATGCAGATGGCTATCCATCCTTGCATCATGAATTCAATCACCCCTCCCCTATTGTGAACAATTGCAATTTTTCCATACCTTTATCGTGCGAACTATAAAAAGCATCTCAAATTACAGCGTTTGAGCTGGGTCACGCGTGAATTGGACGAATGGAATTACTCCCGGTATTCCACTGCCCAATCGGCGTGTGAGCGGGATACCATGTGAGACCGATAACAGGAATTACTCCCGTTAAAAAAGCGAAGAACACCCTCTTGCGGCGCTTTTACTCTGAATTACAGGAGATTATCCTGTTATCCTGCTCGCATCGGCTCCATTCCGCGAAATTAACAGGAGAAATTTCTGTTACGCACTCCTTGGGCCAGGATCGCCACCTGGATCCTGACTGTTACCGCACTCCTTTGACCTGGGGTTACACGCGAGCTCCTAGCAGATCATCCAACTCTGCAAGCCGCGCCCTCCCCCCGTGCCCGCTCCAAAAGAAAAAAGGACTGCTTCCCGCCATCCGGCAGAGAACCAGTCCTTGAAACTTTTTAATGCGGATAAACGACCTCGAACTCGTCACCGCACGGGCCGCCGCTCGGATTGACATCGAGATCGACAGGCTCCCCGTTCTGACGGTAGAGCGGCCTGTAATAGTTGCTGATGTGGGTCGCCGACTCGTTCGCATAATGGCAGATGAACGCCCTGCGGAACCGGTCCTTCGTCTTATTGCGGTAGGAACCGTGAATCAGGTTCCCGTTAAAGAAGAGCACGTCGCCTCTCTCCATAACGACAGGCATCGCCTTCTCGTCTTTGGGCGGCTTCACGTAATGCGTCGTGAACGATTCCTTGCTGTCGGCGAGGTCCGGGCAGGATAGCGCCAGCGTATTCGTTTTGGGAACGACGAGCAGTCCCCCGTTCTCCTCGTCGGCGGCATCGATGGCCGTCCACGCGGCGATACAATTGCCGGGCTCAACTTGCAGATAGAAGTTGTCCTGATGCAGCGCCTGCCCCCTCGAACCGGGCGGTTTGAAGTAAAACATGCTCTGCGCAGCCAGTGCCTCCTCCTCATACAAATCGGCTAGCACCTGCATGACCGGCGGGTGGATCATATATTTCTTCGCCGTCTCGTTAAACCGGTGCGGATGCATAACCCGCGGGTAGCGCCTCAACGGATCTGAGCCGTCCGCCTCCCAGTCGGGCTCGAAATGCCCAGGCACCGTATGCCGGCTGATTTCTTCGAACGTAGCGTCGATATCAGCCAGTTCTTCCGGCGAGAACAAGCCTTTGACAATCAGATAGCCTTCCTTCTCAAAATGCTGCTTTTGCTCTTCCGTCAGTTTCAATAGTGTCTTAGACATCGTGTCTCTCCTCCATGTTTCACTTGATCTTTCTTGCTTTCAGCATACCGGAAACAACCATGTCATAGAAGTAAGAATGTTGCTAATTACTCCTACAATTCTGCTGTTGCTGTTATACTGTCGATAGGATCAATCCAGAGACGAAAGGAGCCTAACGCATGAGTATTGACGACAAAACGTTCCTGGCCGGACAGTTCAAGGAAAACGACGCCTATGTTACGATCCGCCCGGAGGGGCGTGCGGACTGGCTCTTGTGCTTCACCCTGGAGGGAGAAGGCTACTTCATGCAAGACGGCCGCGAGCACGTCTGCCGGGCGGGCGACCTTACGCTGCTCGCTCCGGGAACGCCGCAGCACTACGGAACGCGCAAGGGGCACGTCTGGCATTTCGTCTGGGCTCACTTCCCGCCTGTGCTCACCGAAACGAATCTCCTGCCGCAGGAGAATCTGCTGCTGCTGACGGTAGAGAGCGATTCGCTCCGTGAGCGCATTCATCAGGCATTCATACGGATATTGAATGATTCCAGGGAGCGCGGCGATTATTGGTTTGAACTGATCTGCTGCTCATTACGGGAAATTGTGCTGATCATGGCGCAGAAATGGAGCCGCACAATGGATCCCCGCATCGAGGAGGTCCTCCATCTGCTCTCACAAATGATGCGGGAGTCCGTGCGGATCAAGGAGCTTGCCGAGCACGTCGGACTCTCGCCATCACGGCTTGCCCATCTGTTCAAAGACAGTACGGGCTACTCCATCATCGACACCCTGAACCGGATGCGGGTTCAACAAGCGGCTCTCCTGCTCGAGCATACGCAGCGCAGCGCCTCGGAGGTATGCTACGATGTCGGCTTCCAGAATTACAATCATTTCATGAATCAATTCCGCAAATGGCAGGGGACGACCCCAAGCTCTTTCATAAAAAATAGACGGTAAAAATTATTTGACAGTTGACATGGGGCAGGATAAACTTGCTAGCAAGATGAAGAAAGAGGAGGATTTCTATGACCTTTGCAACCAATCTTGAGAAATATGCGGAGCTGATTGTCCATGTCGGTCTGAATATTCAGCCAGGACAGACGCTCTGGGTCAACGCACCCATTCTTCAGCCGGAGCTTGTGCGCCTCATCTCGCGCAAAGCTTATGACGCCGGCGCCAAGCATGTACATATCGAATGGCAGGATGAAATCTGCACACAAATTAAATATAAGCACGCCCCGGACGATTCGTTCAACGAATATCCGGCATGGCGGGCGCAAGCGCTGAATGAACTGGCGGATAAGGGAGGCGCCTATCTGTGGATCGACGCCGACGATCCCGAGCTGCTCAAGGATGCCGATCCAGCACGCATCGCCGCCTATTCCAAAGCAGGCGGACCGCTGCTCGTGAAATGGCGAGAAAGCATGTCCTCCTATTTCATGACCTGGTCGATCGTCGCCGCACCGTCCCCGGCCCGGGCCCGCAAAGTGTTCCCTCAGCTCGAAGAGACCGAGGCAGTGCAGGCGCTGTGGGATGCTATTTTCAAAGCTACCCGCGCGGATCAAGACAACCCTGTTGAGACGTGGCTTAACCATAACGCTGTACTGCGCAGCAAGAGAGAACAGCTCAATGCGAAGCAGTTTCACAAGATTCATTACCGGGCTCCGGGAACCGAGCTTACCGTTCAATTGCCGGCCAACCACATCTGGCGCGGAGGTGCCGCCACCAACGGGACAGGCGGCTTCGAATTCAACCCGAACATACCGACCGAAGAAGTGTTTATTTCGCCCAATCGCGCTGGAACGTCGGGAACGGTTTGCAGCACGAAACCGCTGAGCTATCAAGGGAACTTGATCGACCGTTTCTCCCTCACCTTCGAGAATGGACGCGTCGTCGACTACCAAGCCGAAGTCGGCTACGAGTCTTTGAAGGCGCTGCTGGAGATGGACGAAGGCGCCCGCCACCTGGGTGAAATCGCCCTCGTGCCGCACGATTCCCCGATCTCCAATTCGAACCTGATTTTCTTCAACACGCTCTATGACGAGAATGCTTCGAACCACCTGGCTTTGGGCAGAGCGTTCCCGACCTGCATCGAAGGCGGCACCGCTATGACCAAGGCGGAGCAGCTGCAAGCCGGGCTCAACGACAGCCTGATCCATGTTGACTTCATGATCGGATCTGCCGAGATGGACATTGACGGCGAATATGCGGACGGCCGCATCGAGCCTATTTTCCGCAAGGGCAACTGGGCGTTTTAACCTAACACATGAACACCTGATACCCGATAGATAGAGAAAGAAACCTTCTTTAACCGCTCGCGAGCAGTGGAAAAGAAGGTTCTTTTTTCATATAGTAAAGAAACAACCTATTCAGACTCAACCTGGGGCAAATTCGCAGCGAGCCCGAGCATGGTTCCGGCGAATTTGGGAATGTTAGACATTGCAACCCCATCCAAACAAGAGGAGTTGATCGTATGAGTACCAAACCGACAATCGCTGCGATTAGCGTGCCATTTGATCTTGGAGCAGGCCTCCGTGGGGCTCGCAAAGGACCCGAGGCGATCCTGCAGGCAGGGTTATTGCAAGGATTGCAACAAATAGAGATTACCGCTGAGCATGTGGCGGAGATCCGGCTGCCGGACGATAAGGCAACACCACTGCCTCCTGATGCCGATACGAAAAATTTGAAGTTTCTGGCGGAGGTCATCGAAGTCAACAAGCTTCTGGCCGCGGAGGTTTCCAAGGCTGCCGGGCAGGGGCGCTTCCCGCTTGTTCTCGGCGGCGATCACTGCATCGCCATCGGCACATTGGCCGGACTATCCGCTCACTATAAGAACCTGGGCGTCATCTGGATCGACGCGCATTCCGACTTGAACACGGCGGACACCAGTCCCTCGGGCAACATTCACGGGATGTCGCTGGCGGTCAGCATCGGAATGGGGCATCCTCTGTTAACGGCCATCATGGGCGATCATCCGCGAGTGAAGCCGGAGCATATCGTCCTGATCGGCTGCCGCTCGCTCGACGAAGGCGAGAAGAAGCTGATTCGTTCGCTCGGCATCAAATGCTATACGATGTATGATATTGATCGCAGGGGGATGGCGGCCGTCATGCAGGATGCGATCGATTACATCAGCGCCAAAACCGACGGCGTTCACCTCAGCTTCGACGTCGACTCGCTCGACCCCCTGGAAGCGCCCGGCACCGGCACGACGGTCAAGGGCGGACTCCATTTCCGCGAAGCCCATCTGGCTGTGGAAATGCTGCATGAAGCCGGCATCGTGACATCGGCCGAATTCGTTGAGGTCAATCCGCTGCTCGACGACAACAACAAAACGTCCCAACTGGCTGTCGGGCTGATTTCCTCCTTGCTGGGCGAGCAAATTTTATAAGGGCAGCCAACAGGAAGAGCGGACTCGCAGACCTTATGGAATGCGGGTTTTTCGGCTTGTTGCGGAAGACATTCCAAGTTAAAATATGGATATAACCTATGCCACGCTATTAGGAGCCCCAATGAGAACATTGAATCTATGGTACACGCAGCTTATGCTTGTCGTGCTTTCGCTCGTGACGATTGCCGTTTACCTGCTTTTCAAAAACCAGACGTATTACGAATTCCTCCTCTGGAATCTATTTCTGGGCTGGCTGCCGAATCTGTTCGCATTGGGCGCTTATTGGGTACATACAGGCCGAACAACGGTTTTGGAGAAAACGCTTATCTTCCTTCTGGGACTTGCCTGGCTGCTGTTTCTGCCCAACGCGCCATACATCTTGACGGATTTCATCCACTTGACGATTCTGAAGGATACATACGTGCACAACGAATTGTTCTTGGCTCCGTATTGGCACGATTTCTTCATCGTCTTCCTGTTCGCTTGGAACGGATTCATGCTCGGAAGCAGTTCCATGTACATGATCCAAACAATCGTCCGGAAACATATTGGCCGCGCATGGTCATGGCTATTGGTTGTCGTTGTCTCCCTGCTCAGCGGGTACGGCATCCTTCTCGGCAGACAATATCAATTGAATTCGTGGGACGCCCTGATGAACTTGAGAATCTTCGAGGTTATCCGCGACAGCTTGAATAAGGAGGATCTCCTCTTCTCCGCATTGGCCGGTTTAGTCGTTCTTGTGGTCTATGTAACTTTCTATATGTTGATCAATGGTGTTGCAGGATCGAAGCTGCAGGCCAACCGAAGATAAGGAGGAGGTGCACAGGATGAAAACGGTAAGCATAACACCGATTTTTCGGATATTCGATGAGCACAAGGCCAGGGAGTTTTACGTGGATTATTTGGGGTTCACGCTCGATTGGGAGCACAGCTTCGAGAGCGATATGCCGCTGTATCTGCAAGTCAGCCTCGGGGATCTGCGCCTCCACTTATCCGAGCATTATGGAGATTGTAGTCCGGGATCTGCGATTCGCGTAGAAATAACCGGCATCGAAGCTTTTCATCAGAGTCTGACCGATAAAAAGTATAAATATTTGCGTCCCGGCCTGGAACAAAGCCCGTGGAAAACCAAGGAAGTCTCCGTTACCGATCCGTTCGGGAACCGGATTACGTTCTTCGAGCCTTTATCATAAACGAACGCCCCCTGTTCATCTTGTGATGAGCAGGGGGCGTTCGCCTTGTACCGCCTGCTAGTCGGCAGGCTGGAGCAATCGCTCGCCGGCGATGCCCGGCGTCGTCATCTGGATCGGGTTGAGGATTTCTTCGATCTCCTCAGGTGTCAACAGTCCGCGCTCGAGAATCAGCTCCTTGAGCGTCATTCCCGTGCGCACCGCCTCTTTGACCAGCTGCGCGGCCACTTCGTAGCCGAGGTGCGGGTTCAGAGCCGTCACAATGCCGAAGCTCTGCTCCACGAAGGTGCGGCACCGCTCGCGGTCGGCTTCCAAGCCTTCGATCGCGAAGCGCTCGAAGACATCCGCCGCGTTACGCAATATTTTCAGCGATTGCAGCAGGTTGAACGCAAGAACGGGTCCCATGACGTTCAGCTCGAACTGTCCCGCTTCGCAAGCCAAGCAAATCGTATGATCGTTCCCGATCACTTGGAATGCGACCTGGTTAACCACCTCCGGCATGACCGGATTCACTTTCCCCGGCATGATGGACGATCCCGGCTGCCGAGGCGGCAGCTTCAGTTCGCCAAGCCCTGCGCGCGGACCGGACGCCATCAGGCGGATATCGTTGCATATTTTGGACAAGTTCACCGCGCAAACTTTCAAGGACGCCGAGAGCTCCGTGTAGGCATCCATGTTCTGGGTGCCGTCAACGAGATGCTCGGCATTCTGGATCGGGATGCCGCATTGATCCTTCAGGTGGAACATAACGCGGTCCACATATTCCGGCTTCGCGTTCAGTCCTGTACCGACCGCCGTCGCCCCCATGTTCACCGTCAACAACCCTTGGGACGCTTGACGAATCCGGTTAATATCCCGCTGCAAGACGCGCGAATAAGCGCCGAATTCCTGCCCGAGGCGAATCGGAACGGCATCTTGCAGATGCGTTCTTCCCATCTTGATCACATCGTCGAACTCCTTCTCCTTCCGGGCGAAAGCGGCCTGCAGCGAGCTCATCGTCTCGAGCAGCTGCTGTGACAGGCGATAAGCGGCGATTTTGATCGCCGTCGGGATGACGTCGTTCGTCGATTGCGACATATTGACATGATTGTTCGGATTGCAGTGGAAATAGCTGCCCTTCTGCTCACCCATCAGCTCGAGCGCCCGGTTCGCCAATACTTCGTTCATATTCATATTGATGGACGTTCCTGCACCGCCCTGAATGGAATCTACGATGAACTGCTCCAGCAGTTTACCTTCTCTTACTTCTTCCGCTGCTTTCACCAACTGCTCGCCGATTTTTTTGGGCAGCATATGGGTCTCCATATTCGCCAGCGCGGCCGCCCGTTTGACCTCCGCCAATGCGGTTATCAGCTCGGCGTGGATCTTCACGCCTGTAATCGGGAAATTTTCCAGCGCCCGCATCGTTTGAATCCCGTAATAAGCGTCCACCGGAACTTGCTTCTCACCTAGAAAATCTTTCTCAATGCGATAAGTCATCGTACACACCGTTCCTTTTTGTCAATAAAGTAACTGCTCGATGTAGATGTTTCAATTGAAGAATTCGCTTTCACAAGGGTACAATCCTGCAATATGTGACACGCCTTGTAATAAATTTATTTGACATGAAACATCCCTTCTTAGCATGAGTGAAGCCGTATCTCCCCATACTATGTCCCAATCTGCCCATTACCATGATTGAACTTGGCCCATTTCGTGAAAACTTGTAGCACAGACTATCGCTCAGTACTTATATATGCAGGCAAGCGCGCAAACGCAAAGGACATTTCGCTCATGCCGTCGCCCGATTATGAGGATGCCGCCGAGGAATGTAGGTCGCAATGCCGGCCGGCTGCGAATACAATGGATTACAAGCCCGCTATATGCGACAATGTAGTTGTCACTGATCGTTTGGCCAGGTTGAACTCCGAGGAGGAATACTAATGGATAAGCAAAGTTCAATGATTATTGCACAAACAGAAAAATACGGCGCTCATAACTACCATCCGCTGCCGATCGTCATCTCGAAAGCGGAAGGGGTATGGGTGGAAGATCCCGCCGGCAACCGCTATATGGATATGCTAAGCGCATATTCGGCGCTCAATCAAGGACACCGGCATCCGCATATTATACGGGCGCTGCATGAGCAGGCGGAGAAAGTCACGCTGACCTCCCGCGCTTTCCACAGCGAGACGCTCGGGGCGTTTTATGAAAAGCTGGCGGCTTATACGAATAAACCGATGATTTTGCCGATGAACACCGGCGCGGAAGCGGTGGAAACGGCTGTGAAGGCGATCCGCCGATGGGGCTACGACGTGAAAGGCATCCCCGCCGATCAAGCGGAAATCATCGTCTGCGAAGGTAATTTCCACGGCCGGACGGTGACCGTCACCTCCTTCTCGTCCTCGCCGGAATATAAGCGCGGCTTCGGGCCGTTCACGCCGGGCTTCCGCATCATCCCTTACGGGGATGTGGAGGCGCTTCGCGCGGCGATCGGGCCGAACACGGCCGGCTTCTTGTTCGAGCCGATTCAAGGCGAAGCCGGCATTGTGATCCCGCGGGACGGCTACCTGCGGGAGTGCTATGAGCTGTGCAGCGCGAATCGGGTGCTGTTCGCCGCGGACGAAATCCAGACGGGATTCGGCCGCACGGGCCGCCGCTTCGCTACGGACTGGGAAGGCGTCACGCCGGACCTGTACATTATGGGCAAAGCCCTCGGCGGCGGTGTGTTTCCGATCTCGGCGGTGGCCGGTGACCGCGAGGTGCTGGCGGTGTTCGAGCCCGGTTCCCACGGCTCCACCTTCGGGGGGAACCCGCTCGGCTGCGCCGTCGCCATCGCGGCGATGGAGGTGCTCGAGAACGAGCGGCTCGCGGAGCGCTCGGATGAGCTTGGGGCGTATTTCCTGAAACGGCTTCAGGAAATAAAGGCGCCCCACATCGCCGAGATCCGGGGCCGCGGCCTCTTCATCGGCATCGACCTTACGGTTCCGGCCCGCCCGTTCTGCGAGCGGTTGAAGGAGAAGGGCTTATTGTGCAAGGAGACGCATGAGCACATTATTCGGCTCGCTCCCCCTTTGACGATTACGAAGGAGGAGCTGGATTGGGCCTGGGAGCATGTGCGGGACGTACTGATGACCGTCTAAGCCACCCGGCAATAGGATCATACTCTTTCCTGCAAAGCAAAAGGCTGTCCGCCAGGTCGCTCCAGACCCGCAGACAGCCTTTCTCTATGCCTTCACGAACACCAGCGTCCCGAACCGCTGCGGGATGTGGAAATTCACTTTGCCGGTCGGCGACCAAGCCCAATAATGCCGGTTCCCTTCGACGTCGTCGTCGATCCGGTACACGTTCCAGCCCCAATCGGTACCAGGGAGAGGGGAGCCTTCAAGCAAATCCGCAAACGGGATCTGCAGCTCATAATGCCGCCACCCATCCGCCGCGTCGCTTACCGAGGTGTGCAGCCCTTGGGCGTCCCAAGCAATATCGGCTTCGATCCGCCCTTCCAAATCGTTGCGAATCAACGCATCGAACTCCACGCCCCGGGGGCTCAGCTCGAACTCGTAATACTCCCGCCCCGTGCCTTTCGGATCCAGGAACACTTCTACGACGTCTTCTTCATAGATCGGATCGTCCCGCCGCACCATCGTTGCCACGACATGATCATCCTCGCATTCGAACCGGACATGCAGTGCATCCGTCGTCCAGCAGGCTCGGAAGCGAGTCTCCAGCCGGGGCCGGCCGCCGGTCACAACCTCCACCAGCCTCCCGCTTGGAATATTCCCCCAACTTATGTTCTCAACCGCCCGGATATAACGACATTCATACCTCATCCCGCTGCAACGCCTCTCTCATCTATTTCACGCTATCACCATCGCCATCGCTCGCGCAATCTGCTAGTGGCGTTTCAACTCTTGTACACAATATTAATATCATATTCTTGGTCCATAAAGCTAGAGATCTTATCCCGATCCTCGGACTTCACATCCCTTAACCAATCGGCGTCCAGACGCTCGACCGCTTCTTTCCTGAGATCCTCGTATTTGCCTTTCGCTTTCTCAATACGCGCCACGCGATTTCTAGTAAACATGAATAAGGAGATTCCTGCCACTAGCGAACCGGACAATACTTTGTTCGAGGTTAGGTGATCCAGAATGGCAATTGCATTGCCTCCGGAAACCACTAACACCTTGTGATAGAAGTTGACGATGAAATAAAAAATGATGCCGCCGGTCAGGAGAACGAAGAACCACTGCGTTTTCTTCAGCTTGTCCCAGTCGCGCTTCTTCTCGATCAGCTTATCCAGCATTCTTCTCGTATCATTGCTTACGTTCACGTCCGGCCACTTCATCGGCAGTCCCCCCCTATCCATCGTATGCTTGTCTATGGCTAATCTTGACAAAAAAAAAAGACCGAAAGCATCACTCTTCTTGCGTGGCCGAAGATGCTTTGGTCTTTGAATTTTCCGTCATAGTCATTTAGAAACGCTTTTTGCCAACCAGAAACTTTTTATTCCCTTTTTTCGCCGTCACAGGTACGTGCTTGTAGCTGCGAATCATCGGATTTTTGCATAGAGGACAAGTCGGTAAAGCTTCCGTAACGAATTCTTTGCGAACCCATGCTTTACAATCCGCCTCTTTACATTTCCAGATCTCAATTTGTTCGACTTCCGGTTTCTGTTGTTCTTCCGTTATGGTACTCGTTGGTGTAGACATTTGAATAGCTTCTCCCTGTTTCGTAGATTAGACTACTTATTATTATACAGATCCCTTGGAATATCAAGTCTTTCCCGTGTTCAAATTTATTTACCAGTGGTAAAATGAGAAGGGCGGCTACAAATTAGACACACTTGCAAAGGCAGGAAACTTGCATGGCAAATTTGCTTCATGAATGGAAGTCACAGTTTCAAGGTTACAGCCGAAATATTATGCTGTTTTTTTGGTTTAACTTCGTTTGGAATTTAGGATTAGGCATGTTTGGACTCGTTTATAATCTATACGTCAAAAGTCTCGGCTACGGGCAGACGACGGTCGGCAGCATCGTCGGCATGACCTCGCTGGCCGCAGCCCTTATTCTGATTCCGGCCGGCATCATGAACGACCGGTTCGGGCCGAAGCGCGTCATCACAACCGGACTCGTACTGACCATTGCCGCGCTTACGGCGAGATCGCTCATTGAAGCGCAAGGCGGCATGCTGGTCTCCTCCTTCTTCGGCGGTATGGCGCTGGCCGTCGTATCGGCGACGATTCTGCCGTTCATGGCCAACAACTCCACGCCGCAGCAGCGTGTTCATCTGTTCAGCTTCAACATGGCGCTGGTTATGATTGCGAATGTCGTCGGCATCGCCTTGGGCGGCGTGCTGTGCGATTTTTTTCAATACGTAATGAACTTGGAGCCGATCGTAAGCCTGCGTTTCACCTTGATGACCGGTGTCTGCATCGCTGCGCTCGGCATTATCCCTGTCGCGCTGTTCGAGCCGAGCGAGGTTGAATCGCAGCCGCGTACCGAATCGATCAGCATCAAGGCGTCTTGGCGCGCTCACCGGTCATCTCTGCAAGTCATCGCCATTTTCTGCTTGCTGGGCCTGCTCTCCTCTATCGGCGGAGGCATGATAGTTCCTTATTTGAACGTCTATTTCGAAGACCGTTTCCAAGCTTCGAAGTCGGCGATCGGCCTGGTCGTCGCCCTCGGACAAGGCGCAACCGCCGTAGCCTTTCTCATCGGTCCGATGATCGCCAGGCGCTTCGGGGAAGTCAAGTCCGTGGTGTATCTGCAGCTATGCTCGATCCCGTTCCTGCTTATAACGGCATTCTCGGCCAACTTCTACTTATCGTCGGGCGGCTACTTGTTCCGCCAGGCGCTGATGAACGCAGCGAACCCTTTCTACAATTCCGTCAAGATGAGCTATGTCGACCGCTCGCTGCGCGGGCTCGCTTCCTCTTCGGGAGAAGCGGTCTTCAACCTGGGCTGGTTTCTCGCGGCACCTGTCAGTACAGGCCTCGTCGAACGGTTCGGGTCTTATTACGGCTATGCCTACGCCTTCTGCATTACGGCCGTCGTCTACTCGGTCATCTCGTATTTCTTCTATTTCTTCTTCGGCAAGAACCGGTTCAAGCCCGTGGAGGAAGCCCGATAAAAAATGGTTCTTTTCTATCGTTGACGCAGACGATAGAAAGGAAATACAATGAAATGAGAGCGCATTCATAGCATCGCCTTAGAGCTCCTAATCCTAATCGACTCTTGATGTGAGGGGATTGCTAATCATGAAGAATAAAATCATCTTTAATGGACAAAGTATTGTTCTGACGTGGATGATCTCCTATATCGTCATTCTCCTTTTACCCATTGCTATCGGCTTACTATTGTATGTGGAATCGAGCAAAACGTTAAAGGAAGAAATTCAGCAAGCGAACGATTCCCTGTTGAAGCAAGTGCGCGAAGTGATGGACAACCAATTCAAAGCGATGGAGCAATTGAATTTCGAGCTCACTTGGAACGTGAACATGCAGGAACTGCTGTATTCCAACAAGTATGAAGCATTTCCCAAAGAGTATCTTTATGATATCTCGCAAATTGCCCGTAATCTTTCCCTGTACAAAACCTCTTATCCGTTAATCGATTCGTTCTATGTTTATTTGTACAAAGATCAATCCGTTATCCTGCCCACTACCGTTCGTTCTAGCGCATTTGCCTACCAGACTTTGCATATGAGTGACGAATTCCCCTTCTCCGCATGGCAAGAAATTATGACACGCCCTAATTTCAAAGGCTTCATCCCGATGTACCGGATCGGCGACGACAATAAGCTGCGCAAGTCAGTCGCTTACGTCAGCACTTATGCCGTCGAGCATAATCAGCCACTCGCTACCAATGTCATCATGATCGATCAATCCCGCATCCTTGGCGCCATTCAAAATATGGAAATCTTTAATAAGGGCCACGTGCTTATTTTAAATAATGAAAACCAAGTGCTGGCATCCAACTCGACCGGCCTGCTTCCCGCCGATTTCCCTTATGACCAATTGACGGAAGCCACCAATCTCTATTACACCGGCTCGGACGGCGAGAAATATGAGATTTTCACCATTCAGTCGCCAATGTCGAAGCTGAAGTATGTATCGATCATGCCCAGCACGGTTTATTGGCAGAAAGCTTCGCATATCCGCAACTTGACTTATATGAGCATGGCGATCTCGCTGCTTGGCGGCGGTATCTTGACGATATTTTTTCTGCGCAGAAACTATAACCCGGTCAGACGTCTGGTGCATGCTTTCTCCAAAAAGGAGGCGATGGCCTCCGGCCAGAGGTACAATGAGTTTCACTTCATTCAGGAAGCGGTTGACAACACGCTGCTCGAAATCGCCGATTTCAAGACCATAATCGAACAGCAGCGCCACATGGTCCGCTCCCACTTCATCGAAAAGCTGCTCAAGGGCAAACACGACCGGCATATTCCGATCTTCGAGGCTTTGACCGCCTTCGATATGAAGCTGGACCGCAACGAATTTGCCGTCATGCTGTTCGTTGTCGATAAGCACGCTCCCTTCTTCAGCCGCATCACGCATAAGTCCGATGAGGACAAATGGAAGCTGCTGCAATTCATTATTATGAATGTCGTAGAAGAGCTGCTCTCCAAGCGGCATCGGGGCTATGCGACGGAAATTGACGATTCTGTGGCCTGTCTGGTCAATATAACGAGTGATGAGGGTGAAAGCGCCAAAGAAGAGCTGCTGCGCATCGCCGAGGAGACGCAAAATTTTCTGTCGGCGACTTACGACATTCACCTCACGATCTCGATTTCCAGCGTTCACGGACAGATCGCAAACGTGCCCCAAGCCTTCCGGGAAGCTCTGGATTCGATGGCTTATAAGCTCGTTATGGGCGGAAGGGAAATCCTGGCTTACGACGATTTGCAGGCCAACAGGGCCTGCGAGCCCGTTTCCGGCTATTATTATCCGATGCAGGTCGAGCAGCAATTCCTGTACGCGCTGAAGTCAGGCGAATTGGAAGAATCGCAAACGATCCTGGCCGACATTATGACCAAAAATTTCGAGGTTCGCGGCATTTCCGTTTCTTTGACCAAATGCCTGATGCTGTGCCTGATTACGACGATGATGAAGAGCATCAGTGAAACCGGCGACATGCAGGAAAGCATTTTCACCCGGAATCCGAAGCTTATCGACCGGCTGCTCAACAGCAAAACGTTGGAAGACATGCACCGGCAATTGAACGAAATGCTGGCCGGCATCTGCGAATACACCTCGGCGAAGCGGCAGGCCACCATGTCTCAACAGCGGCAGAAGGCGCTGCAGCAGCTCGTTGAAGAGATTTCCACGTTCATTGAAGATAATTATTCCGACGCCAATTTGAATGTCTCGATGATCGGCACTCATTTTGACCGCAAGGCCACGTATTTGTCGAAGCTGTTCAAGGATTATGCAGGCGAAGGGCTGCTCGACCGCATTAACAAAGTGCGGATCGACAAGTCGAAGCAATTGCTTGGCAAACAGGAACAATCGGTTGGCGACGCCGCCAACGGGGTCGGCTTCAACGATATTAACGCCTTCATCCGCGTGTTTAAGAAAGTAGAAGGTATTACCCCCGGGAAATACAAGGAGCTTATACAGAAATAACGAAAAGGGCAGCCGCTCGGCTGCCCTTTCAGCTTCCTTTCTTCATGAACAAACCCGGCCAGACGGAAGGTTTGCCCGTCGAAACGTCCTATTTCAGGCTCGTTTCGCCCCATTTTGGCTATTTTGAAGATAACATTGGACATTTTGTAGAGCATTTCACAACAATTCGAGATGCATTTGGACCTTTTGCAGATAGCTTTGAATGTAAGCGTTATCATATAGTGAAGGTGTACCACATAAGCACCTCTACCCGCATCGGCTTAACGGTTTATGTCAGCGAAAAACTCGGTAACGCTTTCAATTCCGGTTTTTCAATCGAAAAACGCTTAGGAGGTCTAGTATGCAAAAAAACAGAAAAAAAATGTTCACTGTGCTTGTCGCAACGACGTTAATGGGAAGCTTGACCGTCGCTTGTTCTACATCGAACACGCCGTCTACCAGTTCCAGCGAAGCACCCAAGGCAACGGCCGGAAGTTCGGCGGCGCCGGCTGGCAGTGCGGTTACGTATCCGCTTAAACAAGACAAACCATTAACGTACTGGGGCGAGCTTCCCGGCAACTTAACCGGGGTGAAGGCTGCTCACGCAGACGTTCCGTTCTTCCAAGAATGGCAGAAAAAGACCGGCGTTCCGTTGAAATTCCTGGCTCCTCCTACCAACCAAGGATCGCAAGCATTGAACGTTCTGTTGGCATCGGGCGATCTCCCTGACATGATCGAATTTGACTGGCAAGGGGCTTTCCCAGGCGGACCAGAGAAAGCGATCAAAGACGGTTATATTCTGAAACTTAACGATACGATCGATAAATTTGCGCCCAACTTGAAAAAGTATCTCAAAGAACATCCCGAAATCGATAAGCAGGTAAAAACCGATAACGGAAGCTACTACTCCTTCCCGTTCATTCGCGGCGACGATTATCTGCGTGTGTACCAAGGCCCGATCCTTCGGAAAGATTGGCTTGATGAGCTTGGTCTGCCGATGCCGGAAACGATTGACGATTGGTATACGACACTCAAAACGTTCAAAGAGAAGAAAGGCGCTACGGCCGCGTTCTCTGTCATCTCTGTACCAAGACCTTTCAATGAGCTGGGCAACGGCGCTTTTGCCGGCGCATACGGCGTAACCCGCGATTTCTTCATTGATAACGGCACGATCAAATTCGGTCCAGCTGAAAAAGGCTATAAAGATTTCCTCGCTACCATGCACAAATGGTATGAAGAAGGGCTGATCGATAAAAACTTTGCAACGACAGACGGCAAAGCCTTAGACGCCAACATTGCTTCCGGCGCAACAGGCGCAACCGTCAATAATGCCGGCGGCGGTATCGGCAAATGGCAGCCGCTCATCTCGGCGAAAGATCCGAAAGGCGTGCTGGTCGCAGCGCCGTATCCGGTGCTCAAAAAAGGCGACATTGCGATGTACGGCCAGAAAGATCCTGCCTTCTCGCCGGGCGGTATGGTCGCCATTACGGCAAACTCCAAAAATGTGGAGGTTGCTGCCAAGATGCTTGACTACGGCTACTCCGAAGCAGGACATAATTATTTCAACTTCGGAACTGAAGGCGTTTCGTACAAAATGGAAAACGGATATCCGAAATATACGGACCTTGTAATGAAGAATCCGGATAAATTGGCTCCGGCACAAGCGCTCTCCCTGTACGTTCGCGGTAACTACAACGGTCCTTTCGTTCAAGATAAGCGTTACGTCGAGCAATATTTGGCTCTGCAAACGCAGCGCGACGCCGTTACGACCTGGTCGAAAACGAACGTCGACAAATACAAATTGCCGCCAATCACAGCGACACCGGAAGAAAGCACCGAGCTCGCCAAAATCATGACGGATCTGAACACGCTGGTCGATGAAATGACGGTCAAAATTATTTTGGGCACCGAGCCTGTCGATTCCTTCGAGAAGTACCAAGAGAAATTCAAGTCCGTTAAGCTGAGCCGCGCGCTCGAAATCAAGAAAGCATCGCTGGACCGCTTCAACAAAAGATAGATAACACGCCAGGGGGGAGGGCAGCCGCTCTCCCCGTTTTTACTAACCAGGCGAAAGGAGAGATATCATGCGCAAAGAGGGACAAGCTGCGTTCCAAGTCCGGTTTAGACGCGATTTTCTGCTCAACAAATATTTGTACTTGATGATGGTTCCTGTTATCGCCTATTATGTCATCTTCCATTATGCGCCGATGTACGGCGCGCTGATTGCCTTCAAGGAATATACGCCGGCCAAAGGGATTTTGGGCAGCTCATGGGTCGGCTTCGATCACTTCAAAGACTTTTTCGGTTCGTATTATTTCTGGCGCATTCTCAAAAATACGGTCATCATCTCGCTCTATACGTTATGCTTTGAGTTTCCGGCGCCGATTATTTTGGCGATATTGATTAACGAACTGGTGAACAAAAAGTTTCAGCGTTTTGTGCAAACGGTTACGTACATGCCTTATTTCATTTCGCTTATCGTCATCGCCGGGATGATCAAAGATTTTACGAATAACGGCGGGTTAATTAATAACTTCCTGACTTACTTCGGCGTCAGCGATACCGCGTTCTTGCAGAGACCGGAAATGTTCAGGACCATCTATGTTTTATCGGAAATTTGGCAAAAGATCGGTTGGGAGTCCATCATCTACTTGGCCGCACTCATGGGCATCGATCAGGAGCAATATGAAGCTGCGAGAATGGACGGGGCCAGCAAGCTTCAACAAATCTGGAACATTACGCTGCCGGGCATTCTTCCGACGATCGCCATTATGTTCATTCTGCGGATGGGGAACTTGCTTAACGTCGGCTTTGAGAAAATTATTTTGCTGTACAATCCGAGCACCTATGACACGGCCGATGTCATCTCCTCCTTCGTTTACCGGAAAGGGCTTATCGAATTCGGATGGAGCTACTCCTCAGCCGTCGGCTTGTTTAACTCAGTCATCAACTTGGCCCTGCTTATTGCCGCCAACAAAATCAGCAAAAAAGTAAGCCAAAGCAGCTTATGGTAAGAAAGGAGGGACTGCAATGAAAACGAGCGTCTCCGACAAAGCCTTTACGATAACCAACCATATTCTATTGCTTCTGCTTGTTGTCATTACTTTATATCCGCTCATTTATGTCGCCTTCGCTTCCATCAGCGACGCTGGGCAGTTGATTACGCACAAAGGGTTTCTATACAAGCCGCTGGGCATCAGCTTCGAAGCTTATAAGAGCGTTTTTGCCAATCCGGCTATTCTCCAAGGTTACCAGAATACGCTGTTCATTCTAGTATTCGGTGTCACCACGAACCTGATCGTCACCTCGCTTGGCGCTTATGTGCTCTCGCGTAAAAATGTGATGTGGAACAACGTATTTATCTTTGTCGTCGTCTTGACGATGTTCTTCAGCGGCGGCTTGGTCCCGCTTTATCTGGTCGTGAAGGGCGTAGGTCTCATTGACTCTCTCTGGGCTACGATATTGCCGTTCGCCGTCAACACTTTCAATCTGATCATTATGCGCACCGCCTTCATGGCCGTTCCCGAAAGTCTTGAGGAGTCAGCCAAAATGGACGGGGCGGGCCACTTGGTCATTCTGTTCCGCATCGTCATCCCGCTCTCCATGCCGGTCATTGCCGTCATGATCCTGTACTATGCCGTTGAGAAATGGAACGGATGGTTCTACGCCTCCATCTTCCTGAAGGATCGCGAGCTGTATCCGCTGCAGCTGATCTTGCGGGAAATTCTCATCGCGAACAATACCGATGCGATGTCAACGGGGGCAAATGCCGCCGACCAGTTCCAGATCGGAGAAACGATCAAATACGCGACGATTATGGTCGCTTCCGTGCCGATTCTCATTCTGTATCCATTCGTGCAAAAGTACTTCGTCAAAGGCGTCATGATCGGCGCCGTCAAGGGATAACAAGCTTCGCCGTGAAAGCACCGTCTGCCTCATATGCTGAGGAGGCGGTGCTTTCGCATAGTTTTGCCAGGGATGGCTTATGGCGTGACAGTTGCGAATGACGGCAATATCGCCGCCGATATTTGGCTGTCCGGCCTCATCCCGGAAGGGGGATTCGCCGCTGACCAGCTCCCTGTATGTCGGATCGCTTCCGGCGAAAAGCCGATTGACCGTTACCTTCCAGGTAACGGTCAATTCATCGGCGGATCAAGGGCAGCTGACGGAACGGGTTGCCGTGCTGTTCACGTTCAAGCTGCCGGACGATCAGACCGTCTCGGATTCTGTGCTGACCAATGCCGTCAGCACGCAATTGCTGCAGCCTGTGCCCGCGATAGGCATCACGGCGACCCCGACGGTTACGGAGCCCGAATCGCCCGTTCACTTCCGAATCCGGGTGTCCAACGCGGGAAACCTGTCCGCGGACAGCGTAACCGTGCAAAATTGGATTTCGCCGCTGACCACGCTGCTGCCGGGTACACTGCGCATAGGCGATGTGCCGGTGAATCTGACAGCACCGGTAACTCAGCCCCTCGTCTTATGGGCAGTCCCGCTGAACGGTTCAACCGAGATCACCTATACCGAAGCGGTCGTCTCACGGCCCAATACAAGGCGTATCCCGCTAAGATCGGCCGCACAATATGCCTATCAAGTGAATGATCCTGTCCACACGGGAACGGTCCTCTCCAATGAGGCTATGATCTGGGTCGAGCAGGCGGATGAATAAGGAAAGGGAAAGTCGTCGAGGCCTGTTTCCTAATTTGAAAAAGCCGGGGCCCTGAATGGCCCCGGCCTCTCTTATTTACGATCGTTAATCGCTTTGATCACGTCTAGCGGAATTTTCGGCTCCCGGTCATACGTCAGCAAGCCGTTGATTTCCTGCTCCACATCCGTTAATTGCGTATAGCAATATCCTTGGACCACGCCCGAGTTCAGCAGCGGACGGATAACGGCGCGCAGCCTTTTCTCATAGTCTTCGTCATTGTCGGCGCCGGAATATCCCCAGCCTTCCCAGTCGCTCTTCTTGTAAGCGATGCCGCCAAACTCGGTAACGAGAATCGGCTGGCCGGCATACGGGAACCCTTCGACAGACAGACGGCGGTTAGCCGGCATGGCGTGTACGGCCTTCTCAGCCGTGCTGTAGCGATCCTGCAGTACCTCTTCGCGCCATTCGTAGTCGTGTATCGCGAACAAGTCGGTTTGGACCATTTCCCAGCCGTCATTGGAAATGACCGGACGCATCGGATCCAGCGACTTCGTCAAATGATACATCGTCAGCGCGTGCTGCTGCTGCCGCTTGTCGATTTGAATATTCGGCACGCCCCAGCTTTCATTCAGCGGAACCCACGCAATGATGGAAGGATGGTTATAGTCGCGCTCTACGGAAGCCTGCCACTCTTTCGTGAAACGTCCGACATATTTCTCCGAATATTCGTATGCGTTAGCCGCTTCGCTCCACACGACCAGCCCAAGCACATCGCACCAGTATAAATATCTGGGGTCCTCCAGCTTCTGATGCTTGCGGGCGCCGTTAAAGCCCATCGCTTTCGTCAACTCCACATCCCGCTTGATCGCTTCATCGCTTGGCGGTGTCAAGTTGCCATCCGGGAAATACCCCTGATCCAGTACCATTTTCAGGAAAAACGGCCGGTTGTTCAGACACAGCTTGCCATTCTCAATTGAAACCTTGCGCATACCGAAGTAGCTCGTTACTTCATCCACAGCCTGGCCATCGGTGAGCAGCGTAAATTTGACGTCATACAAATTCGGTTTATTCGGTGACCACCAGCCGCCAAGCCCATGGTCGTTAAAATCGTTCAAACGAACCTTTCTCGCACCCGAACCGCCTTTCAGCAGATACGTGTCTTCCGCAACAAGCTCGCCTTTAAAAGCAATCTCAACCTTCACCTGTTGTTTAGCTTGCTTGTTGTCGCTCTCAATGAAAAATTGGAACTCCACCTGCTTCTCGTCAATGTCGGGGGTAATTCTCACTTTATCCAAATAGGCCTCGGATGCAACAGCCTCCAGCCAAACCGTTTGCCAGATTCCAGTCGTACGCGTATAAAAAATACTAGCCGAATCCTTCAGCCAATACTGCTTGCCCCGCGGCAGCGTAACCTCTTGGCTGTAATCGACCGCCTTGACGACCAACGTATTCATTCCGTCCTGCAAGGCATCCGTAATATCGGCGTGAAACGGCGTGTGCCCGCCTTCGTGCGTCGCTACCAGGGAGCCATTCACCCAAACCGAAGCGTCATAATCAACAGCCCCGAAATGCAGCAAGATGCGTTTGTTCTTAAAAGCATCCGGAATCGCCAGCTCTCTGCGGTACCATACGACATCGTGAAACGTGTTATCGCCGATGCCGCTAAGCTTGCTTTGGAACGCGAACGGTACCTGAATCGTTTTGGATAGCTTCCTAGTTCCGAGATGCCACTTCTCTCTGCCCCCGATGCGCTCGTCGTCGAATTCAAATTCCCACTCGCCGTTCAGGTTCATCCAACTGTCTCTTACGAATTGCGGTCTTGGGTGCTCAGCACGAGGTTGATTCGTCATAGCTGAAAATTACCTCCATTAAATTAATTTGTAAGTTAATTAAATAAGTTCATTTTGCCTAAACCTATTATCGTCCCAAGTTTATTATCTGTCAATATACGTTATTCAATTAACTTTATAGTTAATGTTAATTTACTTTGTTATATATTCATGGCTTGTCTCTGGCACGGTTTGCGATGATACCTTGTAAACGAAACGGGGCGGAACCATACGCGGCGGAACAAGTCTGGCTGTACGCTGGCGTAGCAAGTCTGACTGTACGCTGGAGTAGAAAGCCTGCGCAAACACTGGCTTAGCAAGCCTACCAATTGTGCTTGGAGGGAGCCGCATGCGCGACATCGATACCTGGAGTTATGCCCAGCCAGGTCTTCTGCGCAAAAAAAGCGACGCAGGCATAACCCCCTGCATCGCTCATTTCATTAATCGATATAGCCTGCGAAACCATGCTTCATCAAATAATCCATTTCCGCCTCCAAAATGGTGTCGACCGCCAGCTCCGTCAGTTTCACATCCGGCCTGCTCAAAATGTGATCGATCAGGTCATCGCTGTCGATGTCGACCTCCCCTTTGGCGTTCTCCTCGGCTTTGAGAATATACGCTTTTTCGTACTTCAGCACGAGTTGAATTTGTTTTTCATCCGCATTCGACTTCTCTGCGATGAAACGGATCAGTTCCTGCTCGTTTAATTGTTTGTTATTACTCATGATTTATCATCTCCTGCTCCATTGACTTCTTCCGATTATTGTAGCACAGTTGTCCGGATTTTATTTTTCTCACCTGATACCGCGTATCACCTTGGTCATGTTAACATAGAATGGCTTGGAAAAACATACCTAAAAAACAACGCTACAAGGGGGTATCTATGAATCTGGAACGACGCGTCGCCGCACTTGAGAAGAAAGTCCAAGAGCTGGAACAGCTGCTGCACCATACGTTGGAACGGGACAACGCTGCGAAAGCCGGCCGGCCCGATTGGCCACCGCCGCCGTCAGCTGAACATGCCGCCCAACCCACTTCCGGGCCTCAGCTGCCGTCTCTGCCTGACCAACAACTTAACGCACCTCAGCACTCATCTCAGCCTGAACAACCACTCACCGGCTCACAGCTCCCGCCTTCGCCCGATCGGCAGCTCCCCGCCCAGAAGGAGCCTGCCCCGCAAGCTCCCCCAACAGACTGGGAGCATCTGATCGCGCGCGTCTGGCTGCCGCGCATCTTCATCCTCGTCTTCCTGCTCGGCGTGCTGTGGGGCTTCACCGCTGCCGTCAATGCCGGCATCATTACCGAGCCCATCCGGTGCTGGCTCGGAGCTGCCGCAGCCTTCCTGATGTACTGGCAAGGGGAGGTCCAAATCCGCCGCAACCGCGCGGCGCTGGGGCAAGTCCTGCTCGGCGGGGCAAGCGGGGTGCTGATCCTGACGCTGTTTGCCGCGCATATGCTGTTCGAGCTGATCCCGGCCTCCATCGCGTTCTTGCTATACGTGATCTCTCTCGCAATCAGCGTATACACAGCGATCCGCCATCGCTCGCAGGCGCTCATGATTATCACGCTGCTAGCCGGCTATCTCGTTCCCTTCCTCATCGAGACCGAGCAGCCGAACATGTGGACCTTCGCGGGCTATGAAGGCCTCTTCTCCATGGCGATGCTGCTGCTATCGCTGCGCTATTCGTTCCGCGGCGCTTATTTCACCGCATTCGGCGTGCTTCATCTGCCGCTGCTCATTGCAACGATTGCCGGCCATGAGGATAGCGATCGGCCCGCGCTGCTGGCTGTTGTGATTGTTCAGCACTTGCTCCTCTTCGCCGTTTCGCTGCTGCGCTCACAAGACAGCCGGATCGGACAGCGAATCGCCTTGTTCCTCAGCTTCGGCCTGCTCGCAGCATGGAGCTACGGTCTGTATGGCGCTTCAGGTGTCGATCGGCTCTTCTACGAGTCGATGCTGGCGTTGTGGTCGATCTTATATATCGGCACATCCATCTGGCTGTATAGGAACAAGCGCAATATGTCCACCCATCTCGCTATCGCAACGTTCGGCGTTTTCCTGTGGCTGATCTATGTGCTGCGGGCCGATCAAGCGGGAGCGGCGCTGCTCGTCGAAGGCAGCCTGGCGCTTGTGCTGGGGACCCGCTTCCGGAGCCGGCTGCAGCAAGTTAGCGGCGCACTGACTTATTTCATCGGGATGCTCATCGTATTCGATCATGGGATCGATCGCATCCTATCCAGCGAGACATTCGCCTGGCTTTTGCTTGTAGTGACCATCGGCGGTCTTTATGCGTTTTACCGTAAGCAAGCGAAAGCGGACCTTGTACACCCGCAATTTCCAATGGTTTTACTCTGGTTGGAATTCGTCCTGCTGCTCGTTTACGTCTCCCAATTGACGAATGTCATGACGAAAGGCTTGGACAGCGATTATCAGCATCTGATCCTCTCGGGCGTTTGGGCGGTCTACGCCGTACTGCTCATCATCGCAGGGCAGTTCGTCCGTAAAGCCAAGGCGAATTGGGTCGGCATCCTGTTCTTATTCATCACTTTGCTCAAAATCATCTTCATCGATCTGCCAGACGTATCCACAGCCGTTCGCGCGATCCTCTTCATCGGACTTGGCGCGATAGGCGTCGGTATTTCCAGACTGTTTTACAAACGTAAAGAACCGAACGAATAAGGCCCCTCAACCTTAACCTTCAGCACCCGCTTCGTCGCGGTGGCGAAGGTTTTTTTATTAGGTTCAGGGTGACCTGGAATGTGAAATGGTGTAACCGCTAATGAAATTGAAACAACGGAAAGCTCATTTTGAACCCCGTCGCAGCATTTGACGCAACAATAACGTCCATGTTAAAAAAGCCTACGGCATCAGCCGCAAGCCTATCAAGGCACTTGAACGATATAAGGGACAATCAACACTTCGCCCCGGTGCTGAAACTGGCCCCAAATTTTGTAGATGCCGCTCTTGGGAAAGTTAATTTTGAAGGCGGCCACAGGCCCTGACCCCGTCTGGTCGTTCGGATGTACATGCACATAGTCGCTGCCATCGGCGCTGATCGCGACGACATGACCCAAACTTCCCAGATAGGGCTGCAGATCGGTGATGCCCTGCTTCGTCTCAGCATCCTTGATCGTAAAGACCATATCCAGATCCATCCCCGCCATCAGGTGGTCGAAGGCCAGCGTCACTTGCCTGCCTTGCACCACCTTCGCGAGCGAAGTGTCGGGTTTCAGCGAAGGCGGTTTGGTATCCTTGCTCCCTCCGCCGATCGTGACCCAATGCGTTTGCACGGTCTCCCCCATCCCCTGCGGAGTGAAATCGGCAATGAGCTGATAGTAGCCGTTCGCCGGGAACTTCGTTCTGACTTCGAACTGCCCCTTACCGGTATGCTCGGGATGCAGATGCTCGAAGTAAGCAAGATCCCGGCTGACGACGATCACATGCATCAGCTTCTCATGCACGACGTCGAACGCATCAATGGGTTTATTCCATTTATCTTGAATCAGAATCGTGATCGTTGCCTCTTCATTCGGTATGTAGCGGTCGGCCGTTACCGCGAAATGAGCGATCGCATCGCTGCTATGGGCATGCGCGGATCCAGCCCCTGCCATTCCCGCCATCCCCGGCATCTCCATCCCCTCTTGCAGGGAGGACGCCCTTCCGCAACCGCTGAGAAGGATCGTCAGCCCTATGAGCAGGATGGCCAACTGTTTCATTGGTTTCTCCCGGGCCGGAGCGGTGCCGTCATGATGCTAAGCCCCAACGATGCGAGACCGCAGATGAACATGGTGCCCCCCCACAGCTCCGGAGACCAATCCAACGTATGATACAGCTGCAGATCGGCGAAATACAAGCCCCAGATCAACACGGGAAGCAAGAAGAAAACAAGCCGGTATTGCCACGCGTCCGCCTCTTTCCCGCTCAGCATATAGAAGAGCCAATCGCCAACGATACCGCTTATGAGCAAAATGACGATCGAGCCGTAATGGTTGAATCCGTCGAGTCCGGCCATTAAGACGGCTTCAAGAACGAAGAAATAGGTGACCGTGCCCAGCGGCAGCCGCCATCTTCTCATGACGAGCATGACGGGGAGGACGAGCAGCAGAGTCGTCACCAGGAAATCGACCACGGCTCTCGCGACGGCATCCTCTTCCCTGGCCATCCACAGGTTTTGCCGGAAAGACCAAGCATACATAAGGAAGAAGGCCAAGACCGCGAACGTTAAGGCAATCGAGGTCAGCGCCGGCAGCAGCCTGCGAAATGTCGGAGACGTCTCCTCCATACTGCTCATGGCGCGGTACGGACTGGTCAGAATCATCAGCGCGCCGGTCAATAGGACGAGATGCGAAGGGCTGAGGAGCGCCTCGATGTTTTTCTCAATGCCGAAAATCGTGTGCCAGAACATATCGCCAAGACCGCCGATAAGAAAAATGATAACGCCCGCAATCCCGAGCTTATATCCGGCCGGTATCGCCTCCGCCCATGTGAGATGCCGGTTTGCCGCTTTGTTCCGGTACGTGATGCTGAGTATCCACACCGCACAAGCCAAATATCCCGAATACAGAATGGCATGCCAAGGCGTAAAGAACGTTTCGACCGCTCCATGATTATGAGCGAAGCCATCGATAAACAGACCTGTAATGAGCCACACGCCCATCAGCATCGTGACGGCATGCTTCATGACGCTCATACTTCGAGCGGCCTGCGCTCTTTCCAGTTGAACGGACAACAGGATCATCCCCTCGCATTTGTCATTATCACTGTACTATCATACACAGCTACTCACTTGCTGAGACCCAGACGACACCCTTTTTCTCCAACTCGGATTCCCACTCTTTCGGTGCGGGAACATCGCTCACGATCATATCCAGCTCTCCGAGATCGGCAATTTTGTAGAATTGCACAAGTCCGAATTTGGAGTGGTCGCAGAGCGCAATGCTTTGCTTGGCATATTTCATGAACTGCTGGGTCATTTGACCTTTGCCCACCTCGAAACCTGTAATGCCTTTGCCCAGCATCATGCCGTCCACGGAGAGGAACGCCTTGTCCGCATGAAAGTTCTCCACCATTTTCTCCGCCAGCGTACCGGATACCCGGGAATGCATCGCATTCACTTGCCCCCCCAGCAAATAAATATCGCCCGAGAACAAGCCTTTGTTTTTGTAATCGATCAACAAGATGAGTGCCGGGATGGAGATGGTGAGCACCGTAATATTTTTCTTATTCAGCAAATAATCGATGATATGCAGTGTTGTCGTGCCGTCGTCAATGAAGAGAACGTCATTGTCTTCCACAATCGTTGCCGCCGCCCGGCCGATTCTGCGCTTCTCGTCCGCATGCAGCACCTCCCTCTTCAGATGGGATGGCTCGTCCCGGGACAGATTGATTTTGACGGCGCCGCCGTAGACCCGTTTCAGCTTCTTCTCCTCTTCCAGCTCCTCCAAATACCGGCGTATCGTTTCCGATGAAACATTCAAACGCTCCACCAGATCGTTCGTTGTTACTTTCCCCTCCAGATTCAACTGGTTGAGGATATAATCCTTCCGTTCTTCACCGACTAATGACATGGGGCAAATCCTCCAGTTATAAGCATTCTACAGCCATTATAGGGTTTTACTTGGCCGTTTGCCAAGGAGCCGTTCCTTTTTTTACCCGTTTCAAAATAAGTTCATACCCGAGACGAACGACGATGTTCGTCACGACGATCAATGTCGACATGGCAGCGGCGGCCGCGACGTCTCCGGCATCCTCCATATTCACCAAAGCGACAGCCGCCAAATTCATATCGGCCGACCGGAGAAATACGACCGCGGAAACCGTGACCATGGCATTGACGAAAAAGTACATCGCCATTTCGATAATGGCAGGCATGGACATCGGGACCGTTACCCGCAGAAAGGTTCGGTACAACGGCACGCGCATCGACTCCGAGACAAGTTCGAAATCCTTGTCCAGCTTCTTCAGCGCCGTCGTGGCCGTAATGAACGGGACCGCATAATAATGCGTGATGTTCGCAAGTACGATAATCGCCATCGTCCCGTACATCCAATGAAGCGGATTGCCCGGCTCATTGAAGAAAAAAATGTACGCAAGGCCAATGACCATCCCCGGGAGCGCAAGCGGCAGGATGGACAGGAAATAACCGAATTGCCGGAGGAGCTTCAAGGATCTCATTTTCTCGATGATATAGGCAAAAACAAATGTCATCACCGTACCGGCAACCGCCGTAACGAACGCAACCCGGATGGAATTCCAGAACGGCTCGAGCCCCGACCCCGCAACACTTGAGAAATTATAATGCTTGAATCCGAGTGTTAAATGATATGGCCACACGTTCACTAATGAAGCAAAAACAATCGTAGCCAGCGGGACCAAGATTCCGACGGATACCAGCAGGCAGAACACGCTGTAGAACCGGTCCCTGTCGCGTCCCTCCGGTATGCGGTATGGCGTGGATTTGGAAGAAAGCATCGCCCGCTGCTTGCTTGCGACAATCCGGTCGACGATGAATGCGATGACCGCCGGAACGGTCAGCAGGATGCCCACCGTCGCGCCCATCGATAAATTTTGTTGGCCGATCACTTGTTTATAAATATCCGTAGCGAGAACGTTAAATTTCCCCCCGATTGCCTGAGGCGCCCCGAAATCTGTGAAACTGGCCGTGAAACAGACGAAAATAGCGCTAATGAGACCATATTTAACGGACGGTATCGTGACCGTAACGAATGTTTTCCATTTCTTCGCGCCAAGCGACTCCGCAGCTTCATACAGCCGTTGATCGGTCATCGACAAAGCGGTTATAAAAATTAAAAAGGCTTGTGGAAATAAATAAATCACTTCCGAGATGATAATGCCGACAGGTCCGTAGATGGGAACACGCACCCCCGGCAGAAGTCCGAAGAAACCGTGCGTAACCATCCCTTGATTGCCGAATAAATACGTCAGGGCGATGCCGTGCATCATCGTAGGCTCGAAGAGCGGCAGCAGCGCTACATAGCGCAAGTAGCTTTTGCCGCGAATGCCCGTACGGCTAACGCCGTATGCGTACAGAAATGCTAACGATACGGCAAGCACCGTAGATAACGCCGAGATCCATACCGTATTCGTTAACGATTGCAGCAAGGAAGGTGTAGAAAAATAGGTGATGAAATTGGCGATACCGGTATATTCCCCATGTTTGTTCAGCAGCGCTTTACTGAATAAGAGCAGCAGCGGAATAAGCGTGCTGACCAGGAGGGTCGCGACGAGCAGCAGGATCAAGCCGTTCTGCAGCGTGAACAAGGCTCCGAAGCGGCGGCGGATCGGCGGATTCATGCTAATGGCTGCCTTACTCATCGGACACCCGCCAGCGCTTCCGCCGGGAAGCCGATCAATTTATCCTGCGGGAATTCAACGTCAACTTCCCCATTCCTTGTAAGGCGAAGCTCGTGTACAGCTTGCGGAGACACATCGACCGTCAGCAGCTCGCGATGCGTCCCTGAGCCGCCTGCCGGCTGCAGCAGCAGTCTGTAGAAGGCGCCCCGAAATTCACTGTGTTTCACCGTACAGCGCAACCCGCGGCTGGAACCCGGAGCCGTGAGGCGAATATGCTCAGGGCGAATCGCACCGGCGTCGAGGAAATTAATCGATCCGATAAAATCGGCGACGAACGGGCAATTCGGTTCGCTGTAGACCTGTTCGGGCGTTCCCATCTGCACGACTTCCGCATTGCTCATCACGACGATCCGGTCGGCCATCGTCAACGCCTCTTCCTGATCGTGCGTGACCATCACCGTCGTGATGCCCAGCTGATCCTGCAATTGGCATATTTGCTCGCGTATTTTGACGCGCACTTTGGCATCCAGCGCAGAGAGCGGCTCGTCGAGCAGCAGGAAATCAGGCGAAAGCACGATGGCTCGAGCCAGCGCCACGCGCTGCTGTTGACCTCCCGACAGCTGCGCCGGGTAGCGGTCATGCAGATGCAGCAGGTCGACCAACGAGAGCACTTCGCGGACCTTCTCGCCGATCTCCTTCTTCGGAATTTTTTTGCCCTGCAGGCCATAGGCGACATTCTCATAAGCGGTGAGATTCGGAAACAGCGCATAAGACTGGAACACCATACCGAAATTTCTTCGGGCCGGAGGCAGATCGGTGATGTCCTTACCGCCGACCACGATGCGCCCCTGCGACGGCTTCTCCAGTCCGGCAATGATCCGAAGCAGCGTCGTTTTGCCGCATCCGCTTGGTCCGAGCAGGCAGATAAATTCATTTTTGTGAATATCAATGTGAATGTCTTTCAAAGCGCTGAAAGATCCGAATGTTTTATGTATCCCTTGAATGGATAAGTACGCCTGCAGCATGATCAAGCAGCCTCCTTCGTCTTAATAGCTCTAGTATAAGCTTGATTTGTTATCGAATTATTAATGGAAAAAGACTGCTGCAAATCAAGGTTCGCAGTCAGCCTTTTCCTTGGACCGGGCTTATTTCTTCGGTTCGCTCTTGCCGTTATAACGCTTGTCCCATTCGGCCAAAATAGAGTCGCGCTTCTTGGCAGCGTCGTTCAGATCGTTCTTGATCAGCTGTTTGACCGGATCGACCGTATAGCCTTCGGGAATTTGAGCTGCATCGGTTTTGATCGCCAGAATCGCATAGTTTTTGTTATATTCCTTCATCACATCGTCGGTTATCGCCCAATCCAGGAAGTCTTTGGCCACTTGCTTCACGACCGGCTTCTTCATCAGCGCATTGGCTTCTACATCCCAACCCGAGCCTTCTTTCGGGAAGACGACCTCCACCGGCGAGCCGTTCTTCTTCTCTTGAATTCCGCGGTACCCGAACGAGATACCGATCGGGTATTCGCCCGTGCCCGCCAATTTCGCCGGCTTCGAACCGGAGTGAACGTACATCGCTATGTTGTCATGCAGCTTGTTCATATAATCCCAAGCGGCATCATAGCCTTTCAATTGAACCAAGCCGGAAACCGTCAAGAAACCGGTGCCTGAGGAAGACGGATTCGGCATTGTGATCAGCCCTTTGTACTCCGGCTTCACCAAATCCTCATAGGAGGCAGGAATCGGCAGCTTCCGCTTCTCCATCTCCACTTTGTTCACGATAAATGCCGTCTCCCAGGCGTCGATACCGACCCAGTGAGGTACCGGATTCTTGTCCTTGAAGTCGGGGAGAATGCGATCCACACCTTTGGGTGCGTAAGGAGCCAGCATGCTGTTCTGGTCCAATACCAGCAAGCTGGTTGCTGCCAAGCCCCATACGACGTCCGCCTGCGGGTTCTCCTTCTCGGCGAGCAGCTTCGCTGTCACGATTCCCGTCGAGTCACGCACGATATTCACTTTCACATCCGGATACTTGGCTTTGAAAGTCGTGAGGTACGTCTTGATCTGATCGTCCTCCAACGCCGTATATACGGTCAAATCTTTGCTTTTCGCGTCCACTCCAGCTTCTGCGCTTGCTGCCGGCGCCGGTGCTGCGCTCGTCCGTGCTCCGTCTGTGCTTGCCGCTTTACCGCCGCAAGCGCCTAACATGATTGCGACTGTCAATAACAGCGCTGCGCTTCCTAGTGATCTCTTCATCGTCTTTACTCCCGCCTTTGTTTGGTTTCTATCGGTTGGTTCTTTTCAACCTGATAAGGTTAGTATAAAGAAGATTTGTAAAATCAGCATTAAACACATGTAAAATATATGTTTTTAGTAATTTTTAGTTTGTTTTACGTTGTTTTCGGTGTTAATCTATCCAGAACAGCTGTTTTTCTATGCCTTCCAGCAAGCGTTCGATATCTGCAGGATAAACATCGCCGATGTTGCCGATTCGGAACGTAGCGGAAGCTGTTATTTTGCCTGGATAAATAACGAACCCTTCCTGTTTCATGCGCGAGTAAAACGCATCGAACGAAAACACAGGCGAATCCGGATACAAGAAGGAAGTGATGATCGGCGATTGCAGCTCGGCAGGCAGCAGAGGCTGCAAGCCCAAGCGCTCCATACCGGCCACAAGCAGCTGCTGGTTGCGGCTGTACCTCGCGAATCTGTGCGCGACGCCTCCTTCTTCCTCCAGCTCCTGAAGCGCTTGATCGAAGGCTCGGACCGTATGCGTCGGTGACGTATAACGCCATTTGCCGTTACCGTTCTCCATCGTCTCCCACTGATCGTACAGATCGAGGGACAAGGAGCGCGCTTGGCCTTTGCATGCCTTTATAGCTTCTCTGCGCGCTATGATGAACCCGAATCCGGGTACGCCTTGAATGCATTTGTTCGCGCTGCTGATTAAATAATCAATACCGAGTGCGTCCACATCGATCGGAATGCCGCCGAATGAACTCATGGCGTCGACGATCAACGTTTTGCCGTACCGCTTGGCAATACGAGCGACGTCCGCGACAGGATTTACCATCCCCGTGGTCGTTTCCACATGAACGACCGCTACGTGCGTGATGGAGCTGTCGATCCTCAGCACTTCCTCCAGCTGCCCCACATTCACGGGTTTCGTTTCCCCGCTGTCCAGCACGATGGAGTAGATGTCCAGAACATCAGCCATCTGTGCGATCCTTGTGCCGTAAGCACCGTTCGTTAGTACAAGCAGCTTGCCTTTCTTGGGAATGACGGAGCCGATGACCGATTCCACGCAGAACGTCCCGCTGCCTTGCATCAGGACCGCCGTATAGTCGTCCGGCTTGCTGGAAGCCATCGCGACCAGCCGGCTGCGAATGGACTGCACAAGTTCGTTGTAATCCCGATCCCACGTGCACCAGTCGCGCAGCATCGCCGACTTCACCTTTTTACTTGTCGATAACGGACCTGGCGTTAGCAGCAGGTAGGGGTTATCCGGCATTTGATTCACATTCGTTCCTGTCGTCATGGACGTTCGCCTCCCAGAAGTCTTTGGTTAATTGCAGGGATGAGCTGATCGAGCTCGCCAATAGACGCAATCACGTAGTGAGCGCCTTCTTCGCGGAACTTCGCTGCGACCGCCTCCATACGCGCCTTCAGCACGTCCGGTGCGCATGCTTCTACTTCCGCTTCGCTCATACCCAGCTCGCTGCTGCCTAGAATAACGCCGACGGTCCATACGCCTGCATGGACGCCTTCTCTCATATCGCTCACCGTATCTCCGACCTTCATCAAGCTATGCATCGGGTAGACGTTCAACGCTTCCGCATTCCTGTAGATCATCCAAGGATACGGGCGTCCGGCCGGCACTTCGCTAGGCGTGACAAGATGGTCCGGCGCATAGCCGCGTTTGTTCGCTTCAGCGCTGACGATCGCCATCATCTCCGCCGTATAACCCGTCGTGGAGCCGATGCGAATGCCGCTTTGGCGCAGTCTCCCGACAAGCTCCACAGCACCGGGTACCGGTTCGGCATATTGATGCACGACAGCCAGCATCTTCGGTTCAAAATCGGCATAAAGTTCATCGATGTCCGATGTCTGCGGAAGCCTGCCATAACGTTCCTCCCATAAGCCGGCTACTCTTGGCATATTTAAAATAGCAGCGATATGATCCCGTTTGAGCAACCCCATCGGCTCTCTGGCTTCTTCCAGCGTTATCTCTATTCCTTGCTTTCGGAAGACTTCCATAAACACATGCAGGGGAGCAAAGCACCCGTAGTCCACCATCGTTCCCGCCCAATCCAAAACAACTGCTCGTATCATCGACATTTCCTCCTGTTTGACTGAATCGATTGTTACCTCTATTAACTCAACCCAACTTGGATTTGGTTGCGTCTATATGTATATCATACTAGGGTTTTGTAAACTACGCGTTAAAACCATGTAAAATTTGTGTTTTTAATTTGATTTGGTTTGTTTATTCATTAAAATAAACAAACAGCGAATGAACGTTATGCATTTTCTTGTTGACTTCCTTGTCATTCTGTTGGAAATTAAGTGTGTACATAGAGGAGGAATGATGGAGATGGAGCAGGTCCAAGCGGTAATTTTCGATTTAGACAACACGCTTTTGTGGGATGAGAAGAGCATTCAAGAAGCGTTCGAGGACGTCTGCGGGAGGGCGGCCGAATCAACGGGCGTCGATCCTGCTGCTTTAGAGCATGAGGTTCGGGCGGCATCGGAGCGCCTGTTTCGGCAGCTGCCTTGTTACGATTACGCGAAGATGATTGAACTTACGAATTTGGAAACGCTATGGGGGCGCTTCGACTCCGGCGGACACCCGGCGCTTCTGGAGCTCCGGCAGCTCGCCCCCCTTTATCAGAATCAGGCTTGGACCGAAGGTCTGCTGAAGCTGGGCATAGACGATCCCGCGTTAGGGAAGATGCTGGCCGCACGCTTCGCGGTGCAGCGGCGGGAGCGCCCGCTGGTATATGAGGATACATTCGAGGTGCTGCAGGCTTTGCGCCCTCGCTACCGACTGCTGCTGCTCACGAACGGCGCGCCGGATCTGCAGCAGGAGAAGGTCGATAGTATCCCCGGGTTGGCGGGCTACTTCGACCACGTCGTTATATCCGGCACATTTGGCCGTGGGAAGCCGGATCCCGCTATTTTCGAGCATGCCCTGGAGCTGCTCGGTCTCTCCGCCGAGGAGGCAGTCATGGTCGGAGATAATTTGGATACCGACATCAGCGGGGCCTTGGCGGCCGGTATCCGGAGCGTCTGGATCAATCATCATCAGCGGATGGCGCCTGAGCATAAACGGCCCGCTTACGAAATCCGCAAGCTGAAGGAGCTCCTAGACCTTTTGCACAAGTAAGCGGAGCCGCATGAGAAAAGGACTGTCTCGGAAGACCGGTTCGGCCTTCAAGAGACAGTCCTTCTTGCTTCATCATTCAGGAAGCCGGAGTTCCTTGCTGCTGGTTTGGCCATCGTAGAGCGCCTGCCGGCGAAGCACCTTATACAGCTCCGCTTTCGTCGAGTGATCGTATGGCAGGACGAACAATATGCCGATGCCAAGCGCCAGCGTTCCTAATAGGTACCACCCCAGGAACGAAAGATCCAGGACAAACATCTTCCACTTGTGGCCATAGGTCATTTGCGTGCTCAGCCGGACGGCTCTCTTCGTTCCGATTCCCGGATTATCCGCGAGAATGAAAGGCACCATGCTGTAGGCATACGACTTCACGATGCCCGGAATGATCAGCAGCAAGAACCAGAGAAACGTAAGCACGTTTTTCCAGAGCATCCCTTTCACGATGGCCATATATTGGCCTCTCTGGAACGAATACACCATATAATTCATGTTCACATCATCGTGCGCAGCCTGTTTGAAATATTGCATGCCGCCTACTTCGAACGGAGCCACGACAAATATTTGAAAAGCGATCGAGAGCAGCAGGATAAAGAGGAACAGCAAAATGACGCCTGCGATCACAGCCATGAACATGGGGCTGTTGCTCATCTCCTCCCAGCTGCCGTTCAGACCGGGCAAGCTTGCGGAGGTGCCGCCGCCCGAATTATACGAACAGCTGGATACTCCGCCCCCCAGCACGGCGAGCAGCAAGCTGACGAGAAACGCTTTCCAGTAGGAGGTTCTTAATACTTGCTTCGCACGATCTTTTAACTCTTTGCGCGTCCAATCCAAACGACCACCATCCCGTTCCTGCATATTTACTATTCATCCTACAACAGAATGTCCCAAAGTAGAACCTTAAAATGGGACAGACCCATCTAACGGACACAGCGGACGTTATACACGGGCAAAAAGCGTCCTATTCTAATTGTAACGGACACAAGAATCGTTATTTGCCGATTCTGTCGCATGACCAGCCTGAAATGCACCAGTAATGGCGCCCGTGTCCGTTAGCGAGGTGGCATCCCGCCAGCGCCCCTTACGAATGCCAAAAGGCACCCCAAGGGCGCCTTTCTATTTAAAGAATTTTAAATTCCGGTTTCACCTGCTTGAAATGCGGGTTCTTGCCCGTTACCATCAGGCCCATGCCCCAGTCGAAATGCGTCTTCTCCGTCGGGAAATCGCTCGGGTCGCGATACTGAAACAGGACGTTTCTTCTCGTTCTGGAGCTGCGGTTCGCTTCCGATCCGTGAATCGTCAAATAATTGAAGAAAAGCACATCCCCCGCCTCAGCCACGCAGGGCGTTCCGTCTTTGACCGGATACTCCTTGTGATTCAAATAATGCTGCCCGACGTGCTTCAGTGTCCCGCTCCGGTGCGAGCCCGGAATGACGCGCAAGCAGCCGTTCTCCTCATCCGCATGATCCAAATGAACGCTAGCTGCAAGCATCGTATGCTTCTCGTGCGGGAAATACGGATGATCCTGATGCATCGGGAAGGCGGCGCCGTTTTCCGGCGGCTTCACGAGCATTTTGGAATGGTGCAGCAGCACATTCGGGCCGATCAGTCGCTTCAGCACAGCGGCCATGTTCGGATGAATAACGGCGCGCATGAACGCGGCGTCATGATAATGCACGTCATGGAACCCCTTCAGGACGAGCTTCTTCAACTCTTCCGCAGGAAGGAAATCACCCTTCCATTGATGATTGTGGTCGGACTTCGCTTCCGCAGCGCGCTGGATGATCTCCTCAACCGCTTGTCTCATTTCCTCAACTTCCTGCTGATTGAATACCCCTTTGACGAGCAAATATCCATTTTCTTTGTAAAAATCGGCATCCTTCTGAGTAATCACTGGCCATTCCTCCATCGAACTATTGATAGTTAACCGCTTACTTATCTATAATTATAGGGAATCCGGCTGCAATCTGTCTTTTGCTCAGTAGGACAGTTTTTTGCAATATAAGGACATGATGGAGGATGCATATGTATTTGTGCAAAGAGACCAACGCCATGCTGAATGAAGCGGTTACCGTCATTCACGGCCCTGCGGCCTGCTTCAAAATTCAATACTGGGGCGTTAATCCATGCCTGTTCGATAATCAGCCCCATAAGCATTCCTTCTTCGAAGTATGTTACATTATCGGCGGCGAAGGAGAATATACGGAGCAAGGCGTTCTTTATCCGCTGCGGGCAGGCACCCACTTCATCTCCAGGCCGGGCATCACACACCAAATCCGCACACAGAAAGGCCTGTTCATCATGTACGTCGCTTTCGAGCTGGATGAATCCCAATGCGACGAATCGATGCGGAATGCCTTTAACGATTTGGCTGAGCATGCCGAAGTGTGCCTGTATGACGGAGACCATCATCCGACCGCGCTCTTGTGGAGGTCGATGCTGATCCGGGAAGGGCATGGCAGCCTGCCGATTACAGCCGTTCCGACACTTGCTTATACGCTGCTCGTTTCTTTTCTCAGCATGTTCGGTAGAGCCGGCTCCCAGCCGTTCATCCAACGCAAAAATACGAACGTCCTGCTGCAGCGCGCGAAGCTCTACATCCGCGACAATCTTGCCGGTCCCCTTCAACTAGGTGACGTGGCGGCCTATCTGAATGTGTCGGAGCGCCATTTATCCCGCCTATTCTCGGAAGGGATCCACGAAACCTATACCGACTTCATTCGCAGCGAGCGCATACGCCAAGCAGCCCACCTGCTGCTGACCAGCGAGCTGTCGATCAAGGAAATTGCCGAAGCAACGGGCTTTTCTTCCGTTCATTATTTCACCCATACATTCACGCAAGAAAAAAGACTCCCCCCCGGCAAGTTCCGCAAGCAGGAACAAACCGGCAGGTAGCCTTAACATAAGCTAAGCTATTGGCGCTTGTAAACTAAAGGATTCAGCTCCGTTGCCGCCAAATCCCCGGGCTTGGCCCCAGGGAACCACGTCTGCAAATCATTCTCGCGGGCTTTGCTGTCCGGCTGCGCAATAGACAGTCCGTCGGCATAGTAGATGACCGTCATCACTTTGCGCATCGAATCCGTCGGATTGCCCGGTGCGCTGTGCAGCGTCCACCCCGCGTGAAAAGTCGCGTCTCCGGCGGCCATAGCGCCGTACGAGACCGTTTCGAATCCTTTGCCTTCAATATATCCGGCAAGCGTTCTGTGCGATTCGTCGGAAATGACCATCTTATTGATATAGCCCAGCGCATGGGAGCCGGATGCGAAGGTCATCGACCCGACTTCCTGCGAGATCGGCACCAGCGGCATCCACATGGTAATCGTTTTGTCCGTATCCAACGGCCAATAGATCTGATCTTGATGCCAAGGCGTATGTCCGCCATGCGGCTCTTTATACAGAGCTTGATCGTGATAAATGCGCACGCCGTCAACGCCCATTAAGTCCGCTGCGATTTTGGCAAAGCGTTTGGCCAGCACGAACCGGCGGACCGCCTCGCTTTTTTCCCACAGATTGGAGATTTGGATGAAAGCTTTGCCATACGTATCCCGCTGCTCAAGCGGCTTATCGTGATAGTTCAGCGCCTTCACCATGCCGGTGATGATAGGCTCATAGGCATTGATCTCCGCCGTATCGGCTACCTGCTTCAGCCGGATATGCCCCTTCTGCTTGTAGCTTTCCAACTGCTGCTCGGTGAGTGCGTAACTGTCTTCCAAGGCGGGTAATGAATCGATTGGGGTTGTTTCGTGCATGCTCATCTCGGATCACCTCTAATTTGTATAATTACAGCTTTATTATAGTGGCAGAATCCCGAGAATTCTTTGTCAAACAAGGTTATATTATTGTCAAAAACAACTGGATTATGAATACGCCTGAGGTTTAGAATAGAGGAAAATAACCTGCCTTAAACGCCGAAAGGATCCCTATGCTGAGCGATAAATTAAAGCTGCATCCGATTGTCCCCTTCGTTAGAGAAAGCGATTTTGCCGTCCGCAAGCCGTGGTCATACCCGGAGCGGAGACTGCTCGATTATTTGCTCGTTTATATTCAAGAAGGAACGTGCCGGTTCTGGGTCGATCAGGAGACATACATGTTCACCGCAGGGCAATTTTGCCTGGTTCAGCCCGGCAGCTTGCTCTCGTTGGAAGGACTAACGAACACGGTTACGCCTTACATTCATTTCGATCTCTGTTACAACCGGCAGCGAGAGCTCAGCTTTCCGACTCGTCCCGGCCAAATTGATTTGTCCGCGTACCGCCATCTGATGCAGCCGACGATCCGCGAATTGTATGGCCTCGACATGCCCGTGCACGTACAGCCCGCCAACCCGCTTAAATTGAAGGAAACGCTCCTGCAGGTGATTGAGCAGGCCGAGCAGCAGGATCCGCTCATCCAGCTGAAAACCCAGCATTTCGTGACCGATATCGCCATTTCGCTGCTCGAAGCGTATTACCAGGGACCGAGCACCCGGGGGCATTCGTTCGACTGGATTACCTCTTACTTCTCCCATCATCTGCGCGAGCCAATTTCACTGGAGGACATGGCGGCCAGGGCGAATCTGTCCGTCTCCCGCTTCAGCATCATGTTCAAGCAGCGGTACGGCATCTCTCCCCATCAATATTTGATCAACATGCGGGTGAATCATGCCAAGGAGCTGCTCACCAATACCGAGCTCAGCCAGGAAATGATCGCCGACTATTGCGGTTTCGCCGACCTGCACCATTTCGCCAAAACATTCAAGAAACGGACCGGACATACCCCCGGCGAGCATCGCAAAAGCAAAATCCCCTTGACCCGAGCTTAACGCTCGAACCAAGGGGATACCGGATTCACTTACTCGAAATAGACAGCTTTTCCCGTTCTGGCAGACTCATAGATGGCCTCTAAAATCTCGGAAACGACGCAAGCCTGCTCCGGCGTTACGACCGGATCCGTATCGTTCTCGATCGCTTCGATCCACAGGCGCATCTCCAGATCCGGCGCGCTTTCCGTCTCACCGTCGTAGAACGCTACGCCGCCGGACTTCAATTCCACGTCGGTCGTGTACAAGCGGCTATGTTTCTCGCCGTTAATGCGCAGACCGTTCTTCATATCGGCTCCGCCTTCCGTACCGCTAAGCGTACATTTCGCCTCGTCGACTTCCAGCGTATTCAAAGCCCAGGAAGATTCAAGAATAATGGTCGCGCCATTCTTCATTGTGATCATCCCGAATGCGGAATCTTCCACGGTGAATTTGGAAGGATCCCATGGACCCCAGGCATTCGCTGCATTCTCGCGCTGCGAGAGCTTATGATAGGACGTGCCGAGAACAGCCTTCGGCTCGTAGTTGTTCATCATCCACAACGTCAAATCAAGCGCGTGCGTACCGATATCGATCAGCGGGCCTCCGCCTTGCTTCTCTTCGTCGAGGAATACGCCCCAAGTCGGCACCGCGCGGCGGCGAATCGCATGCGCTTTGGCGAAATAAATGTCGCCCAGCTCGCCATCGGCGCACAGCTTATGCAAATGCTGGCTGTCGCTGCGGAAACGGTTGTTGTAGCCTACGGTCAATTTCTTGCCCGTACGCTTCGCCGCTTCCACCATCCGGCGCGCATCAGCGGCCGACTTCGCCATCGGCTTCTCAGACATGACGTGCTTGCCTGCTTCCAGCGCGGCAATCGTAATCTCCGCATGGGAGTCGTTCGGCGTACATACGTGAACAATATCGATAGAAGCATCCTTCAACACCTCGCGGTAATCCTCATAAACGCGAGCCTCTCCTTTGCCGTACTTAGCGGCCGCTTCGTGCGCTTTGTCGGCAATGATATCGCAGAAGGCGACCATTTCTACATTTTTCAGCTTGTTCAAGCTCGGCATATGTTTGCCATTGGCAATCCCGCCACAACCGATAATAGCAATACGATACGTTTTGGACATGAGTGTCCTCCTTAAAATAGTGTTTATGTACTTCTCTATCGTTCTCACATTTGATCAGGACTAGTACTACATCACCGTATTATAACAAATACCTGCAAAAATAAAATTTCCAATCTGGCGGTAATTGTATGCGATTGTGGCATCGCCGAACTTGCCCGGCCTAAGACGCTCATTTTCGTTTAGCTCAGCTTGGAGCTTTCTTTTTTCTTGATCTCAATTTTACGTATCCGGTGATCGTCCCGTTCACGCACAATGAAGGTCAGAGATTGATAGTGCCATTCCTCTCCAATCGCTATCTCCGGGAGCTTGCTGTAGAGCCACCCGCCGATGGAGTCAACATTCTCGTCGGAGATGTCGGTACCCAGCAAGTAATTCAACTCGTTAACCAGCACGATTCCGTCAACCAGATAATGATTGTCGCCTAAATGTTCGATTTCCTTCTTCTCGTCTTTATCGAACTCATCTCTGATCTCGCCAACGATCTCTTCCAGAATATCCTCGATCGTAATGAGACCGGAAGTTCCTCCGTATTCGTCAAGCAGCAAGGCGATGTGAACATTCTCTTGCTGCATCTTCCTTAACAGCACTTTCACGAGCATACTCTCCGGAACGGTCATCATCGGTTGAAGCAGCGTATGCAAATCAAAAGACGGATTTTCCATGTAGCGCAAGAAAAACTGCTTCGTGTTAATGAAGCCGATGATATGATCCTTGCTGCCCTTGGCCACAGGGAAACGCGTATATTGCTCTTTCATAATGATGCTCTTGTTCTCCGCCAACGACTTCTCGGCATAGAGGCAAATCATATCTGTCCGAGGCACCATAATCTCGCGCGCCAGCAGCTCATCGAACGAAAAGATCCGGTTCACATAGCCGAACTCGGTCTTATTGATTTTCCCGCTCATGTAGCTGTCTGATAAAATGATACGAATCTCTTCCTCCGAGTGGGCTTCTTCATGCTCCGTCGCCGGCTTCATGCCGAACGCTTTGACCAGTTGATTGGCCGAGCCGTTAAGAATCCATATAAACGGGTACATCACTTTATAAAAATAAATAATGAGCGGCGCAGTAAAGATGGAGATAGCCTCCGCTTTCTGGATAGCTAAGGTTTTGGGAGCAAGCTCGCCGAGTACGACGTGGATATAGGTAATGGATACGAAAGCAATTGTGAAAGATAAGAAGTGCGATAAACGTTCTCCTGCGCCGATCCATTCGAAGAAGGGATGCAGCATTTTCTCGACTGTCGGCTCGCCAAGCCAACCTAACCCTAATGCGGTTATCGTAATCCCTAACTGACAGGCCGATAAATAGCCGTCCAAATTGGAGACGACCGATTGTACCGCGCGGGCATTCTTGGTGCCTTCCGCGACCATTTGATCGACACGGCTCGGGCGGATACGAATGACCGCGAATTCGGTTGCAACGAAGAAAGCAGTGAGCAGGATAAGGAGCGCAATCACAATCAAATTAATAACCATAACGACCTCTTTTCGTACGATTTTCTAGGACTCTTTCGTTCCACGATTTTCGCAGTATACAGTCCTTATAGTTAACTATAACCAGTATTTGCTATTCATCAATCAACTATTACCAAGTTTCATCATTCGGACACAAAAATGAGCCCGGGCAGCTCGTTAACCAGCACCCAAGGCTCTCATTTCTTGACAATCGTTGCTACCAGTTTGTATCCGACCCCGCGAATCGAATCGATCTGAACGGATTGTTGATTCATTTCCAGCTTCTTACGCAGCGAGCTGACATGAACATCAACCGTCCTCTGGCCTCCGATATAATCGAAGCCCCATACGATGTTCATAAGGTCGTCCCGCGTCACGACGACGCCGGGGCGCTGAACGAGATACAGCAGCACCTCGAATTCCTTCGGCCGCAGAGGGATCGACTCCCCGTTCAGCACCACTTCATACTTCTCCGGGTAAATGAAAAGCTCTCCGGCCTGAATCACCTTCTCATTCGTTCCGTGCTTGTCTGCCGCCGTTTCTTCCGATTGCGTTCTGCGCAGCACGGCAGAGACTCTAGCCAGCAGCTCCGCAACGCCGAAAGGCTTCGTTATATAATCATCCGCACCGTGCTTGAGACCTTGAACGACCTCATCCTCGGCATTGCGGGCCGTTAATATGATAACGGGCGTTGTATTCCCTTTTTGCCGCAGCTTGCCCAACACTTCAAAGCCGTTCAAGCCAGGCAGCATAATATCCAGAATAATCAAATCATAGGATTGTTGAAGCGCCTCTTGCAGCCCGTCACCGCCATGATCCACGACCTTCGTGTGATATCCTTCCTGGGACAAATTATACGATAGCAGGCGAGCTAAGGTCGGCTCGTCTTCAATCACTAAAATTTTTTGTGCCATGGGAACCCCCGCGTTTACAGTTTATTAACATTGCACAGCCTTATTTTAACACATGATTGTAAAGAGAATGTAAATATTACATTATCCGCATGTAAATTAGTGAATAACCGGCAGCTCGATGGTGAACTTCGTACCGACTCCGACTTCGCTGTCCACACGAATCGTGCCCTTATGCAGCTCCACCAAATGCTTCACAATGGATAAACCGAGTCCGGTACCGCCTGAACTGCGGGAACGAGCCTTGTCAACCCGATAGAAGCGTTCGAAAATACGCGGCAAATCTTTCTTCGGAATGCCCATCCCTGTGTCGGACACGATCAGACGCAGACGCTCATAATCACCGTCGCTATTGATGTCCAGCGGTTCGACGCGCAGCTTGACCTTGCCTCCGTCCTGCGTATATGCGATACCGTTGGAAAGCAAATTAATCATAATTTGGCGCAGACGGTCTTCATCCGCTTCGATATACACGTCGTCGTCAACCTGCATCGTCAGCTCGATATGCTTCTTCTCCGCCTCTTTCTTCAGTACATTCAGCGATCTCTCCAGAAATTCCGGCAAATAGATCGGAGAGAAATTCATCGGTATCCGCTTCGATTCAATTTTGGACAGCTCCAAAATGTCGCCGATCAGACGGTTGAGCCGCTCGCTCTCATCGAAAATAATCTGCAGAAACGAAACCGCCGTTTCCTTATCGTTCAGAGCGCCGGCCAGGAGCGTCTCGGCGAACCCTTTGACAGCCGCAATCGGCGTCTTCAGCTCGTGGGAGACGTTAGCTACGAACTCGCTTCGCATCCGCTCGAGCCTGCGCACGGCCGTAATGTCATGGATGACGATGAGGACGCCTGACCATTCCTCGTCTTCATGCGCGATCGGACTTAAATGAATGTCCAAAATCCGCTCAGCCGGATAATAGAAAATCATCTCGTCCCGAATCGATTCTCCCGTTTCAATGCATTCTTGGATGAGCTTCGTAAACTCAAACTGCTGTTTGGCTTCATTATATTTCTTGCCCAGCAGCTCCTGCGAGGAGAAGCCCAGAATATATTCCGCCGAAGGATTCAGCAGCATAATCCGCTCGTCGCGGTCGATCATCATAATACCGCTCATCATATTTTCCATCACGCCCTGGAGCCTGCGTTCATTCTCGCGTATCCGCGCCATCTGCTGCTGCAAGCTTTCGGACATGCGATTGATGGCAAGCCCCAGCTGCCCGACCTCATCATTGCTGTAAGCGGGCACGCGCGATTCATAGTTCATATTCGTGATTTGTTGAGCGACTTTCGTCATTTTCTCGATCGGGTGCGTAATCCCTTTGGCAATCCGGTAAGAGACAAGGCCCGCAATCAAGAACAGCAGGATTAACCCCAGGATGAGGAAATACCACAGGTTGCGAATCGATTCGCCCACCTGTTCCAAACTCATCGATATGCGCAGGAAGCCGATCGTCGTCTGGGCATCGTTCTTCACCGGAATGGCAGCGTACAGCATTTTCTCTTTGATCGTATCGCTATACCGGGTCACGTAACCGACACCGTTCGCCGCTGCGGCCACAATTTCCGGCCGACTCAAATGGTTGTCCATTTGCTCCGGGTTCTGGTCGGAATCCCCAATCACCTTGCCGTCTGTGCGTACATAGGTCAAGCGCTCTCCCGTAACGGACTTGATCCGCCTCGCTTCCCCGGTGTAATAGGCAATGAGTTCGGCCTCCGTTCCCGTCCTGTTCCAATTCCCCATGGCTGAGAGGACTTGGAGCTCACGTTTCATGTTTTCCTCTAAGGATTGGATGTGCGAATCTTCCAGCACCTTGGCCATGAAGACCCCGGCAATCCCCATCGAACAACCGATCAATACAATCATAATAATCGTCAATTTGGCACGGAATTTGGTCATATGAAAGTTGGCCTCCGATAGACTTATGTCTGTGAAATAAAAGAAAAGGGCTACTCTACATAGTAACCCTTTCTTCCGTGCCTAATCCAGTTTTTATTTGTTAAGATTATTTAAAGACCGGTTCTTTCAAAGCGGACAGCTTCTCCAGGGCATTCTTCTCAACGTCGGCATGAAGGCTGTTTCCGTGGGCATCCATCGTCACGATCGCTGCGAAGCCTTCTGTTTCCAGATGCCACATCGCTTCCGGAATACCGAATTCCATGAAGTCGACGCCTTCAACCTTCTTGAAGCATTGCGCATAGTACTGGGCAGCACCGCCAATCGCATTCAGATAAACAGCGCCGTGCTCTTTCAATGCCGCCAATGTTTTCGGCCCCATGCCGCCTTTACCGATTACCGCCCGAATGCCGAATTTCTTGATAATATCGCCTTGGTAAGGCTCCTCGCGAATGCTCGTTGTCGGACCGGCCGCTTTCACATGCCACTCGCCGGCCTCATCTTTGCTCATAACCGGTCCGCAGTGGTATATTGCCGCCCCGTTCAAATCCAGCGGTGCATCATGGTCCATCAAATATTTGTGCAAAGCGTCGCGACCTGTATGCATCGTCCCGTTAATAACGACGACATCGCCGACTTTCAGGCTGCGGATCTGCTCTTCGGATATCGGCGTCGTCAAGACGATCTCGCGACGGTCCTCTTCCTTCACATTCTTGGCCGCTTCGGCGCTTGCCTCGAATGCTTCTTGGAACGAAACCTCAGTGCCTCTTGGATACGACCAGCCGTTGATTGCGCCCGTTTCCGCATTCAGAATGACGCCTTGGCGGCGGAACGCCCAGCAGTTATACGCAACCGAGACGAAGAAGCTTGCCGGCAAACGGTTCATCACGCCGACTTTGCAGCCGAGCAGCGTGACTTGGCCGCCGAAGCCCATCGTGCCGATTCCCAGCGTGTTGGCGTGCTCCATTACGTACTCCTCCACCTTGCGAAGCTCCGGATGCGGGTTCACATCGTCAACATGGCGGAACAACTGGTGCTTCGCCAGCTCGTAACCGCTCGTCCGGTCGCCCCCGATGCCCACACCGATAAAGCCGGCGCTGCAGCCTTGGCCTTGGGCTTGGTACACGGCATGCATGATGCATTTGCGAATCCCGTCAAGGTCGCGCCCTGCTTTGCCTACGCCTTCGAGTTCAGCCGGCAAGCTGTATTGAATGTTTTTGTTCTCGCAGCCGCCGCCTTTCAAGATCAGCTTCACCTCGATATCGTCACGTTCCCACTGCTCGAAGTGGATGACCGGCGTTCCGGGTCCGAGATTGTCCCCGCTGTTGGCACCGGTTAAGGAATCAACCGAGTTCGTGCGAAGCTTGCTGGCTTTGGTCGCGTTGGCGACAGCTTCGAGGATGTGCTTCTTCATAATAAGTTGGTTTGCTCCAACCGGACAGTGTATAATAAACGTTGGCATACCGGTATCCTGGCAAATCGGGGATACGTTGCACTCGGCCATATGAATGTTATCGGCAATACGGGATAGTGAAAGCGCTGAGCGGGTTCCTTTGTCTTCTTTCTCGCTTGCCGCTTGAACCGCACGGCGTACATCACCTGGTAGATTGGTAGACGTTTCGACGATCAAATCGTAGACGCTTTGATAAAAATGCTGCATGACTGAAAATGGCTCCTCTCTCAACTAGCAAATAATAATCATTATAATCAATTATATCATATAAGGAGTAACGCTGACATGTCCAAAAGAATCGGGATCACGATTCTGCTGTGCCTAGCAGGCCTCACGCTGCTGCTAACGCCGCTGCAGGCCAAACGATCTCAAGATATCTACTATCAGGATCAAGTTGCAGTCCTCATGTATCATCATATTCATGACACGGATACCAGCTCCAGCACGATCACCTCTGCGCTTTTCCAAGAGCAGCTCCAATACTTGCTGAGCAAAGGGTATCATTTTATTTCCTTGCCGGAATTCAAGCAGTTTATGGCGGGAGCGTCAGTCCCTTCCAACGCGGTCCTCATCACCTTCGACGACGGCTATCAGAGCTTCTATACGGGCGCTTATCCGATTCTGACCAGTTTGCGCGTTCCGGCGGTCAATTTCGTGATCACGCATGACTTGGCCGATCCCATGGCATCCTATATACCTTCGATGTCCAAAGACCAGATCCGCGAGATGACCCGCGCGACGAACTTTATCGACGTGGGCTGCCATACGGACAGCTTGCACAACAAGCTCCCCAGCGGCAAGGCCGCGCTCGTCGGCCGGCTTGACGCCGAGAGCGACGACGCGTACAAGCAGCGGGTGCTGCAGGATACGCAAGCTTGCATCGGCAAGCTTGCTGACCTGACCGACGCCCCGCTCGACACGATGGCGTACCCGTACGGCATCACCTCGCCCGAGGCGACGGAGCAAGTGAAGAAGGCGGGCATCCGCTTCGCCTTCACGATCTCGCCCGAGATGGCCACGCGCAGCGCGGACCATCTGCTCATCCCGCGGATCAACGCGGGCAGCCCCGGCATTACGCCGGAGCTGCTGCACCGCTCGATCCAGCGCAGAATTATGGCGCAGCCGGGCGAAGCCCCGCTGCGCGTGGATGCGGCTGCCGCCATCGCGCAGCTCGGCGGCAGCTCGGAGGCGGAAGGCGGTATGCTGCGCCTTCGCCTTGGGCAAGAAGCATTCACCCTGCAGGTGAATGCGGCAAGCGCTGCGCGCGGCGAAGCGCGCGTGAAGCTGCGGGAGCCCGTGCTGCGCCGCAGCGGGCAGGTGACGATCGCGCTGGACGATCTCAGCGCGTTGATCGGGCAGCCGCTTGTCTACACCCCTGCCACAGGCGTGGCTGTGCGGGTGGCGCCAAGCGTCAACTAATCTGAAGGAGTGCACGACATCATGAATCATCATTTTTTTGCTTATTTATACCGGCTCAAATATATCGATCGCTGGAGTCTCATGTGGAACATGCGAAGAGATACCGTGGCCGAGCATTCATTCTATGTATCAACGATCGCGCACATGCTCTGCACCATCGCCAATGAGGTGTATGGCCGCAATGTGCCTACCGACCGCGTCGTCTCCATTGCACTATTCCATGACGCCTCCGAAGTGCTGACCGGCGACATTCCTCAGCCCGTCAAGCACAACAACGAGCAGATTCTGCGCAACTTCCGCGAGATCGAAGATGTAGCCGTAGAGCGGCTGCTCGAGACGATTCCGGCGGAAATCCGCGGCATCTACCGCAATTTGATTCAGGAGCCGGATCCTGAGCTCTACCGCTGGGTGAAAGCTGCGGATCTGCTCGAGGCTTACATCAAATGCTTGACGGAGCTGTCGGCGGGCAACCGCGAATTCGTCGTCGCCAAGCAGCAAATTCTGGAGAGCCTCCGGAAGATGAACATGCCGGAGGTCGACTACTTCCTTGAGCATATGAGCGCTTCGTTCGAGAAAACGTTGGATGAAATTACGCTGCATCCGAATCAAGAAGAATAGCATGGCGGTGTCCGTGCGGATTAGCCCGCGTCTCACCGACGCGCCAGAACCGCGGGAGCTCGCTCTGCTTGCTAACGGACACAGGTGCCGTTATTCCTGCGATGCGCTCCGCGCTTCGATTCTAACGGACACCAGCGGCCTTATTTGCCGATTCCAGGGCTGAACACAGCCCGGATGAAGCAAATAACGGCTCCTGTGTCCGTTACATTTTGAGGGAGGCCCTTTTTCATCGAATAAGGGCCTCCCTGTCCGTTAGCGCAGCTCCAGCCCCCGCTAACGCCTATGCTGCCTGCTCGACCGGCGGGGTCCGAACGGAGCTCCATGGCCCCCCTACCGCAAACAAAAAAGCTAAGCGCAAAAACGCTTAGCTTTTTTTATTTCCCGGCATTATGCCAGCAATTGCGGATTCGTCATAATCAAAATGGCGATGATGACGGCAACCGCTGCGATCCACGAAAACGTTTTAATTTTGGCAGCATCCGTTGCCGTGTTTGCGCCAGCTTTGCTGTTTGCAACAAGCTTCTTAATTCTTCCGCCGATCATACCTGTCACAGCCCCGACGATAAGCAGCAGAACGACCGCAATGATCATCCACAACACGGACACTTCCACTTTGGAAACCATAGCGCCCCCTGTAATGAAAGTAACGATCAATGAGAATTGTCCAACGCGGTTTAACGATGACAGCAGCCCCATGAAGCCCTCTAAGGCAGCACCCGACAGCGAAGCTGCACGTCCGGCAATGAACGGGAACACGACGTAGGCGCCAAGCAGCAGGGCACTAATGACATGTAAGAAAATCATAACTTGATACATTCTACAACCTCCGCAATTTTCAAATTATAATCTTTCTTATGTAGTATACCGAATACGTTTCATGGGGACAAGAAAGCGATGTCATCATTCTGAGGTTTTCACCATTTCTACATATAAATGTGACTAAATCTGTCATAACCTGATGCAAGGATTGCTCTGCACGTTCACCATCTTCTCGTCGTGTTCGCTTGCATTGGCCGCTTAACATGCAGTTGGAGTTGACGCGGTATGCGGATGGCCGCGAGTCGTCGCTGTTCTCCATTCTGGCGGTCAGGTCCGTTCAGCCAAACAAAAAGCCAGCCCCTACATCCATAGGAGCTGGCTTTTCTCACTTCTTACCCTGTAACAACTTTGATCACGTTGCGAACGGAATTTGCCGTTTTGTCCAGCGCGGCTTTCTCTTCAGGCGTTAACTCGATATCCATGATTTTCTCGATACCATTGCCGCCAAGAACGGTCAAAACACCCATAAACAAGTTCTCATAGCCGTACTCGCCTTCAAGAAGGGCGATTGTAGGAATAATCCGCTTTTTATCTTTCAAAATCGCTTCTGTCATTTGCACAAGGGAAGCTGCTGGCGCGTAGTATGCACTACCGTTACCAAGCAGGTTAACGATCTCTCCGCCGCCTGTACGCGTACGCCCCACGATGGCTTCGATCCGGTCGGCTGGAATCAGCTTCTCGATCGGCACCCCGCCGGCGTATGTGTAACGAACGAGCGGAACCATGTCATCGCCGTGACCGCCGATAACAACCCCTTTGACGTCTTCAACGGAAACATTCAGCTCTTGGGAGATGAATGTCAGATAGCGAGCCGTATCCAGTACGCCGGATTGACCGATCACGCGGTTTTTGGGAAAACCGAGCGTTTGGTAAGCCACATAAGTCATGGCATCGACCGGGTTGCTCAAGATGATAACGATGGAGTTAGGAGCTACTTCTTTTACGTTTTCACAAACGGATTTCACAATACCTGCATTGGTATTCACGAGGTCGTCGCGGCTCATGCCCGGCTTACGGGCGATACCGGCCGTAATGATCACGATGTCGGAATCAGCCGCATCCGAATAGCTGGACGTACCTGTGATTTGCGCATCGAAGCCTTGAACCGGACCTGCTTCAAGCATATCGAGCGCTTTGCCTTTGGTCGGGTTTTCCAATTGCGGGATATCGAGAAGAACGACGTCACCGAGTTCTTTTTGAGCGAGCATAAGTGCGGTTGTTGCGCCTGTGAAACCCGCGCCGACAACGGTGATTTTATTGCGTCGGATTGCCATTGTGAATACCTCCTAATGGTTTATAGATATCCTTAGCCTTCCCAATATGAAACAATTAAGCCATGTTCTTGATAATTTCGTTCGCGAATTCGGAGCATTTGATTTCTTTCGCGCCTTCCATCAAACGAGCGAAGTCATAAGTAACGGTTTTGTTGTTGATGGATGCTTCCATACCTTTGTAGATCAGCTCAGCCGCTTCCAACCAGCCCAGGTGCTCAAGCAGCATAACGCCGGACAGGATAACGGAACCAGGGTTAACAACGTCAAGACCAGCGTATTTAGGCGCCGTACCGTGTGTAGCTTCGAAGATCGCATGGCCAGTCAAGTAGTTGATGTTAGCTCCCGGAGCGATACCGATACCGCCAACTTGTGCAGCCAACGCATCAGACAGGTAGTCACCGTTCAGGTTCAATGTTGCGATAACGTCGAAATCAGTAGGACGTGTCAATACTTGTTGCAGTGCGATGTCCGCGATTGCGTCTTTCACGATGATTTTGCCGGCAGCTTCAGCGTCTTTTTGAGCTTTGTTCGCCGCTTCAACGCCTTGCTCTTCTTTGATTCTGTCGTATTGAGCCCAAGTGAACGTTTTGTCGCCGAATTCGCGCTCAGCCAGCTCGTAACCCCAGTTTTTGAACGCGCCTTCCGTGAACTTCATGATGTTGCCTTTGTGTACCAGTGTAACGGTCTTGCGGCCATGTTTGATGGCATACTCGATAGCAGCGCGGATCAAACGCTCGGAACCTTCGGAGGATACAGGTTTTACACCGATACCGGAAGTTTCAGGGAAACGGATTTTCTTAACGCCCATTTCGTCTTGCAAGAATTTGATCACTTTTTTAACCGCTTCGGAACCCGCTTCCCACTCGATACCAGCGTAAATGTCTTCTGTATTTTCACGGAAAATAACCATATCTACGAGTTCAGGGCGTTTCACTGGGGAAGGTACGCCGTTGAAGTAACGAACCGGACGGGAACAAACATACAGATCAAGCTCTTGGCGAAGAGCAACGTTCAAAGAACGGATACCGCCGCCGATTGGCGTAGTCAGAGGTCCTTTGATGGAAACGATGTATTCGCGCATAGCTGTCAAAGTATCGTTAGGAAGCCAGTTATTGAATTTGTTGAATGCTTTCTCACCTGCGAAAACTTCGTACCAAGCGATTTTCTTCTCGCCTTTGTAAGCTTTCTCTACAGCTGCATCCAGTACGCGTTGGGAAGCCGCCCAGATGTCAGGACCTGTACCGTCACCTTCGATGAATGGGATAATTGGGTTATTAGGTACTTGCAGAACACCGTTCTCGATCGTGATTTTTTGACCTTCTTGTGGAAGCTCATAAGTTTCGAATTGTGGCATGATAGTTCCTCCTTAGATTTATGTACATTGCTGCCATACACTCCACTAGTTACTTTACTACAACGAGGTCACTTAAAACAATCAACACCTCGCAGCAAGCAGCGGTGAAACGCATTTGAACACACAAAAAGTGACGGGAGTTGCGGTATGCCCCGGGACACCAAGTCCTGAAGCCGGCTACCGAACTGCCCGCACCTTGAGCTTATCTCTATACCGATTAGCGAGCGCTGATCGGAACGTATTTCTGATTAACCGGACCTGTGTACTCGGCGCGAGGACGGATCAAGCGGTTGTTCTCATACTGCTCCAGAATGTGGGCAGTCCAACCGGATGTACGGGAAATCGCGAAAATCGGCGTGAACAAGTCGCGTGGAATTTCAAGCGTTGTATATACGGAAGCCGAGTAGAAGTCTACGTTCGGTTTCAAGCCTTTCAGGCCGGTTACCAATTCGTCTGCCTTCACGGACATTTCATACCATTTCAGGTTGCCAGTCAATTTACCGAGCTCATATGACATTTTTTGCAAGTGCTTCGCGCGTGGATCGCCGTTCTTATAAACGCGGTGTCCGAAGCCCATGATTTTGTCTTTACGCTCTAGCTTACCGTTGATGTAAGGAACGACGTTCTCAATCGTGCCGATCTCTTCCAGCATTGCCATAACCGCTTCGTTCGCACCGCCGTGAAGAGGCCCTTTGAGCGTGCCGATTGCGGAAGTGATCCCGGAGTAGATGTCAGTCAACGTTGCAACCGTAACGCGCGCCGCGAACGTGGAAGCGTTCAGCTCGTGGTCGGCATGCAGCACCAGTGCTTTGTCCAACGCTTCGATTGCTACTTTATCCGGCTCTTTGCCTGTCAGCTGGTACAAGAAGTTGGCTGCCACGGAAGAATATCCAGGGGAAGCCAGCGGCTCTTTACCTTCGCGGATACGGGCGAAAGCAGCGATGATGCCAGGGATTTGCGCCTGCAGCTTGATCGCTTTGCGCACGTTGGACTCTTGGCTCAGGTCGTTCGCTTCTTCGTCATAAAGCGCAAGCGCCGAAACAGCCGTACGAAGAGCCGCCATCGAGTTCACGCCTTTAGGGAATGCTTTGAGCTGTTCGATCACCGCATCAGGCACCTTGCTGTACGCGTTCAGGTCGCTTTGCAGCTTCTCAAGCTCTGCTTGGGTAGGCAATTTGCCGAACCAGAGCAAATAAATTACTTCTTCAAATGTCGCATTTTCTGCGAGGTCATCAATATCAATCCCGCGATAAGTTAGCACTCCGTCTACGATGGAGCTAATCGACGAGGTCGTGGCTACAATACCTTCCAAACCTTTGGTTGCAGTCATGGGAATCTCTCCTTAGCTACTCTATTAGCAAAAAATTGCTTTTTTCCTAACTTCAATAATAAAGTATTTTACCCTGTAAGTGAACAAAAGGGGACATAAAACTTCATTATCACTACCATAAAGATATGCTATCTCTCCCATAAACAATCTTTGTGGCGTTTACATCGCCATTCCTCATCGCTCCTCATCTTGAAAACACACGATACAAGTTTTTGTTTATTTCCCCGAATTATGCAGTCCCTATGTAAAAGTTTGTCGAGAGGGTCCCGGATTGATACAATGTAGGCAATGCAACAGAGATTTTCTCGGAAAAAGGAGCAATGCCATGAGCAGCTGTACGAAAATCGGTATCATCGATATCGGGTCCAACTCCATCCGGCTCGTGATTTATGAAATCAATGCGCTTGGCGCCTACCGTGTCGTAAGCGAGCATAAAGATTCCGCAAGACTTAGCGAACGGATCGGATATGACGGCACTTTACATAACAAAGATATCCTTTCTATCGTTCCCGTCCTATCCCATTATGCGCTGCTGTGCCGTGTACATGAAGTCCAGACGGTAAGAGCGGTAGCGACGGCGGCGATTCGCAGCGCGGCCAATTCCGCAGAAATCGTGCGTTTGCTGGAGGAGCAAACGGGCCTGCGCATCGAGGTGCTGAGCGGCGCCGAGGAAGCGCGTTACGGCTATCTGGGCGTCGTCAACTCGATTGACATTCGGGACGCCTTCATCATCGATATCGGCGGCGGCAGCACGGAGGTCACGCTGCTGCGCAACCGGCAGGTGCTAAGCAGCGTCTCCTTCCCCTTCGGAGCCGTCAACACGACAAGGCAGCATATGAAGAATGCGAATCTGACCGAGCAGGAAATCGCGGACATTCGCCGCATGGTTGAAGAGGCCGCTGCCGCCCATCCTTGGATCAGGAGCTCGCCGAATTTGCCGATGATCGGTCTGGGCGGGACGATCCGGACCTTGGGCAAAATGAGCCAAAAGAAGGCCAAATACCCGCTCCAGCTTGCTCATAACTATGAGCTGAAGCCTGGAGAGCTCCGCTCCTTCGTCACTACGCTGTCCCAGCTGCCAATCGAGAAGCGCAAGAAGGTGGAAGGGCTCTCCAAAGAACGCTCGGACATTATCGTGCCGGGGCTTCTTATTTTGGATACGCTCTTCGGCGCTGCCGGCGCATCCCGCTGCGTCATCAGCGGATCCGGCCTACGCGACGGTCTGTTCTTCGAGACGTTCGACCCGAAGCAGCCGGTCTATCCGAATGTTCTGGAAGCCAGCCTGCATAATTTGCTTTCCCTGCATCCTAATGCTGCGGAGAAGCATGTTCGGCGCGTCGATCAACTCGCGATGCAGCTGTTCGACAAACTTGGCTCTCCAGCGGAACAGGATGACCGCAGCCGGCATTGTTTGCATGCCGCCGCGATGCTGCACCGAATCGGCGTCTCCGTTCATTATTATCATTACCAGAAGCATACGCAGTATATGATAGCGAATGCCCGGATCGACGGGTTCTCGCACCGGGAAATCGTCATGGCCTCCCTGATTGCCACATACAAAACAAAAAGCCGGACCCATCAACAAGCCCTTGTCTACAAGGACCTGCTGAAGGAATCCGACGAAACGGCAATCGTGAAGCTGGGCACGCTGCTCAAACTGGCCATCGCCCTGGATTTCAGCGAGACGCAGCCTGTGCAGGAGCTGCTCTTAACGCAGAGCGATGCGAACTTGACGCTGAAGCTCATGTGTGTCCATAATCCGATCCTCGAGCTCAAAGAGCTCGCCAATGTAACCAAAGATTTCGAGAAAGCCTGGGGACTCAAGCTTAAGATTCAAGCCGGAGTTTTTTCCAGGAAGTGATCTTCATCGCTTCGAACTGGCTCCGGTACGGGGTCAGTTCATTTTTGATGCGGGTATACATACCGTTGGGCATGAGCTCGCGCGCTTTGACATTGTCATGCAGGCTGACGCTCAGAATGGAAATCATCAGTTTATTCATCTGCGGATCGGTCACAGGACACATCAATTCAATCCGTCTCGTCAGATTGCGCGTCATCCAGTCGGCCGACGATAAGTAAACGTCATCCAGCCCGCCATTTTGAAAATAGTAGATCCGGGAGTGCTCCAGGAATCTGTCAACGATACTTCGGACGGTAATATTCTCGCTGAGTCCCGGCACACCGGGACGCAAGCAGCAGACGCCGCGGACGATCAATTCAATCTTCACGCCGGCTTGCGAAGCGGCATACAGCGCATCGACGACTTCCTGATTCGATATCGAATTCATCTTGGCCACAATCTTCGCCGGTCTGCCCGCTCTCGCATGCTCCGCCTCCCTGGCGATCAGCTCGAAGAGCTTATCCTTCAGATCAGTTGGAGCTACGGCGAACGACTGCCAGTCATGCGGGGCCGAATAGCCCGTAATTTCGTTGAACAATGCGGAAGCATCCTCACCGATTACGCTATTGGAAGTGAAAAGCCCTACGTCGGTATATAGCCGTGCGGTGATGTCGTTGTAATTTCCCGTGCCTACGTGCACGTACCGGCGGAGCGTATTCTCCTCCTGGCGGACGACGAGCGTAATTTTGGCGTGCGTTTTGAGCCCGACCAAGCCGTAGACGACGTGACAGCCCGATTTCTCAAGCATTCTCGCCCAAGCGATATTGCGCTCCTCGTCGAATCGCGCCTTCAGCTCCACGACGACCGTGACCTGCTTGCCGGACTCCGCTGCGCGGGCCAGCGCTTGGATAATCGGCGAGTTGCCGCTTGCCCGGTACAATGTCATTTTGATCGCGAGCACTTTGGGGTCGTAGGCCGCATTCACAATGAAATCCGTGACCGCGTCGAAAGATTCGTACGGATGGTGTACAAGAACGTCCCGCTGCTTCAGCACGTCGAAGAAATCGCTCGTATCTTCGAACTCGACCGGATATTTCGCATTCACCCGCGGGTAACGCAAATGATCGAAACCGTTCAGCGTATTGGCCAGCTTCATGAAATACGTGATGTCCAGCGGCCCGTCAATTTCGAAGATCTCTTCGATTTCGAATTCATCCTGCAGCTGGGCCAGCGCATAAGGATGGATCCCTTCTTGCACCTCAAGCCGTACCGGAGCGCCCCAGCGCCTGCGTCTAAGCTCTTTCTCGATCTCCTCAAGCAGATCTTCCGCCCCTTCTTCATTGAGCGTTAAATCCGCATTGCGCGTCACTCGGAAGCCATGAACGGACAGCGGAATATAGCCGCTGAACAAGGATTGGATATGATGCTCCATTAATTCTTCCAGAAGAATGAACTCCTGCTTCTTGCTGTTCGGTCTGGTCGGGACCGGAATATAGCGGGACAAATTGCTCGGTACCTGAACGATGGCAAAATAAGGCTCATCCTCCGGATCATCCCCTTCCCGGACCAACAGAACAGCCAAATAAACCGAATGATTATGTACAAGCGGGAACGGACGGCTCTGATCCACCGCCATCGGCGTCAATACCGGGAAAATAATATCATGATAATACGCGTCCATGGCTTTCTTCTGCGTCGTATTCAGGTCCTCGTATTCGGTAAACACGATGCCTTCCTTCGTAAGCAGTCTCGTAACTTCACGGTACGTTTTGTACTGTTCGTTCACCATTTTGGATGTGCGTTTCATTATCCGTTTAATTAGTCCAGCAGGGGTGTATCCCGTGAAATCTTTCTTGGTATATCCGGCCTTCAATTGATCTTTGAGTCCTGCGACGCGAACACTCATGAACTCGTCGAGATTGCTGGACACGATAGCCAGAAATTTCACACGCTCCAAAAGTGGAGTACTTGGATCCTGAGCTTCTTCCAGAACGCGCCAATTGAACTCGATCCAGCTTAAATCGCGATTTAAGTACTTGGTCGAAATCTCTTTCTGTTCCTTCAGCTCTTTCACATCTTTCAGATCGGGTTCTCGCGCAATACTCATAAAGCCTCCAGTTTAGTTCGTTTTTATGTTTTCATTGTACTATGCGGCCGGAGTACCTACAATGCAGGCCCCCCTCTTTTAATATATTAAGATTTTGTAAAGGCATGTTGGTTTCCGCATTTATCCATATTCATGGTACAATACAAACAACTGAACCAAGGAGAGAATAAACGATGGGAATCCTCAATCCGCGCTTAGTTCATCAGATTTTCCGGGGTATCTGGGTGGCTTTGATTATCATCGGAATCGCATACGCCCTCTACTATATCGTTCCGCTCATTTATCCGTTTATTTTCGGCTGGATTCTGGCGCTTATGCTCAATCCGCTTGTGAACTTCTTCCAGTTCAAGCTCAGACTTCCGCGGTGGCTGTCGGTCACTTTATCGATGCTGCTGTTCGCAGGTTCCATGGCTGCGGCCATCACTTTGCTAGTAGCCAATATTATCGTAGAGCTCGGTTCGCTGGCCGACAATCTGCAGCTGCAGATCAACCGGTGGGTGGAACAGTTCAACGTATTCATCAATTCCACCGCCTTTCAAAGCTGGATTGAGAAAATCAATGAGTTTTTCGAGAACAACCCGAAATATCAAGAGACGGTCAACAATAACCTTTCATCTACCGCTGGCTCCATCGCCGACGTAAGCAAATTCATTATCAGCTACGTGTTCGATACGCTCAGACGCTTCCTGACCTCCCTGCCGAATATTGCGACAATAACGATCATCGTCATGCTGGCTACGTTCTTTATCAGCAAAGACTGGTACCTTCTCATCCAGCGGTACAAAGGTATTTTCTCGGACATGATTGTCAAAACGACGCAGCTGATCCGCAACGATCTGCAAAAAGCGCTGTTCGGCTACATGCGAGCCCAACTGATTCTCGTCTCCTTGACAGCGCTCGTCGTCATCATCGGTTTGCTCGTACTGCGCGTTGACTATGCTATAACGATCGGACTGTTGACCGGCTTGGCCGACTTGATGCCTTATCTGGGAACAGGCGCTGTTATGGTGCCCTGGATTTTGTATGTATTTTTCGCTCAGGGGGACATCTTCCTAGGCATCGGGCTCAGCGTGCTATATGGCGTCATCGTCATAGCCCGACAAATCATGGAGCCGAAGGTACTCGCTTCTTCCGTCGGTCTGGACCCGCTCGCTACGCTCATCGCCATGTTCGTCGGATTGAAGCTGTTCGGTCTCCTCGGATTGATCGTCGGTCCCGTATCGCTCATACTCATTTCCGCCTTCTACAGGGCCAAAATTTTCCACGATATCGCTTCTTACATACAGAAAGGCTCGGCGCCTCCCAAATGAGGGGGACCGAGCCTTTTATTACGTTTGTCCTGCCAGGCGGGACAAGGTTTTATCTTCGGTTAATCCAATGAATGCGGCCTTTGCCGATTTGGCGTTGAATGATAGCAAGCAGCAGCGCTTTGAAGATCGGCCTTGTATACGGAAATACAAGCAGGAAACCGAAAATGTCCGTGATAAAGCCAGGTGTAATCAATAAAATACCGCCGAGGAATATGCATATGCCGTCAAGCAGTTGACCGGCCGGAAGCTGGCCTTGCGACCATTCGAATCGCGCGTACTCCAATACTTTGCGCCCTTCCCTCCGGGCGAAATAAGCCCCCAGAAAACCGCTCAAAATAATAAGGGCAAATGTCAGCCAGCCGCCTACGAGATGTCCCATCATTATAAGAAACGTAATCTCGATCGCCGGTACAAGAATGAAGATCGCCAGAATGATTCGAAACATAAACTCATCCCCTTCAGGAATACTTGGATAACAGCTGCCATAATTCCGGCGCTTCCTTATCTATACGTATGGGCTTCCAAGAAGGATTCACCCAGACGTGACGAGTTGTTCCCGTTACGAGAAGATCCCCTGGCCGCTCATCCGGCGCCGAAGCTGCCGCCCCCTCGTTCTCCCTGCGAATTTCGTACGTAAAATGCAGCCTTACACTGCTCTTCTCGAGCACGCGCGTGTAGACCGTGACCAGGTCGTCATAGCGGGCAGGTTTAAGAAATTTTATATCCGCCTCAACGACAGGCAGCAGCAAGCCTTTATCTTCTATTGTGCGATATGGATAACCCAATTCCCGGATAAGCTCGGTCCGCCCGATTTCGAACCAGTTCAAATAATTGGTATGGTACACGACGCCCATCTGATCGGTTTCCGCGTAGCGGACGCGCATCTGGTGCCCGAACCATTGTACTTCAGTCATGGTCTTTCCTCCTGAGAGATCGTTATGGTTCTAGTATACCATAGTGTGTGGCGGAAACTCATTTCCTGCGGAGGCGGGGTGATGAGGGCGCTGACTGGGGATGAGGGACACTGTCGGCGAGTAGCGGTGTGGGTGAAGATACTGGGACTGGACTGTGAGAGCGAGGGACTGTAGCGGATATTGCGGCTGGATTGCTGGGGGTGAGGGATTGTGGCGGATATTGCTACTGGACTGCTGGGTGAGGGGCTGTGGCGGATATTGCTACTTAACTGCTGGGGGTGAGGGACTGTGGCGGATATTGATACTGGACTGCTGGAGTGAGGGACTGTGGGGGATATTGTCACTGGACTGCTGGGGTATTGAGTGAGAGATACTATGCGCCGACGACCTGACTGTAAAAATGTGTGACGTGTAAATTAGGCAATTGCCGCTAGCGGAGGGTGCTGCGGGATAATGACAGGAATTGGGATGCGGAGGCTTAAGGTATGAGTGTATATGAAAAATCGTATAGATTCTTCTCGAAGCAAGTTAAAACGATAATTGTATATGAAAAATCATATACATTCCTCTCTGAACCAGCTAAATCCGTAATTGTATATGAAAAATCATATACATTCCTCTCTATGCCCGCTCGACCGGTAATTGTATATGAAATATCATATACAATTCCTCTCTGAACCAGCTAAATCGATAATTGTATATGAAAAACATACACATTCATTCTCCTCAGATCCGTTTAAACCGGTAATCCATACAATGAAAATTCATCCATAAAAAAAAGCCGCCCTCGAAGTCATTACAGACTTCTCAGACAGCCTCTCTCTTCTATGCTTACAGAACTTTCGCTTGTCCGGAGTAAATAATACCCACTTCCGGATAAATCGATACTTCCGTTCCGTCTTTAATAATTTCCACTGCGTTCTCCACGCCCACGATCACCGGAATGCCCAAGCTCAGCGCTACAACCGCCGCGTGAGACGTAATGCCGCCCACTTCCGTAATCAAAGCGGAAGCTCTTTGCACAGCCGGCATATATTCCTTGTCCGTCGTGACGGTAACAAGCACAGCGCCATCCACCATCTTGGAGTTCGCCTCTTCCGGCGTACGTGCGGTGACGACGATACCTGTAGCGGTTTGCATCCCGATACCCGTACCTTTGGCAAGCATTTCGCCCACTTGATGAACTTTGATCAAGTTCGTCGTTCCGGAGCGACCTACCGGTACACCAGCCGTAATCACCACGATATCGCCCAAGGCGACGATACCTGTCTTAATGGAGCTGTCTACCGCAAGATTGAACAGCTCGTCCGTTGTTTTCGCTTGCGAGCTCAACACCGGAATTACGCCCCATACAAGGGACAGGCGGCGAATAACCTGCTCGCTAGGCGTGATGGCAATGATCGGCGATTTCGGACGGTATTTGGATACCATTCTCGCCGTATAGCCGCTTTCCGTCGCCGTCAGGATCGCTTTCGCCCCGAGCTCAAGCGCGGAGTTCGCGACCGCTTGCGAAATCGCTTCAGTGACAGTCACCTGCTGAGCCTGAGCTTGACGCAGGAAGATTTCTTTGTATTCCAGAGCCGCTTCAGCGCGCTCGGCAATACGTGCCATCGTTTGAACGGATTCAACCGGGTATTTCCCCGCAGCCGTTTCACCGGACAGCATGACAGCATCCGTACCGTCGAATACGGCGTTCGCAACGTCACTCGCTTCTGCGCGCGTCGGACGCGGGTTACGCTGCATCGAGTCCAGCATCATCGTCGCTGTAATAACCGGCTTGCCGACGATGTTACATTTCTTGATCATTTGTTTCTGTACAACCGGTACGTCTTCAGCCGGGATTTCAACACCGAGGTCACCGCGCGCTACCATTAAGCCGTCGGAAACTTCGAGAATTTCGTCCAGGTTGTCGACACCCTCTTGGTTCTCGATTTTGGAAATGATTTGGATGTGAGTCGCATTGTGCTTCTCCAGCAATTCACGAATTTCCATAACGTCGCTTGCTTTACGAACGAACGATGCGGCAATGAAATCTACGCCCTGCTCGATACCGAAAATAATATCGTTCGCATCTTTCTCCGTGATGCCAGGAAGGGAAATTTTAACGCCAGGCACGTTAACGCCTTTTTTGCTTTTGATCGTTCCGCCATTGACGATACGGCACTCGATTTCCGTTCCGCGAATGTCAACAACTGTAAGACCGATCAGACCGTCATCGATCAAAATGGTGGATCCGATCTGAACGTCGCGCGGCAGATCGGAATAAGTGACGGAGATACGGTTCGCATCCCCGAGAATTTCTTCAGTCGTCAGAACGATGTGCTTGTCTTGCACAAGTTCAATCGGTTCTTCTTTCAACTTGCCGGTACGAATTTCTGGCCCTTTGGTGTCAAGCAAAATGGCCGCTACTTTGCCTGTCTCAGCGGATGCAGCGCGAAGGTTGCGGATACGTGCGCCGTGCTCCTCAAAATCTCCATGGGAGAAGTTAAGACGGGCGACGTTCATTCCCGCTAGTAAGAGCTTTTTCAAATTCTCTTGTGATTCGCTTGCTGGTCCGATGGTACAGACAATTTTCGTTTTACGCATGGTTACCCTCCTGAGTGAATGTGAACCGTCCAATATCTCTAAATTTACGGTAACGGTCCTCTAACAGCTCCTGTTCGGTCAAACTTAGCAATGGCTGAAGCTGTTCCCAGATCGCTGTTTTGATAAATTCTGCTTGTGCAGCCGGATCACGGTGCGCGCCGCCCTTAGGCTCCGGTACGATGCCGTCGATGACGCCTTGCTCCTTGATATGGTCGGCTGTAATCTTCATCGCTTCTGCCGCGTGCAGCGCTTTGGAAGCATCTTTATATAAGATGGAAGCTGCGCCTTCGGGGCTGATGACCGAATAAATCGCATTCTCCAGCATCAACACTTTATTGCCTACGCCCAAAGCAAGCGCACCGCCGCTGCCGCCTTCTCCGATGACGATACAGATGATCGGCACAACAAAAGAGGCCATTTCCAGCAAGTTTCTGGCAATCGCTTCTCCCTGACCGCGTTCTTCTGCAGCATTCCCCGGGAATGCGCCTTTGGTATCGATAAACGTAATGATCGGACGCTTGAACTTATTCGCTTGACGCATGAGACGAAGCGCTTTGCGGAACCCTTCCGGGTGCGGGCATCCGAAGTTACGGGCAATATTGTCCTTCGTATCTTTCCCTTTTTGGTGACCGACAACCGTGACCGGGATGCCGTTCAGTTTGGCCAAACCGCCTACAATCGCGAGATCGTCCCCATATAAACGGTCGCCATGGAATTCTATGAAATCGGTAAAAATCGCTTGAATATAATCAATCGTCGTCGGCCTCTGCGGATGACGCGCCAACTGCATTTTCTCAGCGGAAGACATCGTTGCGTAGAGCTCATCTTCCAGTTGAACGTATCTTTCTTCCAAACGGCGAATTTCCTCGGAAAAGTCGATTTGCTTCTCAGCCCCAAATTTGCGCAGTTCGGCAATTTTACTTTTCAGCTCCGCCAGCGGCTGTTCGAACGGCATTTCACCCGCCATAAGTCGCCTCCCCCTTCATTCCGTGCATGTCCAGCAGCTTGATTAACGTAGATCGCATATCCTTGCGGTTCACGACCTTGTCGAGCTGACCATGCTCGAGATTGAATTCAGACGTCTGGAAATTGTCCGGCAATTTTTGTTTGATCGTTTGTTCGATAACGCGGCGTCCCGTAAAACCGAACGGCGCTGCCGGCTCGGCCAGAATGATGTCGCCCAGCATGGCGAAGCTCGCAGAGACACCGCCGAAGGTCGGATCCGTGATGACGGAGATGAACAAGCCGCCCTCATTGCTCAGCTTCGACAAAGCTGCGCTTGTTTTGGCCATTTGCATCAGGCTGAGAATACTCTCCTGCATACGCGCGCCGCCGGATGTGGAATAAATAATGATCGGACGCTTCTTCTCGATCGCCGCTTCCACCGCTCTTGTAATCCGCTCTCCTACAACGGAGCCTAGCGATCCGCCCATGAAGTCAAAACTCATGGCCGCAATCACCACCGGATACCCGCCGATGGTGCCCTCGCCGGTAATAATCGCATCCTGTAATTTCGTTGTGGTCTTCGCTTTATCTAATTTCTCTACATAATCGGGAAAATGCAAAGGGTCCTCAGAAATCATATCCGCATCGTATTCCAGAATCTGGCCTTCATCGAGCGTTAATTGAATACGTTCCAATGCGCTTAAACGATAATGATAGCCGCAAGCTGTACACACTTTCAGGTTTTTCTCTAGCTCTTTACTCGTTTGAATGGTTCCGCATTTCGGGCATTTATTCATTAACCCTTCGGGAATTTCCCTTTTCGTTTTCTCGGAAGGAATCGTTGCGTATTTACGCTTTTGAAATAAATCCTTTAGCACATTTCCACCTCTAATTGGCTGTTATCGTGAACCTCTGACAAGCCACGTTACTTACTTCTACTTTAACTATCTATGTAAAATAGAGTTGAGCACTTCCTGCACTTCTTCGACTTCCCCGGCGGGGACGACAATTTCGAACTGGTTCTTGGATAAGGAGATACCCCTTACTTGTACAAGAAATCCTTCTTCCGTCAGCCTTTGTTTAATCCGCTCTGCAATTTTCGCGGTAGGAGCTATGTATATCACCGTCCACATGAAAAAAAACCTCCTATGAAGTGCTGCAACATGGATTAGGGCAATTTAGTAACGATGATAATAAACATCCTGTATAAGCATAGGCGCACACAATGGAATAATGATATCATAATTTCTCTTTTTCCCGCAACAAAGCACGATTATGAAAAAAATTGAAGTCTGAACTAATTGCTTAGTCCAGACGTAATTTACTGCTATAATCATGCGCATGCTCATTCTGATGAGCGATTCTGGCCGATGCAGCGGCGGCCAAGCCGCAGATCAAATCGTCCAGGAATACGTGCACGGAGCTTTTGTCGTCGTTCAGAGAGCGGATGATGCCCATCTTCTCTTTGTCCAGATAGCCGAAGGAAGTCAGCCCGATCATCCCGTAGACATGAACAATTCCCAGTGCCAAAGTCTCGTCGACGCCGAACAGAGGTTCATCTGCCTCAAGGATCGATTGCAGCGGTTCGGGCAGCAGCTTCTTCTCCGCCAGCTCATCCAGCGCAATGCCGGTGTACAGCGTATACTGCACTTCCCGCTTGGCGAGAACGGCCAGCACGCTGTCGACGCACTCTTCCTCCGTCAACTGGTCGTTATAAGGCCTCTGCAGCTTGAACACAATCTCCGAGATTTGTTCAACGTTCACACCGCGTTTTTGCAGCAATTGAATCATGTATTGTTCGGTCATACGTGCTCCTCCTACACATGGAATGCCCCTGAAAGGCCGGGTTCCTATTCATATGCGGAGGAATGTTGCTTTATTTCACCCTTACGGAATCTTTACCCATGATCGTTTCGATCATCCGAATCAAATCCTTCGATGGATCCACCAAATATTGGTCGCTCAGGGCCAAAAGCTTGTTGCTGCTTTCGTAGAATAGCGCAACCGCGAGAGGCCCTTTATGCAGCTTCAGCAGCGCCTTAAGCTGCAGGAGCTTATCCGGCTGCTCACTGTCAGCCGGGATCTTGACGAACACCCGCTGCGGCTTCTCCGCAGCAGGGGCCTCACGCGCCGGCTGCGCAGCCCCGGCGCGAACGTCCCGGCGTCCCGCGGGCGGGGACGCCGTCCTTGCACCGGCGCCGCTGCTGCGGGCGCCGCCGGATGCGGCAGCCGCACGGGGCTGCCGGCGCAGACGCTGGACGGCCGCAGGGTCGTCCAGCGGGGCAAGCTGCTCCGCGAGCAGCTTGGGCGGGTCCTCGTCCTGCAGCTGCAGCTTCGCCCGCACGAGGACGAGTCTGCCCTTCTGCACGAGCGGAGCCGCTTGCTTCCAGGTCTCGGGGAAGAGCACCACCTCGACCTTGTCGATACGATCCTCGAGCTCCATGAAGGCCATCGGCTGGCCTTTCTTCGTGACGATCGTCTTGTTCGAGAGAATCATCCCGGCGACGAGCACCTCGCTGTTATCCGGCAGCTCGGCGAGCTGGTGCAGCGGTGCCGCATCCATCTCCGACAGCAGCTGCGAATAAGCGTCCAGCGGGTGGCCCGAGATATACATCCCGAGCAGCTCCTTCTCCAGCTCAAGCTGCTTGCTCTGCGGCATGACCGGAATATTCGGAACCTCCACTTCCCAGTTCGGCTCCTCCACGAAGCCGAACAGGTGGAGCTGAAGATCGTCCCGCTCCTTGCGCCATTTGGTCGCCGAGGCAATCGTCTCATCGAGGATCGCCATCAGTTGGGCCCGGTGATGCGTTCCCAAGGAGTCGAAAGCGCCGCCTTGGATCAGCGATTCGACGACCCGCTTGTTGCAGATGCGCAAGTCCACGCGCCTGCAGAAGTCGAGCAGACTCTCGAAAGGAGATTGCCTGCGCTCGCTAAGAATGGCGTCGATCGCTTGCGTGCCCACATTCTTGATGGCGGCAAGCCCGAAGCGGATCGCTCCCGCCTGCGGGTCAGGCGTAAACACCGTTCCGCTGCCGTTCACATCCGGAGGAAGCACCTCGATCTTCATCCGCCGGCATTCATCCACGTATTCGGCTACCTTGCGGTGATTGCCCATGACGGCCGTCAGCATCGAGGCCATGAAATAGATCGGATAATGCGCCTTCAAGTAGGCGGTCTGGAACGCCAGCACCCCGTAGGCGGTAGCGTGCGCCCGCGGAAAACCGTAATCGGCGAAGCGCACGATCATATCATAGACGCGATTGGCGTCCTCCGCCCGAAAGCCTTGCTGCAAGCTGCCCTTGACGAAGTGAGTCCGCTCTTCATCCAGCACTTCCCGCTTCTTCTTGGAAACGGCTCGCCGCAGCAGATCCGCTTCTCCCAATGAGAAGCCGGCCATGCTTGAAGCGATCTGCATAATTTGTTCCTGGTACACGATAATTCCGTACGTATCCTTCAGAATCGGCTCAAGTAGCGGGTGCGGATAGTCCACCTCCACCTGACCGTGTTTCCCGTATATATATTTCGGAATAAACTCCATCGGACCCGGACGGTACAACGCGAGAACGGAAATGATGTCTTCGAAGACAGACGGCTTCAAATCCTTCAGCACCTTGCGTACGCCGGTGGACTCCAGCTGGAACACCCCGGTGGTTTCTCCTTTGCTCAGCATGCCGTAGGTAACGGCATCCTCGTCCATATCCAACCCGTCGAAATTAAGGCGCACGCCTTCCATCTGCTTGATCCAATTTACGGTTCTTTCGATGATGGACAGCGTCCTCAATCCGAGAAAATCCATCTTCAAGAGCCCGATCGACTCCAGATGCTCCATCGTATACTGCGTAAGCGCCGTCTGTGTCGTTCCTTCCTGAAGCGGAACGTACTGCGTGAGCGGCTCGCGCGAAATCACGACCCCTGCGGCATGCGTCGAGGCATGGCGGGGCATCCCTTCCACCCGCATAGCCATATCCAGCAGCTCCGACGTTTTGGGCTGTCTGGCCACCAGCGTCTTCAGGTCGGAGCTGATTTGCAGCGCCTCCGCAATCGTCACGCCGAGCTGATTCGGAATCGCCTTGGCCGCCCGGTCCACGTCCCCGTAAGGCACGTTCAGCACACGTCCGACGTCCCGTACAGCCGCTTTGGCCGCCATCGTTCCGAACGTGATGATCTGCGCCACATGCTCATGCCCATACTTCGCGACGACGTAATCGATGACTTCGTCCCGGCGCTCGTCGCTGAAATCGATATCGATATCGGGCATCGTAATCCGCTCCGGATTCAGGAAGCGCTCGAAGAGCAGCTTGTACTGCAGCGGATCCACATTCGTGATGCGCAGTACGTAAGCTACGAGGCTGCCGGCGGAGGAACCCCTGCCCGGTCCGGTCATAATCTGTTTCTCGTGGGCAAAACGGATAAAATCCCATACGATCAGGAAATAATCGGAAAAGCCCATTTTCTCAATAACGCCGAGTTCATAGCCAAGACGCTCTTCCGCCTGCTTCTTCAGCGGGGAGCCGGCTTGCTGCCATTCCGGTTTGTGCGCATACCGCTGCTCCAAGCCCTGCAAGCATAGCTCCCGCAAATAATCGGCGGCCGCCAGGCCGTCCGGAATCGGCCGGAATTTCGGCAAAATCGATTTGCCGAACTCCAGCTGCAGATCGCAGCGCGAAGCGACAACCTCGGTGTTCGCCAGCGCCTCGGGCACATGGACGAACAGCCGCCGCATCTCCTCTTCACTTTTCAAATACATTTGACTCGTGCCCATCTTGAGCCGGTCCGTATCTTCAACGGTTTTGCCGGTACCGATACAAATCAGAACGTCCTGGACGACGTGATCGGGCTCCGTGACATAATGCACGTCGTTCGTGGCAATCAGCGGTATCCCCGTCTGTTTGCTCAGCTCAATCATGGCAACCATCACTTTTTTCTGCTCGATCATGCCGTGATCTTGAATTTCCAGAAAGAAGTCGTCGCCGAAGATCGCTCTGTACCGCTCTGCGGCTTGTCTCGCCTCATCCGTCCGGTTGTGCAGCAAATGCTGCGAAATCTCGCTGCCCAAGCACGAGCTCAAACAGATAAGCCCTTCGGCATATTGGGCTAGATGCTCCAGGTCGATGCGCGGTTTATAATGAAAACCCTCCAGATGCCCGATGGAAACGAGCTTCATGAGGTTCTGATAGCCCCGATCATTTTTGGCAAGTAAAATAAGGTGATAAATCGGCTGTTCCTGCCTGGTCCCTTTGTCGCGAAGGGAGCCTGCGGTGAAATAAACCTCGCACCCGATAATCGGTTTGATCCCCCGCTGCTTGCACGCCTTGTAGAAGGCAATGGCCCCGTACATAACGCCGTGATCCGTCAAAGCCAGAGAGGTCATGCCCAGATTCGCCGCTTGTGAGACAAGCTCCTCCATCCGTGCGGCCCCATCCAATAAACTGTATTCACTATGCACGTGTAAGTGTACAAACGAACTCATCAGCATTTCCTCCCTGCTCTCATTTTATTCCTTACATCTTATCATAATGTAGCCTTGCATTCCCATACAGTAAGTATAGAGAGTTTGTCCTCACAACTTAGCTGGAAAGGAAGCGGTAATGGCCATGGGTGTCTTCTGGGCGAATATTATTGTATACTTCTGCATTGCTTTCGGAGTGGTCTTCGGAGGCAGCATGTTAAGCGGTATCGCAGCCGTGCTGACGATGCAATCTCCGACCGAGAAAATGTTAACCGTTGCGGAAAACATTAAGATCTGGGCCATGGTGGCAGCCGTAGGCGGCACGATTGATCCGATACGCTATATAGAAAGCCATGTAGCCGTTGGGCACTTGAATCCGGCCATCAAGCAAATCATCCTCATCGTCGTCGCCTTCGTTGGCGCGCAGATGGGCACCTCGCTGATCCAAATGATTTGCAAAGGAGGCCATCAGCCTTGAGGATTCCTCCCTTTTCCCGATATCAGGGCCTGCTTGCGAGCTTCGGACTGATGGTTTCGGGAGCCATCATAGGGAGCGCCGTATATATGAGCATTCATCAGCACACATACACACAGCTCTACGTGGAAATGCATAAAGTTTTGGAAGAAAACCGCGAGCTTCGCACCGATATCGACAGCCTGCACAAAACGCGAAACAAGCAATCGTTAATTAATGTCGTCAATGTGCATTTGACGCCGAAGACGCAGGACGACATCATCAGCGAGGATATCCAGAAAGAAATCGAAGGCGACGTGAAGAACGAGCTTAAGCTCGTGATCGGCCAGAGGGCCACCTATGTCAAAGATGCCCAGCCGCTCTATGAGCGGCTTATTACACAGAGAACATATGTTCTGCATGATAAAAAATATATCGTCGAAGTCAAATCCATCGTGCTCATTCAAACGGAATTGACGGTCTGGGTCACGGCGCAAGAGAAACGAACCTAGAAGCGGCATAGAGGGCAGGATTGCAATCTCGTCCGGAAATCGCTAAAGTAAACAGTAAACTTGCATATAAAGGACGGAGTAACCCTATGTTCGCGATTCAAGCCATATTATTTACCGTTATTTGTGTATTGCTGGCCTTATCCGTATATTTCAGCTTTCGGGCGCGCCGTGCGGGAGAGCCCGCCCAACGCGGCCTCTATGCGGCCCGCATGAATATATGCATGGGCCTTATGCTCGTCATGATCGCAATCACCCAGCTGTTCTTCTTCAACGATTCCAGCTTCCGGCGAATTTTCGGCACTGTGCTGGTCCTGCTCGGACTGTTCAATTTCTTCGCCGGCGTTCGCAATCACGGGCATTTCAGCCGCATGCTGGGCTAATAAGAGCGACAGTCTAGATGACTTGGGCGGTCAGCATCGCCTTGGACACCAATGCTCCCGCGTGATAAATTTCCACATCGATTTTCCCGAATTTACGGCTCACCTCAATGATGGTGGGCCGTATTTCTATTTTGGAATCGATCTGCAGCGGCTTCAGGAAATAGGTCGACATGTTGTCCATGACGAGATCGCCTTTCTTGAATTCCTGTACGATCCGGTAAGCCGCTTGGGTCATCAGCGTTGTAAGCACGCCCTCGGATACCGTGCCCAGATGATTCGTCATCTGCGGCGTAATGACGCCATGGAATTGCAGCGAGCCGTTCTCGTCCCTGACTTCCTCCAGGCCGGACCAGATCAAATCCTCGAACGTCTCTCCGTTCTGCGGCTGCTTCTGAATGTACTGCATCGCTTTGAGCACGTCGCTGCGGTTCAACACGCCCACCAACTTGCGGTTCGTATCCACAACGGGCAGCAGCTCGATGCCTTCCCACACCATCATGTGGGCTGCGGAGGCCACCGATGTCTGCGGGGTGACCGTAAGCGGGTTGCGCGTCATAAGCTTATCGACGCTCTGCAGCGGACTCGCTCCTACCATGTCCTTGGAGGTAACGACGCCGATGATCCGATTCCACTCGTCAACGACCGGAAACCGGCTGAAGCCCGTATCCTCCGACAGGCGCTGCCAATCCTTCAGCGTGCTGTTCGCCTTCAGGGCGTATAGCGAAGTCCCCGATGCCAAGATATCGTCGACAAGCATGATCTTCTTCTTGATCAGCCGGTCGTAGATCGCTCTATTGATCATAGAAGCCACCGTAAACGTATCATAGCTGCTCGAGATGATCGGGAGCTCCAGCTTGTCCGCCAGCAGCTTCACTTCCGCGCTCGTATCGAAGCCGCCTGTGATCAACACGCCTGCGCCTTGTTCCAGTGCGCAGATATGCGCCTCGTTCCGGTTGCCGACGATAAGCAGGCTGCCGGCCTCGATATAACGCATCATGGCGTCCTGCTCCATCGCGCCGATGACGAACTTGTGCAGCGTCTTGTGCATCCCGCGCGAGCCGCCGAGCACTTGTCCGTCCACCATATTGACCACTTCCGAGAAGGTCAGCTTATCAATGTTCTGCCGCAGCTTCTTCTCCACCCGGACGGTGCCGATCCGTTCTTTGGTCGAAACCAGACCTTGATTCTCCGCCTCTTTAATCGCCCTGTAAGCTGTGCCCTCGCTAACCTCCATGTTCTTGGCGATCTTCCGAACCGAGATCCGGCTGCCCAGCTTCAAGCTTTCGATATATCGCAATATTTGTTCGTGCTTCGTTAGCGCATCTGCGGATTGTGTATCCAACTGTTACACCCCATTCGCTTGATCCTGTACTACTCTGTACTACTAGTATAAACGTTCACCGGATCAAGAACAATGCGGCTATTCAGCAATTCACAATGAAAACATCCAACCCTATTGGATTGGATGTTTCATAAACTCATTATACCAAACATATGTTCGTTGTCAAAATAGTAAGGCGAAGCCTTGCATGTTATTTGCGGAATTGCAGCATTTTCCGGCGGCCCTGAACGAGCTGTTCCATCTGCCACTTCTTCATCCGGTTAATGCGCCGCAGCTCTTTGCGCTGCTCTTCGTCCACACCGAGGATCTGGTGCAGATGAGACGCAATGACGAGCAGCGCCATCGCGATCCAAATACAGCTGAAAATCATCGGCAGCGAACCGATTTCCCGCAGCTGCAGTTGGGGCACGGAATAAATCAGCATGCCTAGCGCTACGCTCATATAGACGACATTTTTAAAGCCTTTCAACGGGATCGATCTCCTTTCGGCGGATAATGACTTTGCAAGCCAGCCTTGCCATATTCCATTGTATGAGACAAGTACTCGCGATATGAGTCATCCGCCGAAAGTTTCGCTGGTTATCGGCTTATCAAACCTCACCGAAGCCCTGAGCGTTCAGGAACGCTTTCATATGCTCGCGCGGCCGCAGCGCCTTGGCCGCCATCTCCTTGGACCAGGTCGTATCGACTTTCCCCCCGGTCCGCGAGTGCATGTATGCACGGACCGTCTCGTCGTACTTGCGAACGGTATCCGCTTTATACGTATACCGATTCTCATGGCATACGGCCTCTTGCGGGAGCCGCGGGCGCTGCAGCGGCTCCTGGTCCGGCATGCCGATGCACATGCCGAATACCGGATACACCAGCTGCGGCAAGCCCAGCAGCTGGGACACTTCGGCGGGCTTGTTGCGCAGCCCGCCGATGTAGACGACGCCGAGACCGAGCGACTCGGCGGCCACGGCTGCATTCTGCGCAGCGAGTGCAGCGTCGACGGTGGCAATGACGAGATTCTCGGCATTGCCGGTCACAGGCGTGTCCGCGTGCAGGCGGACCGCTTGGGCGTAGCGGTGCAGGTCCGCGCACCAGACGAGAAACTCCGGGCATTCGCTCACATAGGCCTGATTGCCGGCAAGCTCGGCAAGCCGTTCCCTCAGCCCGCCGTCCGTAACGCGGATGACGCTGTATGCCTGCATATTGCTGGACGTCGACGCCGCTTGGGCGGTGAGCAGAATCGCGTTCAATTGCTGAGATGGCACAGGCTCATCTTTAAACTTGCGGATCGAGCGATGATTTTGCAGCAGCTGGATCGTCTCGTTCATAAGCAACAACCTTCCTTGGCTCTATGGATTTTACAACTCTCTCATAACTTCGGCTACGATTTGGAACGATCTCAACCGGGCATCATGATCATAAATCTGCCCGGCAATCATCCATTCGTCCGCTTTGGTGCGTTCTCCAAGCGCTTGCAGCTTCTCCTTGACGGTATTCCTGCTGCCGATGATAGAGAAGCTTAATTGTTGCTGCACGTAAGCTTTCTCTTGAGGGGTCCACAGCTGATCCATATCATCTACGGGAGGGCTCATCAGCATGCCGGTCCGGCCGCGGATCATATTAAGAAATTGCTGCTGCTGCGAGGTAGCCAGCCGATGCGCTTCCGCATCCGTGTCAGCGGCGATAATATTGATTCCTACCATGGCGTAAGGGCGTTCCAGCGCCTCGGAGGGGCGGAAGCCGCCGCGGTATAGCTCCAGTGCCGGAAGCAGGAAATCCGGAGCGAAATGGCTGGCGAAAGCGAACGGAAGCCCCAGCTGTCCTGCCAATTGCGCGCTGAAGCCGCTGGAGCCCAGCAGCCAAATCGGAATGTTCGCCCCTTCTCCGGGGACTGCCCGCACGCCCGGCATACCGGTTCCCAGCGACGGATCCAAATAGCCGCGAAGTTCGCTGAGCATTTCGGGAAAGTCATGTCCGTCGCTCCCCAGCCCTCGCCGCAGCGCGCGCGCTGCCAGCTGATCGGATCCCGGGGCTCTGCCCAAGCCCAGATCGATGCGGCCCGGGTAGAGAGCATCCAACGTCCCGAACTGCTCGGCGATGATAAGCGGAGCATGGTTGGGCAGCATAATACCACCGGAGCCGACACGAATGGTCTTCGTACCGCTTGCGACATGTGAAATCACCAGAGAGGTGGCGGAGCTGGCGATTCCCGGCATGTTGTGGTGTTCAGCCAGCCAGTAACGGCGGTAGCCCCACTCCTCAGCATGCTTGGCCAAATCCAGCGAGCGCCGAAAAGAATCTCTTGGCGTCCCGCCTTCGATAACGGGCGCCAGGTCCAGAATCGAGATTGGAATCATAGGGTGTTCCCTCCATTGTATTCAACATATTTTTCACGACATTTGTACGGTATACTTTTTGATACTATCTTACAAAAAAGTGGGTACTTGTAATTCATACTATAACACACCATAATACTTTGTAATAGCCGAGCGCTATTGCAGGTTTAATTTCATGAGGAGGTACTTCGCTTGAAAAAAGATTTGTTCTCACCTTACGATCTCAAAGGTTTGCATATACGAAACCGCATCGTCATGGCGCCTATGTGCCAATATTCCGTAACTGCCAAGGACGGGAAGCCGAATGATTGGCATTACGTCCACTATCTCTCCCGGGCCATCGGCGGCACCGGACTCATCATTATGGAAATGACCGACGTGCATCCGGACGGCCGAATCACGGACATGGACCTTGGCTTATGGTCCGACGAGCACATTCCTGCCTTCGCCAAAATCATCGACGGCGTCCATGCGCACGGCGCCAAAATCGGCATCCAAATCGCTCACGCCGGCCGCAAAGCCGAGGATGCGGAGGTGCCCGTAGCGCCTTCGGCCATCGCGTTCCCCGGCTATCCCAAAACGCCGCGGGCGCTGACGACCGCTGAAGTGCGGGAGGTCGTACAGCAGTTTGGCGCCGCCGCCCGCCGCGCGGTGCAAGCCGGCGTAGACACGATCGAGCTGCACGGCGCCCATGGCTATCTCATCCACCAATTCCAATCGCCGCTCACGAACCGCCGGGACGATGTGTACGGCCAAGATCTCGCCCGCTTCGGCACGGAAGTGATTGCTGCGGTGAGAAAGGAAATGCCGGCGGATATGCCGCTTATTTTCCGTATTTCCGCCGTTGAATATGCCGATGGCGGCTACGATATCGATCACGCCATCCATTTGGCGCATGCTTACCGCGCAGCCGGCGTCGATGCGTTTCACGTAAGCTCCGGCGGGGAAGGCCCCGCCGGCGTTAGGAAACCGGGCAACTTCCCCGGTTATCAAGTGCCGTTCGCCCGGCAGATCCGCGAAGCGGTGCAGGTGCCGGTAATCGCTGTCGGCATGCTGGAGGATCCGGAGCTCGCCAACTGCATTATCGGCAATGAAGATGCCGATCTCGTGGCCGTTGCCCGCGGCTTGCTGCGCGATCCGTACTGGGCGGCGCATGCGGCTGTGCAGTTTGACCAGCGCGAACAGGCGCACATCCCGCCGCAGTATACGCGCGGGTATTGATGCCGGCAGGCTGCCGCTAAGGCCTTGAAGCGCATTATCGCACCTCCGCTTCTCGCTAACGGACCCGGCTGCTCTTATTCCATGGATTTGAACCGTTTAGAAATTCTAACGGACACCGGCGCCGCTATTTGTCAATTTCGGCCCGTTTTCGCGCCGAAACCGGTAAATAAGATCGTCTGTGTCCGTTAGATTCTGTTCCATCCGGGCCAGCCGACAAGGAGATGCAACGCCACGGGAGGTCGTCCGATCCGGGTCACCGCACCCGAAGCCGGCTCTTCCATGGGCAATCTGCATGTCTCGGGTAGCGCAGCCTCCGCAGTATGCGCAGCTTGACATACCGCCTTTAACACCAAAAAAAGGTGTCCCCAGCTATCACAGCTTCGGGACACCTTTTTTTCATCTCAAACCCAACATTTTCCGCGCTTTGCGGTACAGCAGCGTCAGTCCCCAAGGAATGACGACGATCAGTACGAGCACCAGGACGTTATACAAATGAAACATCACGATCGAGCCCGGCATTTGAATGGTATACTTCCACATGGAAAGCAGTGCCGGATGCATCAAATAGACGCCAAACGACACGGAGCCGAGAGAAACGAAGAAGCTCGCGACCCGCGGGGCGTGCTGCAGCAGCCACTTCCCGCACCAGATGAAGCTGACGCCGATGCCCACGCTGTAAAGCAGCCACAAGAGCTCAAACCACGTGTTCTCGAAGGTATACCCTTTGAGCCCCAAGAGATAGAGTCCTGTGTACACAAGTCCGGCAAGCACCGATGCCGGCAGTACCCACCCTTTGTTCCTCTCCAGCCAAGCGCGGAAAGCTCCATAATTCATCCCGATGGCGCCGCCGATGAGAAAATAGCCGAAGTACGTGACGCACAGCTCCGGTTTATGGGCGATCGAGCCGAACCAGTGGCTGTAGACGTAAACGCCTGCTTGAATAGCTAGTCCCCACAGGGCCAGCGTTTTGCGGAACCATGCCGCATTCCTGACCGCCCAGACGAGCAGCGGAAACAGCAGATAGAACTGCACGATAATAATCATGAAATACAAATGATAACCGGAATCGGCCCATTTCAGCTGCTCCAGGAATACGCGGATATCGATCTTCACCGGATGTCCCGGCGTCCAGAGCCACGGGTTGTACATATAGTAGAAAAACGACCACACAATGTAAGGGACCAGCACCTGTCTGACGCGCTTCCAATAGAACACGCCGGCCTGCTTGGCGCTCCAATTATCCGTATAAATGTAGAACAACACGATGCCGCTTAAAAAAATGAAAACGGGCACAGCGAAATAGCTGATTTTGTTCAAAAATAAAATGAGCAGCTGCGAGCTGCTTCCCGCAAGCGTCGGGTCCACGGTCCAATCGGCCGTTACGTGAATGGTGACGACAGCCAGAATGGCAAGCGCTCTAACGATCTCGAGCTCCGTAATCTTTTGTTTGGCCATAACGGTTTCAAATCCTCTTTTCCTATTCAATCCCTTTAACTATAGACAGTTTAGACATTTTTCGCAACATCGCCTGTCATGTGCAAAAAGGCCCCTATTCAGCGAGAATAGGAACCTTTTGGATTAAACAGGACGGGTCTCTTGTTTCAGTGTTTGACGTTTGCGCGGTCGCATTGCGGCGCGAACGACGGTCAGACCGGCCAAAGCAAGTCCCGTCAATATATACATCATTTTGATCATAGGGTTCGAGCTGTCGGTGCCTAGATATAATCCGTGTATCAAGGCCATTGCGAAGACCGGATAAGCGAGCAAGTGCAGCGCAAACCAAAGCTTTCTCTTCAGCTTCTGGCGAATATCCGTCGTGAAAATAAGCAGCAGCAAGCCATATAAAGCCAGCGAACCGATCCCGTTCAAGGCAGGTGACTGCTTGGCAGCGAAAGGAACCCAGATCTCCCTCGACTGAAAGGGCATGTACGTATCGATAACCAAGAGAACCGCATGCAGCAAAGCCAAGCCGGTTCCCAGCTGATTCGCAGACGTATGCCATCGCTGCATCTGCGCTTTGGTACGGCCCTTCCACTGCGGGAAGCTGTACAAAATGCCAAGCGCCATCCCGATAAATAAACTGAGATAGGCTAGAATACCGAACAGCCGGATCAACGTCCAACTCGGCAAATCAACGAGAAATTGAATCATAGCGAATCCCGCTCCTTTCTTCTTCCGCATCGTATACATAGTCCGCTTGAAGTCCCACCCACCTGCCGGTGGATGTGCCGGCGAGAGGCTTCGCATGATGAAGCGCTCCATCCGCCGTATAGATAAGAGCTTCCAGCCGCGGCGCACGGCTGCGCAATAGCGGCAGCCCTTCCTCTACCCCCAGGATACACATCACTTTGGCCCAAATCTCGCATTCGATCAAATCCCCGCCAACGACCGAACATTGCAGCACCGCGGAACGGCTTGGCTCCATGGTACGGGAATCGATAAGATGATGCATACTTCCCTTGGATGTCTTCCAGCTTCGCTTCTGCGTGCTGGACGTGGCGACCGCTCCGGTTTCCAGCAGGAGCATGACTTCGTCGAACGGCTTATCGTGCGCCACTTCGGGCGGATCGATCGCAATCACCCAAGGCTGCTCGCCCGTGGCGCCACCCCATGCTTGCATATCGCCCCCGGCGTTCACAAGCCCCCTTGCCGCTTGGCCCTCCCTGCGAAGACGGTTAGACAATTCGCGAACCGTCCAGCTTTTCACAATGCCTCCCAAATCAATCTGCTGATGGGCCGGCATCTGTACGGACAGCATGGCTTGATTCAAGTCCAGCTGCAAGTCGTCCGGACGGGAATAAGCGAGTCTCGGCGCTGGATCTATCTGTATGTCTTCTGCATGTTGAATGGATTCGAAGGTACGCCGGTACCCGGCATGTGCGAGGGCCGGAAGAATACCGATATGGAAAATGCCTTCCGTTACTTCATAATAATGCCGGCAAAGCTCAAGCACGTTCATCATGTCCTGCGATATCATACACCTGCTGCCTGCCAACCGGTTCAATGAAGAGCATTCGCTCTCAGGCAGGAATCTGCTGAATCTCCGTTCGGCGTTTGCGAAGTAGGCACGGATTTCCTGCTCTAGCAAAGTCCCGCCGTTCTCCCCGCTCAGCAAAACTTGAATATCCGTGTTCATCGAACGAAAGCTGATCTCCTCAAGCATGGCGCTTCACCCCCTCATCCATTTCTAAGAAGCATGACTTCTCGCGTGCGGCGTTAGTTGCGACTGTGAGGAACTGGAACTTGATCCTGAACTTGATCCTGAACTCGATCCTGAACTTGAACTTGATCCCGAACCGGAACCGGAGTCCGCCATGCCTCCCGCTATGCGGGAATGATTCCTGCCCCTTCGCTCTCCGTTCGGCTGAATCCGATTCGTATTGGGTGAAGCTTCCTTCTGAGCGACGACAGGAGCACTCTTGGCTGATGCTGCCGCGACGACCGCCTCCTGGAATTGAGGGCTCTCTTGCACCTCTTGAAATAAATAGAAGAGAAGGACGCCTATACCTATACCGAACTGCCATTTCGTCCATTTGGATTTTCTCATTGCCTTCGCCCCTCCTTGTCTGCCTGTATGATCTCATTATAATGGCACAACAGCCCGGAAGCCTGAGCACTGCCTTAGCGTAAACTGAAAATACACTGAAAAATAACCGTTCCTGAGCAAAAAAAAAGACTATCCGGCCATCGTATAAGTACGATTCCACCGAATAGTCTGACTTCCTAATTCATCATCGCTTGCAGCGGCTCCGCAATGATCCGCTGAACGTCCTCCAGGACGACGGATAACCGCCGCTCCGCATCGAACAGTTGCTTAATGCCGGGATTCAATGCCAGCGTGTCATACAGCTTCTGCAGCTGTTCCAATTCTTCTTGCGGCGGCATGCCGCCTGCAGCCATCTTCTGCTGAAGCTCGCTTTGCCGCTGACGGAAATTGTCCAGCAACTGGCTGCTGGCCGTATCCCCATTGATTTTGGATCTTATTGCCAGCATATCCTGATACTCGCTGCTTTCTCTGATCGCTTTGGCCAGCTCGTAAGCCTTGTCATGTACATTCATTGCGTTTGCCTCCTTATTATACTTCCATACGGTTGGGCTTTTCCCAGTGCAGTTTCGAACATATCCCTAAGAACCATTAGATATATGTCCTCATATGATGGAGTAGTTTACTTTGCTTAAACAGCAATGCCATTTTTGATGCTGGAAGGAGTGTTCGCTATTGACCAGGACGAAAGTCGGAATATCCATTCATGGCACCAGCATCTATTTGGATGATCGGACCGTTGTTCTAAGTGAAGCCATTGCAAGAAAATGGAAAGTTCCGTCCAACCAATCGATGACCCTGCGTTTTGGCTCTGCCAAACAGGATGTTAAAGTCATCACCGCCGCTACATCGAACAGTTTGCGGTTCAATCCTGTCCTCGCTACCAAGATCGGTATTCATCAAGGGGCTCGGCTTAATCTCCATTATAGGCAAAATGTGGGCACCTTGTCGATTGGACCTTTGATTGGCGTAATGATCAGCCGTGTTTATACGAGTTCGCCCGATCGCCCATTTGGTGCTATTACCGCTTTTTGTAAAGAAATGACGGATGCATGTGAACGTTATGGGGCCGTCGTATGCTTCTTCCCGCCAGGTGAAATGCATGCCAATGCCAGCTCCATTTCTGCGTATTCGTATTCCAATGGTTCCTGGAGCAAAAAAACGTTTCCGATTCCCAATGTGATCTATAACCGGCTCACCTCGCGCAAGTATGAGAACCTGCCGAACGTTCAACAATTTCTGAAAGATGCCAAAGCCCGTCACGGGACGGAGGTTTTCAATGAGAAATATTTGAACAAAACGGAAGTGTTCGACGCCCTGCGCAAAGAGAGCTCTCTGCATGGATATTTGCCGGAATCCTACCTCTTCAAAAATTATCAAATGCTCAAATCGATGGCTTCCCGCCATCCCGTCCTGTTCCTCAAGCCGATCACCGGCTCCCTGGGGAAAGGGATCATTCGGATTCGCCGGGAAACCGGCGATGCGTATACGTGTCATTATACGAACCTAACCGGTGTGCGCAAACAAACCTTTCCGTCCCTTACCGCGCTATTCCAAGCGATCTCCGGCAAGCTCAAGACCCAACGCTATCAGCTGCAGCAAGGACTTGATCTGATTACAACCGAAGGGAAGTCAGTCGATTTCCGTTCGCTCGTTCAGCGGGGGGCCAAAGGGGAATGGGGCGTCACTTCCATCGTTGGACGGATTGCGGGCAGCCAGCACTTCGTCTCCAATCTGGCAAGAGGCGGCACACTCACGAATGTGACAGGAGCGCTGGCCAAAACTTCGTTCTCGTCCGCCGCCCGCGTATCCATTATGGCACGCTTACGGAAGGCATCGCTCGAAATCGCTAAGGGGGTCGAGAACCAGATTCCGAGCCATTTCGGCGAACTCGGCATCGATCTGGCCGTCGACCGTAACGGCAAGGTTTGGCTGCTCGAGGTGAACTCCAAGCCTTCCAAAGATGATAATACACCGCTGAACAATGAGAAGAAGATTAGACCGTCCGTGAAACAACTCGTGCAGTATGCAAAATATTTGGCGAAAATCTGAGGTGAAACCATGCGTTTAAGCACCGAGCGGCCCTTATTGGGGATTATGGTTACCGAATTGCAGCGGGAGCGGGAGCTGCCCTTTGCCAGTGCGGATTTCTACCGGCATCTGACATCCGTCGGGGCTAGCCGGGGCCTGAACGTCATTGTGTTCTCACCGAATCGCATCGATTGGCAGCAGCTGACCGTGCGAGGTTACAGTTATGTCAAAGAAACCAAGAAATGGGTCTCCAAGCTATTCCCTCTGCCATCGCTCATCTATGACCGCTGCTTCTTCAGCAGCAAAAGCAGTTATGAGCAGTACCGTTCCTATGCTCGGAAGCTTCATGAACTCCCTCATATTCGTTTCTTAGGCTACGGCTTGGGCGGAAAGTGGGATGTGGGCCAAATGCTGCTGCGAGATAGCGCCATACGTGCCTACTTGCCCGAAACCGCCTTGCTCGCAAGCGGCAGCGACCTGAGGAACTGGCTCCAAACAAGGGACGATGTTTTCCTTAAACCGCAGGGCGGCAGCCAAGGCAAAGGCGCTCTGCATCTTCGCAAAGTAAACAGCGCAAACGGAAGCTGTCTCTTTCATATAAAAGGGCGCAATGGCCAGAATCGCTCCTTCGAGCGATCCTTCCCCAATTGGAACGCCTGTTGGCATTGGCTTCGCCGGCAGATCGGCAGCCGTCCTTATTTGCTGCAGGAATATTTGCACTTGCACTCCTCAGACGGAATGGCTTATGACGTAAGATCGCTTATGCAAAAAAACGGCCATGGCTTATGGGAGAATACCGGCATGGCGGTTCGGATCGGCAAGCCCGGCAGCATTACTTCCAATCTGCATGGCGGCGGCAGCGCCGAAGAGGCAGCCGGCTTCCTCGCCAGGGAGTTCGGCGACGCCAAAGCGGGAGAGCTTTTGGCAACGCTCGGCATGCTTTCCGCCCGGATCCCCCCGCTGCTGGAGAACCACCACGGACGATTGGCCGAACTGGGCATCGATCTGGGGATCGATACCTCCGGACGGGTATGGGTTCTGGAAGTCAATTCGAAGCCGGGCCGCACCATATTTGCACGTTTGCACAATGAGAGGGCGCGTGTGAAATCGATGGCTAATCCTATCTACTATGCTGAGTTTCTGCTGCACAAAAAGCTGGGCTAAGCTCGGCTTGCTGGTAAGTGCCCGGGTAGGCAGACGGACACGTCTGTCTGCTTTGACACGGAAAGCCCCGTAGGGCAACAAGTTTAGGAGGGTAACCTAATGAGTTTGACAACGTGTATGCTCCACGCCGTACAACGAACAGATAGATCGGTCTACTTAACAAGTGAACTCGTCAAAGCTTTACGGTTAACCGGGAACAAAACGATTACTGTAAAGGTCGGCAGCAAAAGCGCCACCCTACCGGTCCGCCTGATCAAAAAAAGTGGCCAGCATATGTACATTCCGCTTTCCCTGATGGCTTCCTTACGCATCCCTCGGTCGGGTAGCGTCTTGGCGGCCAGCAATAGCAATAAAGAATTGCGCATCGGGCCCGTCATCGGCGTAATGACGAATATCGTCGGCGGCTCGTCGCCTTTCGGTACCAAGACCGGTTTCATTCGCCAAGTACTGAATACAGGTTCGAACAGATCGTTTCTATTCGCTTTCAGTCCTCGCAGCATCAACTGGGTTCAGGAAACCGTGACAGGCGTTATTCCCAAAGAAGGCGGCGGCTGGACCCGCAAAACGTTCCCGCTGCCCGATGTGGTATACAACCGGCTATCCAGCCGTAAAGCCGAGAAGACAGCCGGCATGGAGAGCTTTAAGGAACGGTTCGTTCGCCGGGGTATCCCGCTGTTTAACTGGAGCTTCTTCGACAAATGGGATGTCTATAAAATGCTGGACGGTGACGAAGCTTTCAAATACGTCCCCGAATCCCGAATCAACCCATCCGCCGAGCAAATCAAAGAAATGCTCGACAAGCATAAATTCATTTATTTGAAACCGACTGCCGGCAGTCTCGGTATCGGTATTTTCCGGGTGACGTTTAACCCCAAACGGGGCTATTTCGTCCGCTACCGCAAAGGCGGCAAAAATGTGCTCATCCGTTACGGCAAATTCGAAGGACTGATGCAGATGCTCGGAACCGGACGCGGCCGCCTGACGAACTACGTCGCACAGCAGGGCATCCGTCTCATCGAAATCGACAATTGTCCGATCGACTTCCGCTTCCACATGACGAAGAACGGCAGCAACAACTGGGTCGTAGGCGCCATCGGCGCCAAGAAATCCGGCAAGGGCAGCGTCACCACCCATATCCGCAACGGCGGTCAGCTCATGACGCCGGAGCAGGTGCTTCGCCAAATTTATGGCAGCCGGGCGGAGCAAGTGCTCACCAATGCCAAAGAAACGGCGATCAAGCTCGCGGAAGGCATCGAAAACAATTACAATCATTTGCTCGGCGAGCTGGGCTTCGATATCGGAATTGACCAAAACGAGAAAATCTGGATGTTCGAAGCGAACGCCAAGCCGGGAAGATCTATTTTCAAACATCCGTCCTTGAAGGAAGGCGATCTTGCCACATTGCAAAATATTTACGAGCACTGCCTCTACTTGAGTCGATTCCGCGCTAGGAGGGAGAACTAATGGGTTTCTTCCTGCACAATCGAGGTTCAAACCCGACGATGGCGATCTTGACCGTCAAAGACAGCAATCGGGTGTTTCGTGGAAATTTGCACAATTTCCTGGATTTAATCGAGACGGGGGAGCGGCTCGGGGTGGACGTCTACGTCCTGACGACGAAAGATTTTAACTTATCGGCAAGCGAGCTTTACGGTTACCGGTATAACGCGGCTAAGAAGAAATGGAGCAGGGAACTCGTTCCCTCTCCTCAAGTCGTCTACAACCGGATCCCTTATCGCAAAATGGAGATGAAGTCCGAGGTTCAGCAAACGATTCAGGCGTGCAACCGCAGCTCCAGCGTCCATCTGTTCAACCCTTCGTTTTTCAACAAATGGACGTTGTACAGCTGGTTAAACAGCTCTAAGGAAAGCAAGCCCTACATCCCCGACACCAAGCAGCTCAGCTCGGCCGAAGATCTCAGCTCCTTGCTGCGCAAGCATGCCGTTCTTTATTTGAAGCCGGTGAAGGGCAAAGCAGGCAAAGGAATTATGCGCATCGACCGGCTGACGGCGAAGGGCAGCGGTACGCAATACCGTTTAAGCCGCCAAGTCGATAAACAAATGCTGTACACGGTTCATAACTCTCCTTCGGAAGTCTGGAACGAATGGAATAAGCACCGCGGCTCCCACGAGTACATCGTCCAGCAGGGGATCGCGCTGACCCGGTATAAACAGCGGGCGTACGATTTACGAGCACTTATCCAGAAGACGGGCAAAGGGGAATGGAGCGTATCCGGCATCGGAGCAAGGGTTGCGGGGAAAGCAAGCATCACTACGCATGTGCCGCGGGGCGGCTCCATTGACGAACCGCTTAAACTGCTGACGCACGGCTTCGGGGCGAAAGAAGCGAGAAACATTTTGAAACGGGTGGAAACGGCTGCCGTCACGCTGGCGACACAAATTGAGAAATCATCGGGCAACCAACTGGGCGAAATGTCCATGGATATCGGCGTCGATGTCGGAGGCCATATATGGTTCTTCGAAGCCAACTCCAAACCGATGAAATTCGATGAACCGAAAATTCGCAAAAAATCACTAGAACGCATTATTCGCTACAGCTTGTATTTAATGAATAACGGAAAAAGAAGGTGATTATGCTTGTCTTCACAACGACTGGGCGTACTCGCTATTTATTTAAGCAAATCCCGGCTTGAAGAGCTCTCTTACTTTCAACGCCTCAGTACAGAAGGAAGAAAACTGGGTGTGCAGGTCGAGGTGTTTACGCCGAGCGACGTCGAGGGCGACAACTCCGTGCGCACCTTAACGTATGATGCGGACCTTGGCAAATGGAAACGACGCCGCACCTCCATGCCGCCGGTCATTTATGATCGCTGCCGCTACAAGGCTGCAGCCAATTATCAAATGCTCAAAGCGTTCCGGGCCCGCCATGCCAAGCTGATCTTCCTCAGCAGGCCGCTTGCCAACAAATGGTCCATGCATCAAATTCTTTCGGAGAATGAGAGCATTCGCCCCTACTTGCCCGCTACCGTGCGGTTCAGTTCCGTTCTGGAGCTGATGAAATTTTTGAAGAAGTATAGACTCGTGTATGTCAAACCGAAAAACGGTACGGGCGGAAGAGGCATACTCCGCATTGAGCAGCTCGGACCCGATCTGTATTTGCTGCAGGGGCGCAATCAACAAAGAACCATCATCGCTCCGTACCGTGCCAGTGAGAAACAGCTGCTTGTTAAGCTGCACGCCTTGAAACTGAGTCCGGACTATGTGGTTCAACAGGGGATACAGCTGACGTTAAAAGACGGACGCGTACACGATTACCGGCTGCTCATTCAGAAGAACGGCAGCGGTGAGTGGGAAGTGACCGGCTGTGCGGGAAGAATCGGTCCCCACCGCAGCATCACCTCGAACCTGCACGGAGGCGGCAGCGCGGTTTCGCAGGATAGACTATTGTCGTACCGCTTCCCTTCGGCTGAGCAAAAGGAAACGATCAAAAAGGAAATGAACAGCTTCGCTTACAAGCTGGCCGGTTATCTGGAGACGAAATTCGGCAAGCTGTGCGAGCTGGGGATGGATATAGCGGTTGATCCGCAGGGAGACGTTTGGCTTCTTGAAGTCAATCCCAAGCCCTCCCGGGAAGTGTTTCGCAAAATCGGCGAAAACGCCACGTACCGGAAGGCGGTTACAAGACCGATTGAGTATGCCGTTTGGATGCTGAAGCAAAGCAGACGGCAACCGCTGGAACCGCCGGAGGACGAGGAATCGAGCACAACGGATTAAACAGGTTTATTCGGAAGCGTCAGCGACTGACTGCAGGAAGCTTCCGAGCTACATATGGTGGAGATGCCCCATCGTTTGGACGAATATTTGTTCGATATGACTGTCGTCCAACGAATAAAACACGGTTTTGCCCTCTTTCCTCCGCTTCACAATATGCAAATCCCGCAGATAGCGCAGCTGGTGCGAAACCGCCGACTGCCCCATATCGAGAAGCGTGGACAAATCATGCACGCAAAGCTCCTTGCCCAGCAGGAAAAAAATGATTTTGACCCTTGTCGGATCACCCAGCGCTTTGAAGACCTCCGCAATACCCGCCGCCTGCTCTTCCGAAATGTGAGATGGCTCCCGGCGTGCGATCTGAGATCCTGTACAAGCTTCCTCGCATGTGTCCAGCCATACTTGATCCATTCGGCACCCCTCCTTTTGCCCGCTACACCTTCAACTCGGAATGTGAATTGGTTGAATTCTCAATCTGAATCGTCGTATGGCTGATTTGAAAACGGTCTTCGATCCGGTGAATCGCCTCTTGCAGAATCGCCTGGCCATCGCGGTCGTCCGCTATCAGCAAGTGACAGCTGAGCGCATCAAGCCCCGACGTGATCGTCCAAATGTGCAGATCGTGTACATTGATGACGCCATCGATGCCTTCCAGCGCCGTTCGGACATCGCCTAAAGAAACGGCTTCCGGCGTTCCTTCCATCAGAATGTGTACGGTGGATTTCAGCACCGCCCATGCTCCCCGCAAAATAAGCAAAGCCACGATTACGCTGATAATCGGATCCGCTGCGTACCAACCGAATAAGAGCATGACGGCACCTGCGACGATTGCGCCTACGGAGCCGAGCGCATCGCCTAGAATGTGCAGATAAGCGCTGCGCAAATTCAGATTGCCGTGCACATCCCCTTTGCGCATCAACGACCAGGCGCTGAGCAGATTGGCGAGCAGCCCGATGCAGGCAATCAGCATCATCTTACCGCTGGCTACGGCTGGCGGCTCAAGGAACCGTTCAAACGCTTCCCAAATGATGAACCCTGCAATAAGAAACAACGTGACGGCATTAAAAAGCGCCGCTAAAATTTCGATGCGGTGAAAGCCGAACGATTTGCTGGCGGAGACGGGCTTGGCTGCGAACCACAGCGCGATGAGGCTGAGCAGCAGCGAACCGGCGTCGCTAAGCATGTGGCCCGAATCCGAGAGCAGCGCCAAGCTGTTCGTCCACAGCCCGCCGATGAACTCCAGAACCATGATGCCTGTCGTTATGCCGAGGGCAATCAGCAGGCCCTGCTTGTTGCCCCCGTGGCCATGATGATGATGGCCATGATGGTGGCCATGATGCGCATGGCCGTGGTGCGCATGGCCGTGGTGCGAGTGCGCGCAGGAGCCGCCATGCGCATGGTCGTCGTGCGAGTGGGCGGCGGTGCTTCCGTGAGCGTGACCCTGGTGCGAGTGCGCAGCGGTAGGACCTTCGTGGGCGTGGTCCTGGTGCGAGTGCGTGCTGGTGCCTTCGTGCGCGTGGGCAGCGGTAGGACCTTCGTGGGCGTGATCTTGGTGCGAGTGCTCGCCGGTGCCTTCGTGCGCGTGATCCTGGTGCGACTGCTCGCCGGTGCCTTCGTGGGCGTGATCCTGGTGCGAGTGCGCGCCGGTGCCTTCGTGCGAGTGGTCTTGGTGCGAGTGGTCCTGGTGCGAGTGCTCTGGCAGCTCCTTCGCTTGACCGTTTGGCTTCTCGCCTCCGTCTCCGCCTGACGCGCGTTTTTTATGAGAATGTGTGTCCTTTGGTGATGAGTGTAGATGCATAGCGTTCCCTCCCTGTTGCTCTGCCACTAGAATGGCGTGCCGCTCTTTTCTTTATACATGATGCAATAACATATGAGTACTTATTCATATATTAATGACTCGGACGTCCCTCTGTCAATAACGTTTTGCCTAAAATGAGAATATATGGGCGTGCTCACGGGCATTTCCTGAGTCAAGGGGAGAGTGACGGTAGACATAGCACGAAGGAGTATGGGGAGAGTGAGGAGAAAATGCACGAAGGAATCATTGGAAAAGTGACGAGAGAAAGCGCGAAGGAGTCTGGCGGGTTAGCGCTTTTCTCCCCGGAGAATTGCAGTGACTCATAAGGTGGTCGCAGCGGCTAGGCGGCACGAGGGGCAAGGGGGCGGTTGGTGGTGCGCGGTGTGCGAGTTGCGGTGTGCGAGTTGCGGTGTGCGGTGTGCGGTGTGCGGTGTGCGGTGTGCGGTGTGCGGCGTGCGGCGTGCGGCGTGCGGCGTGCGGTGTGCGGCGTGCGGTGTTCCGCAGCCCCCGCCGCGCTAACGGACTGAGCAGCCCTTATTTCGGCAGATTGGGCTGCTCCAAAAATGTAACGGACACCAGCGCCGTTATTTGCTCATTTCGGGGGTGAATTCACCCCAAAATAGGCAAATAAGGTACCTGGTGTCCGTTACATTGAAAAAACGACGAATCTCACAACAATAGCGGCCGTGGTGTCCGTTAGACGGCTGGACCACCGGCTCCATCAGCTTCATCGGCGTTATCGTGCGAAGCCGCTACGTGCCTGTAGCTACCTTATTCGCACCTGCCTCGACAGCGTCTGGATCAAAAGTAATCGTAGCGCTGAATAATGACGTAGACAACGTGAAATCCCCCGTAATGCCGCCGCCGCTGCCGGAGTACGATTTGGCTGCACTGGTCGGGGCGATGACGAACGTGTCTCCGTTCACCAGGCTTCCCTCATTTCTGACAATGTTGAATATTCCTACAAAAGAAGGCATTCTGATCAGCACCCTTACTGTCATTTGTGCTACAGTGTATGCCCATTAAGCACAGTTTGCGACTACTGCCGGCACAAACAACGGCTAAACATGTTGCAGCAGCTCCGCAAAGCTGCGAATCCGAATGTGCGCGCCCTCCAGTTCACCGGCTTCGCGGAAGCCGGCATAGTCGCAAGCGGCAACCGTCAAGTTATTTTTCAATCCGGCCTCCACGTCGGAGGAACGGTCGCCTACCATCCAAGCGGAACGGATGCCGTGCGTATCCAGAGCGATTTTGACCAAATCGACTTTGGATCTCGTCCGGTATTTCCCCGCGCTGTACAAATCTTCAAATAGATGGCCGATTCCTTGAGCCTCTACGACGTGCTTCACATAATCCTCCAAGCCATTGCTCGCGACAAAAAGTCGAATCCCCTTATCATGCAGCGCTTGCAAAGTTTCGGCGACCCCTTCATAGAGAACCCCTTGACCTTGCTGGAGTCCCTCCATTTGAAACTTCAGCAGAAGCTCATCCGCCGCCCTGCGAGCCTCTAACGAGGCTTCCGGCATCACACGCTCCCAGATATGCTCCAGCAGCATGCCCAAAGCTCCCAGGATCCGCTCTTCCGGAGGTGTCTCCCCTTCGTAAAGCCCTTTCTCCCGGAGCACATCGAAGGTTGCATAATAAGCAGGCAGCAGCAGCGTCTCCGTTTGAAATAACGTCCCATCCAAGTCAAAAAACATCGCATCAGGCCGGTTTCTTAAAGTACTCATCCTCTAGCTCCCTCTCCGTCAAAAAAAATGTCTACTTCTAGTCATGATCTTCATTAAGAATGGCAAACATACCCATGTAAGTCAATGTCCATATTTGGGAAAATGCCTGTTGCCGTAAGGATAAAATTCAGTTATGATTGAAATGAGTATAATTCAGTTAAAAAACGACTATTTTATGCAAAATTATTTCATAATTCTTGATTATTATTTCTTTTTATCATCTCGAGAGTGAGGAGCACACATATGAATCTTCATATTTTTCAAAATCAACAAGAGCTGAATGAGGCCGGAGCCGGGATTATTACCTCGCTTGTCCAAATGCAGCCAAAAGCCGTTCTCGGCTTAGCCACGGGGGGCACTCCTGTCGGTATATATGAAGAACTGGTCAAAGCCTACAAGAAAGGCCGGGTCAGCTTCAAGCAAGTGACGACGTTCAATCTGGACGAATACGTTGGTCTGCCGACCGACCATCCGGAGAGCTATCACGCTTACATGCAGCAGCATCTGTTCTCCCATATCGATCTGCCGGCGGCTTCCGCCCATATCCCGAACGGCAATGCGCCGGATTTGGAAGCGGAGTGCGCAAGATTCAATGCGCTTCTGGATGACGCGAAGCAGATCGATTTGCAAATCCTCGGCCTCGGCCACAACGGGCATATCGGCTTCAACGAGCCTGACGATTCGCTCGTCAGCGGCACCCATCCGGTTGAGCTGAAGCACGAAACCCGCGAAGCGAATGCCCGTTTCTTCAACTCCATCGATGAAGTGCCGACACATGCCCTGACGATGGGCGTAGGCACGATTCTCAAAGCCAAGACGATTCTGCTGGTCGTTCGCGGAGCTGACAAAGCCGAAATCGTGCATCGCGCGCTCACCGGTCCGATTACAACCGAAGTGCCGGCTACACTGCTGCAAACTCACCCTCACCTAGTCGTACTGCTGGACGCTGACGCCGGGAGGTTGTTCGAATGAGCGAAACGATCATTACCGGTGCCAAAATCGTAACGGAGCAAGGGATCATTGAACAAGGCGTCGTTCATATCAAAGACGGCGTCATCGCATCCGTCCAAGACAGCGCCGACTGGAACGCCGGTGCGGCCAGCCCGGAAGCCGTCACGTTGGATGCCCGCGGCAGCTGGCTTCTGCCGGGATTCATCGACGTTCATGTGCATGGCGGATACGGCGCGGATTTCATGGATGCGAGTTCCGAAGCGCTCGATACCATTACGCGTTTCCACGCGCAAAGCGGCACCACGGCCATGCTGGCGACGACGATGACCCAGACGCGCGAAGCGATCGATCGTGTGCTTGACGAAGTGAACGCCTACATGCGCAAGCCGATGCCCTACGCCCAGCTTCTAGGCGTACATATGGAAGGCCCCTTCATCTCGCCCAAGTGGGCAGGGGCGCAAGATCCGAACCTGATGCTGCCGCCGCAGCTATCCTGGCTGCAGAGCTGGGACGAGCGCTATCCGCAGCTCGTCAAACAGCTGACCCTCGCGCCGGAAGGCGAGGGCGCTCACGCCATGATCGCATGGCTGCGCGAGCATGGCATCGTAGCCGCATGCGGCCATACCGACGCCTCCTACGCCGACATCCAGTCGGCGGTTGACGCGGGGCTCTCGCATGCGGTGCACACCTTCAACGCGATGAAGCCGCTGCATCATCGCGAGCCGGGTACCGTCGGCGCCGTGCTCACCGACGACCGCATCAGCGGCGAGGTCATCGCCGATGGCATTCATGTGCATCCGGCAGCGATTCGCCTGCTGGTGAAGGCGAAGCAGCCGCATGGATTGCTGCTGATTACCGACGCCATGTCCGCGGCAGGACTTGGCGATGGCCAGTACGATCTCGGGGGGCAAGCCGTAACCGTTCAAGGGGGCGTTGCCCGCTTGACGGAAGGCGGCGCCCTCGCCGGCAGCACGCTGACGATGATCGAGGCGCTCCGTTATATGGTGCGCCACGTCGGGGTCAGCGTGGAAGAGGCGAGCCGGTTCGCGAGCGGCAACCCGGCGCGGCTGCTTGGACTCGAGGCGTCGCACGGCTCGATCGAGCAGGGCAAGCAGGCCGATCTGCTGTTGATCGGCCCGGAGCTGGAGCTCGAGCGCGTATGGATTCGAGGCCAAGCCCTAGGCGCATAAACATAGAGGCTGACCGCAAGCTTGAGAGCTTGCAGGTCAGCTTTTTTTGCGCATTTTTCACGGCGGTTCGGCAGGAGATCCCGCGCCTGTGTCGAAAATCCACACAAAGAATCCTATGCCTGTGGCTCAAGAAAGGGTGAAACGCCTATGCTCTATTTGATCAAAATCGCCTATACGCTGCTGCTCCCTCCCGGGATTATCATCGTACTGCTCCTCTGCACCGCCTTGTGGCTGCAGCAAAAAAAAGAGTACCTAGGCACTCTTCTCGTGGGCTTATCCGCCATTCTCTTATGCGTGTCCGCGATGCCTTATTTCGGCAATGCCTTGCTTCATTCCATCGAGCGCCGCTATGTGATGCCGGATCAAGTGTCAGGCGACGTGCTGGTTGTGCTGACAGGCGGCGCCACCTTAGGCACGCCCGATCCCTTGACCAAAGGCGCCGGCTACTTGACGGGCAATACCGCTGCGCGCGTGCTGACCGCGGCGGAGCTGCATCGCACCACGAAGCTGCCGGTTCTTTTATCGGGCGGTCAAGTGTTTCCCGACTCCGGCAATGAATCGCAAATCGCCAAACGGCATCTGCTGGCGCTAGGCGTGCCTGAATCGTCTATTGTCATGGACGATACGAGCCGCAATACCGAAGAGAACGCGCAGCATACGGCCGCCATACTCGCAGAGCGAGGGTGGAAGCGACCCGTTCTCATAACGTCCGCCTTCCACATGGCCCGCTCCGTGAAGCAATTCCAGTCTTTGAAGGTGGACGTCCTTCCATACCCGACCGATTATATGTCGGAGCCGAATCAGCTGGCGCGGACCGGCAATTTCATTCCTTCCGCCAGCGGTCTCGCCCAAACGGCGACGGCATTGAAGGAATATATGGGACTGCTAGCCGCCGGAGGCTAGCCGGTCATCCTCCTCAGAAAAATTTCTTCGTCTCCCGATCCTCCTTCAAAATTTCCACAGCCTCCCTGAACCGAAGGGAATGTATGATTTCGCGCTCGCGGAGGAACTTCAGACCATCCTGAAGATCTACATCGTCGGTCAGGTCGATCAACCACTGATAGGTGGCTCTCGCCTTCTCTTCGGCGGCAATATCCTCATAGAGATCGGCAATAGGGTCTCCCTTCGCCTGTATGTAGGCTGCCGTCCAGGGCACGCCTGAGGCGTTCTGATAGAAGAGCGCCCGATCATGCGCCGCATAATGATCATCGAGACCCGCTGCTTTCAACTGCTCAACCGTGGCATCTTTTGTAAGTTTATATACCATTGTCGCAATCATTTCCAAATGAGCAAATTCCTCTGTGCCAATATCCGTAAGAAGCCCTATCACCTTGTCGGGAATCGAATAGCGCTGGTTCAAGTAGCGCAGCGCGGCGGCAAGCTCGCCATCCGCTCCGCCGTACTGCTCCAGCAGCAGCTTCGCCATCCGCGGATCGCATTTGCTGACTCTGACGGGATATTGAAGCTTTTTCTCATAAACCCACATACGCTCCCTCCTTCCTTATACCTGCCAAGGCCACGGCGTATCGATCCATTGCCAAGGATGCTTGCTGTAAGAATGGCCGAATGGCATCAACGGTCCGAATTCAAGTTCAAACTCCTGGCTCATCATTTTTCTCTTATGTGCAAATTGATTGTACTGTTGGATGGCTGCCACATCGTCTGGATGCGTATCCAGATAGAGCGTCAATTCCACCAAAACGAAATCGACCGCTTGCAGATCGTGCAGCTGCTTGTAATAAGATTCCGGCACTTGCGGTGGATTCATGTTCTAGGGCTCCCTTCTTCAACAATTTTGGATTCATAAGGACCGAAAAGAGCAGGCCATAGCGTCCCTTTTTTCAAGGCTTCGTAAGGGCTGAACTGCGGCAAGCCGGGCGGCTGAAAATTCATATAAAGCTGCGGCGGCGTATTATACAATTTCACAAGAATCGGCGGACACGGGTCGAACGGTCCAATGTAAGGGAAATACTTTTTGAATTGTGAATGCATGCTTCTCCTCCTCCTTTTCCATGCTTCGACATCCAATTCATTAGAGGCCTATAAGCACGTATATGCGCATGAACTTGGCCAAAATCACTGATCTTCCAAGATTTCCATATGGTCATGGAAGGCTCGGAGCGTTTACAATAAGGACAAGTTCATTCATATTCATCCATGTGGTACCTAATCTTACATAATCTAACATCATCTTAGGAGGAATCACATTGATCCGATCCAAACGCTTGCTCATTGCTGCTGTCGTCATTTCTGTAACCGTTTCCACGGGTAACTTCATTCCCGCACCTGCCGTGGCAGCCGCTACCGCTTACACGACTTTAGCACAAGGAATGTCTAGCTCCACCGTTTCCAATTTGCAGCAAAACTTGAAAACACTCGGCTTTTTCACGTACCCGACCGTTACCGGTTACTTCGGCACCATCACCGCTCAAGCTGTGAAAGATTATCAGAAAGCCTACTCTCTTCCGCAAACCGGCATCGCCGACGCGGCGACGCAAACCAGCATTGAACACTCTCTGAAGAAACGCGTGCTGCTGAACGATGCCATGAACTATTTGCACGTACCTTACTTATGGGGCGGAACGACACCGCAAGGTTTCGATTGCTCCGGCTTTATCTACTTCATGTTCCAGAAACACGGAATTCCAGCCGTTCGCACAACCTCCAAAGGGCTGTACGATTCCGGTACTTCCGTAAGCCAGGCCAATTTACAGCCGGGAGATCTCGTCTTCTTCGCCATCGCGAATCCAGGTGTCGTGGACCATGTCGGTTTCTATATGGGCAATGGGCAATTCCTCTCCGCTACTCGTTCCGCAGGCATTTATCCGCAGAGCCTCACCAGCTCGTACTGGGGACCTAAGTATATAGGAGCCAAGCGCGTATATTAAAAAAAGTCCCTGCTTCATAGCCGCCTTCGGCAATGAGCAGGGACTTTTGCGGCTTTGTCGAGGCATGTGACACCGTCATTTAGTCCAAATGAATATTCAGCTTCAGCAGTCCGGCTCTGCGCATCGCCTGATAGATGATGACGACAAGCGGACCCAGGAACAACCCGGCTACGCCCAGCAGTTCGAAACCGACGTAGAGCGAGATCAAGGCGGCCAGTGAATTGATGCCTACCGCGTCGCTGAGCACCTTAGGCTCGACGATACGGCGGAAAATCGTTAAGGCGAGGAACAATACCAGCAAGCCGATCCCCATCCCCGTATGTCCCGTCAGGAACTGGTAGATGAGCCACGGAATGAAGACAAGCCCGGTGCCGATAACGGGAACGAATTCCATCACCATGACGAGCAAAGAGATCGCAAGCGGATATTCCGCTCTTAAGACGAGCAAGCCGATGAAGGTAACGAGATACGTCAAGATCGCCATGATCAATTGAGCCCGGATGAAGCCGAAGATGCCTTCCCGCAAATAGATAAGAACCGTTTCCATCTTCCTCCGGGTCTGTTCCTCGAAAATGGACAGAAACGCCAATTTGAGATTAGGCAGACTGAACATCACCAAGTATAAGGCGATCACATAGGCGATCAGAATGACGAATAAATTCGGAATTTTCCCGGCCATATTGAGGAAAAATCCGGAGATGCCGCTGAACACGTCCGTCAAAGCTCCCGTTAACGTTTCCGTGCTGCGCTCCAGCCAAGCTTGAAATTGCTCAGCCATTTCCGGCGACAAGGACTCGTAGAACACTTGGGTTTGGCTTACGGCGGAATCGACATATTTATTGACTTCGTCCATATAATTAGGCGCGTTCTTCCCTAGATCGATCACTTCGGTAACGACGTTAAACCCGATGAAATAAAACAAGGTCAACGTCAGCAGCGTAAATAGCGTAGAAACGATAGATGCGGCAATCAAACGCCTGACCCTGATCCCGCGCATGAGCAGAATAGTCAGAGGATCCAGGAATATCGCGGTCACCAAAGCGAGCAAGAAAGGTAACCCTATCGTAAACAGCCCATACAGGAGCAGCATGCCGAGCACCACTATGATTGTCGTCCTAGGCGACATAGGAATTCCTCCGCTTATTCATTTCCAGGTTGCACAGGGTTGATTTTGGTAATATGTATGCGAACGATACGCAATCGATCCACTTCGGACACTTCAAACAGATGATTGCCGAAGGTGATATTTTTTCCGTTGACAGGTGCCCCCTCCAGCTTCTTGAACAACCATCCGCCGATGGAATCCACATCCTCGTCCTCGATGTTCAAATCCAGTAAATCATTCAAATCTTCAATCAAAACACGGCCGTCCACGGACGTATATTTCTCTTTCACTTCCACGCCGGGACGTTCGTCAATATCGAACTCGTCATGCAGCTCGCCGACGATTTCCTCCATAATATCTTCTAGAGTCAGCAGCCCGGCCGTGCCTCCGTACTCATCGACCACGATGGCTAACTGGGAATGCTTCTTTTGCATAAGTTTCAGAACGCGGCTAACTTCCATCGACTCCGGCACGTTCAGAATCGGGCGGATGAAATTTTTCAGATCCTGTTCGACATCCGGGTCGGCGGTCAATAAGTCCGTAATATGGACGAAGCCGACAATTCGATCTTTATCCTCATCGGCGACCGGGTACCTCGTATGCTTGGTTTCATGCACCATGCGCAAATTCTCGATGAAGCTCAGCTCCATATACAAGCAATCCATATCGGTACGAGGCAGCATCACTTCGCGGGCAATCCGTTCCGAGAATTCAAAAATGTTATCGAACAAAACCATTTCGTCTTGGTCGATATGCCCGCTCTTGACGCTTTCATCCATCAAGATCCGGATCTCTTCCTCCGTATGGGCAGCCTCATGCTCGCTTGCCGGCTCTACGCCAATCCAGGACAGAAACTTCGTGGCTGCGCCATTCAACACCCAAATGATCGGACGGAACACCCTGTAGAAGAACAGCAGCGGTGCGGACAGCCACAATGAAGTGACTTCCGGCTTCTGAATCGCGAACGATTTGGGCGCTAGTTCCCCGAGCACGATATGCAGGAATGTAATAAAGCTGAAAGCCACAATGAAAGACGCAGCGTGCGCATACACCGAATCGCCCAAGCCCATCGCGTGGAAGAGCGGCTCCATGATCAGCTCGGAAACCGCAGGCTCCCCGACCCAGCCCAGGCCCAGAGAAGCCAGGGTGATCCCCAGCTGAGTTGCGGATAAGTACGTATCTAATTGCGACGTCACCTTGCTCGCATACTTGGCCTTGCCGCTCCCCTCGTTAACCAGCTGCTGGATACGGGAGTGCCGTACCTTCACAAGGGCGAACTCCGCGGCAACGAAGAAGCCATTCAGCATGACGAGAAGAATGACCAGTATTAGATTGAGTACGATAGGCCCGATTTCAAAGGAAGTATGTGGCAAGTGCGGATATCTCCTTCAGATTGAATGATATTAAATAATAGCTTTGCGGCTTTTGAAATCCACCGTACGGTAATACGAATCAGCGACCAATAAATTCGGTCCGCAGCAGGAAGCGGCGTTGCAGAAGCAGTTTACTTTCTGGTTAAGGGGATTGTGCTCCCATCTGGCGAATATCGTATCCAGCTTATCATCATGGATGCTGCCGAGAGGCGGCTCGTCGGCAAAGTCGGTGACGAACACTTCACCTGTGAACGTGCTGACGTTCAAGCGGTTGCGTCCGTCCGGATCGTTCCGAACCGTAACGTTCGGCTCTTCCCGCAGTCTTCGGACCAAAGCCCTGTCCTCTTCCAGCTCGTTGCAGGCAAAGAACGGCAGCGTTCCGAACAGCATCCACATCGCTTGGTTCCGGCTGTCCAGCAGCCTATGGATGCTCTGCCTTAACTCGTCCAAGGACACCATAGGCAGATGCGAGGCGAAAGAGCTGGCGTACATCGGATGCACCTCATGCCTTCTGCAGCCCATCTCGTCGATCAGCTGATGGATCTGCGGCAGCTTCTCATGCGTGCGGGTATTAATCATCGATTCCGCCGATACGTAGAGCCCGCCTTTGCTAAGCGCTATCGTATTCTCGACCATACGCTCGTACATGCGCGCCGCGGTATCCCGGCCAACCGGGTGCTGCGAATTTACGAAGCCGACCTGATGGAAATCGTCTGCATGCAAGTAATTGAACGAGATGTGCATCACGTCCAAATAAGGTGCCAGCAGCTCGTAGCGCTCCAAATCCAACGTCAGATTCGAGTTGATTTGCGTTCGGATGCCGCGTTCACGCGCATATTTGAGGATCGGCAGCATGTAGTCTTTCACGACCTTGATATGGTAGGATGGCTCTCCGCCCGTCAAGGAGATCGTTTCCAAATGTTTCACCTGATCCAATGTGTTCAAAATAACCGGCAGCGGGATGCGAGGCCCCTCCGTCATCGTCAACGAATCTCCTACCGCGCAATGCTCACAGCGCATATTGCACAGATTCGTTATGGTTAACTCTACACTTGTAAGCACATGCCTGCCGTATTTTCGATAAGACCTGATGGGGTCCCAAGGATCGTACGCGGGCGTCAGCTCCGGCATAACGGAGCGGGTTTCATTCATATTCATGCTGTTTGCACCTGACCTATCATTCCTATTCAATAACTCTTTGCTGCTATCTTGCCTATACCTATGCCCTTTATTGTAACTTATGATTCATAAAAAAGGAAACCGCCCCGCCCGCTTCCTACTCGTTATCGGCTAGAGCGGCTCGTTTGCCGCGCAGCCACTTCGGCGCCCACCAGTTCGCGTTCCCCAGCAGCTTCATCAGCGCCGGTACAAGCATAACGCGCACAATTGTCGCGTCGATCAGGACGGCAAGCCCCAGCCCAAGGCCGAGCGCCTTCATAATTTCAATGTCTGTGAAAATAAACGAACCGACGACGACCACCAGAATGAAGGCAGCGCTTGTAATCAGGGAGCCTGTTTTGGCGAGCCCTTCCGCCGTGCTTTGATCATTGTCGCCGCTGGCTTCATACTCCTCCATAATGCGGGAAATCAAGAAAACCTCATAATCCATAGAGATGCCGAAGACGACGCAGAAAATAATGACGGGCAATGTCGCGCTCACATATCCGATAGACGTAATATGAAGCAGATCCGCCATATATCCGTGCTGGAAAACCATCACCACACAGCCCAGACTGGCTCCGAGACTGAGCATATTCATCAGAACGGCCTTCAGCGGCAGCAGCACGGAGCGGAACGCAAGCAGCAGGACGATATAAGTAATGCCCATGACAAAAGAGAGCACCCACGGGATTTCATTTTGAATGCGGTCTATGATGTCGAGCCTGTAAGCCGGACCGCCTGTTACCGTGGCCTCGAGACCTCCGGGATCTAACCGGCGCAGCTCCCGCACAAGCCCGTCCGTAACCGGATCGTCGGGATCCTTCTCGGGAATAACGACCAGCAGCGCCGTATGCCCCTTGGCCAGCTTCCCGCCTTCGATCTTCTCTTTGATGCCGGGGGCCTTCAGCATAGCGGCTAGCTCAACATCCGTATGCACCCCGAATGAAGTTAGATAACTTTGAATGTCTTGCACGCCGGATACGCCCTTCACTTGCTCACCGTATGCGCGAATTTGGCGTATCGCCGCTTCCTCCCATACCTCTTCATCCGTATGAAGCACGATTTGTATGGGTCCCGTCATCCTGGGGTCATACGCCTTCTTGAGCAGATCCGAACCGTACCGCGATTCATAATGCGGAGGCAGCACCTCAGCGTTCGGCACACTCAGCTTCATTTGGCCGATAGGCAGCATCGCATAGATCAAGGCGCCGCCGACGAGGACGACAAGCACAACCGGGCGTTTCATCACCGCATAAGCGACTTTCCCCCAAAAGCGGGAATTCCCCTGCTTTCTGAAGCGTTTGGGCAGCACCTGCAGGGAGTTGATCCGCTCGCCAAGCAGCCCTAACAGCGACAGCAGCATCGTATTGGCGACAACGACCGAGATCGATACGACAATGATGCCGCCCAGACATAGCGAACGAAAGAAGGTCAGATCGACGAACAGCATGCCGAGCAGGCCGATCAACACCGCGATGCCGGAGAAGAAAATCGACTGCCCGGCGGTTTGGCACGTCATCGCCACAGCTTCGGCGACACCCGGCTGCACCTTCAGTTCTTCCCGGAAACGGCTGACGAGGAACAGCGCGTAATCGATGCCGACGGCAAGCCCGAGCATCGTAACCATATTCGGCAGAAAATTCGACAAGGACTGATGCTGTGCAATGAAATAGGTGATGCCCAAGGTCAACGTGACGCTCATCAGTCCTACGATCATCGGCAGTACCGCGGCGACCAAGGTGCCGAAGACGATAAGCAGCACGATCAGCGCAATAGGCAATCCGATCGCTTCCGATTTGGCAATGTCATGCTTGCTCGCCACCTGCATATCGTGTAAGATGGCGGGTCCCCCTGTCACATAAACCTTCATCCCCGGCGGTGCCTGCACGAGACTTTGCAGCTCCGGAAATTTCTCCAGGGCGGGGTCCGTATCCAGATCGAGCGCTATCGTAACGGCTTGCACGTTCGTCTGCCCTTCACTGCGCGGCGCAGTCATGAAATTGACGCTTGTCACATACGGAAGCTGCTTCAGTTCAGTCAAGGAGTCCATGATGGCCGACATCTGAGCCGGACCGGTCAGATCGAGACCCTCATCCCCCGTGTAGACAAGGTTCAGTGTCGTAAGCGGCACGCCGAGCTCATCCCGGAGCTGGAGCAAGCCGCGGTCGGATTCGCTGCCCTTCGGAGTGAACCCGTTATCTTTGAGGATGCCGGGCGTTTTCTGAGCAAATAGGGCAAAGCTGAGTAGCAGCAGCACGCCGATCGTCACGACAAGCCACCGGTACCTGTGCATGGCATACCCCCATCTCCAGAATTTACCTTTCACCGCTGATTCTTTCACCGAAACATCCTCCTGATCTGCAAAAAGAACCTGGGGTCCCAGGTTCTTCAAAGTTGTTATCTATATTTTATCTCAAAGTAACGTTGGCATACCCGATTCGGTATCAATCCGGTCCTCTACTTTGATTTCGCCGATTTCGGTGATGAGAACAGACAGCTTCGTGGATAAATCGATCTCGAAAGGCTCTTTCAATTCTTGACCGGACTCATCCGCCAAAATGCGCACGACGGGCCTCTGCGGAACGTTCATATTCAGCTTGGAAACGATGCCGTATTCGCCCGTATTCAATTTAACGGTAATCCCGAGCGGATAAATGGCAATTTTGTCACGGAATAAGGCGATTTGACTTTGATCGTACATCGTTCCCGAACCGGCGAACAGCTGCTCCATGGCTTCGTGCGGCAGCAATGGCCTGCGGTATACCCGCGTCGTCGTCATCGCATCGTACGAATCGACAAGTCCGATCCATCTGGCGAACTCATTGATGTCTCCGCCGGACAAGCCGCGGGGATAGCCGCTTCCGTTCATCCGTTCATGGTGCTGGAACGCACAGTGAGCGGACAGCAGCGGAATGTTCGGTTCTTCTTTCAAAATTTGGAAGCCATAGTTCGTATGGTTCTTCATCTCCGCGAATTCCTGCTGGGTCAGTTGTGACGGCTTGCGCAAAATGCCCAGCGGGATCTTCGTCTTCCCAATATCGTGCAGGAGCGCGCCAAGTCCCAATGTCTCCAGGTTTTCACGGCTGTATCCGAAGCTGATGCCCAGCATAATGGCGTAAATACTGACATTGACCGAGTGCTGGAACAAATAGTTGTCTTTGATATTCATATTATTGAGCATGACCATCGCACCTTCGTGAGCGCTCAGATCGTCAATAATCATATTCATCACATCGCGGAAGTTGCGTCCGATATCGTAGTAGCTGACGGAACCGCGCTTATTGGAATCCTCCATCACCTTCTTGAAGGTGTGCCTGATTTCGTGTACGGCCCGGCTTCGCGTTTCGTCTTGAATAATATCGACCTGAACAACGTCATCGGTCCTGGGATCGGCTATATAGATATAGTCGATGCCGTAGGAAAATAACCGATCAATGAGTCTTTGAGTCAGTTCAACGTTAACAGCTAGCAAAACCATGCCATCTTCGTTGTAAATATTCTTGGCCAGCCTCATACCAGGTTGGCACTTGTTGATCGGCATTAACAGCATGTCAGGACCCCCGTGTAGCTGAACGTTATTATCTATCTAAATGTAATAGATTTCATCTAAAAGTTCAATAAAAAAAACCGCATCATTCGACGCGGTTCGCAACATAAAATTTCATCCTTATTTGAAGAACATGTATAGAGCGAATACGATAGCTACTGCAAAACGATAGTAGGCAAAGTAAGTCAATTTCATATTTTGAACGAATTTAATGAAGGAAACGACGGCCAGCAGCGCCACGATGAACGCTACGATGAAGCCGACGGCGAAGAATGCCAGATGCTCGGAAGTAATGGCCTCATAGTTCTTCAAGAAGTAGACGGCGGAAGCCCCGATCATAATCGGAATCGCCATGATGAACGTGAAATCGGCGGAAGCGGCACGGCTGACGCCGGAGAGCATTCCCCCTGCAATCGTCGAACCGGAACGGGAGAAGCCCGGCCAGATGGACACCAGCTGCCATAACCCGATGTAGAAAGCCTGCTTGTACGTCAAATCGTCCAAAACCTCGACTTGCGGCTTCTCTTTCTTCTGCTCGGCGATGATGAGAAGAATACCGCCCAGCACGAGGCCGATCAGCACGGTAGTCGAGTTAAACAGCTTCTCATCGACAATATCGTTGAACAGCACGCCGATAATGCCGGCAGGCAGGATGCCGATCAGAATGTGAAGCAGGTTCAGTTTCTTGCCTGTACGGCTCTCACTTTGCCTCTTGGCGAGGCCGAATAACGACAAGATTCGTTTCCAATAAATAATGACGACAGCCAATATTGCGCCTAGTTGTATGACGAAATCGAACGTTTTCGTGACTTCGTCGTTCTGGGTGTTCAGCAAGCTTTGGGCCAAAATCATATGCCCGGTTGAAGATACCGGCAGAAATTCGGTCAAGCCCTCCACGATCCCAATGATGATCGCTTCAAAAATAGTATGCATGATTGCCTCCTAGTCCTAATAGTTTGTTTGTCGGACTCTACTCCAATTATTTATTCTACTTCCAAGGGGATGAATCTGACAACTTTCATTGACGAAATAGAGAGGCTTACGCCCTCGCCGCCTGCGGAGATTGATCGATGAACCTGGCGGCATGGCACTCCGCGATCGCTTCCTGATCGCGAAGCTCGCGCGCGAGCACGTCGCGAATGAACTCCGGAAGCATGTAGACGATCTCTTTCCCTTGACTCAAGGACAAGTAGCCCGATCCGAACGTAAACATATCAATCGTGCCTACGACATAGTCCCGCGCACGGTCCAGCGGTTCCCCGCCGATCTGCACGGCGACGACGCGCTCATAAGGTGCCCGGGAGCTGTCGATCTCGACGGTCATCCCGTCGACGCTCAGCACGCCCAGCACCTCACCCCGGAAGCCGAGTCCCCGGATCGGCTTCTCCATGAATTCGCGCTGCAGCGACTCTTCGAGCGCCTGCAGCAAATCGCTGCCCCTGAGCAGCAGGCGGCAGGGGTTGATCGGCCCCGGGCAGATTTCCAGCAATCTGCCGCGGGTCAGGCGGCCCTCCTTCAGTCCCTGAAGGAGCTGGCCGCTGTTGACCAGCCCGATATCGGCGCTGGTCCAGCGGCGAATCCCGGCGGCAAGCAAGTTGCCGAGCGGGGATTCGCCGTACCAGTCCAGGCGCAGCGGCTCCCGCAGCTGCGCCACTTCCTCATCCAGCGCTGCGGCGCCTGCGATGCGAAAGCGTTCCAGCAGCGCCGAGACGCTGCTGTCTTCTTCGGCGTCCTCCGTCATCGGGACGACGCGGCTCCGGAACTCGGCGATCCGGCGCTGCGCCCGGTCGTAGCCGAGTTCGATGTGGCCGGCGTATTGGCCGAACTTGCCGGCCGCCGCCAGATAGGTGCCGCCGATCAGCAGCGGCTCCTCCAGCACGTGATGCGTATGTCCGCCCAGGATGACATCGATGCCTTCGATCTCCTCCGCCAGCCGCTGGTCCATCCGCAGTCCCAGATGAGATAAGACCACGATCAGATCTGTCTGCGGCCGCAAGAGCGCTGTATGGGCGCGCACCGCCTCGATCGGATCCGTCACTTGCCAGCCCAGCAGCTCATAATAAATCGGGTAAGCCGCCGTAACGCCGATTAAGCCGATTCGTAAGCCCGATTTCTCGAGCGTCACAGAGGGTACGAGCCAGTCCGGCGTCTCCATCGTTGCCAATTCCCTAATATTGCTGCCGAGAATGGGAAACTTGGCATAGGTCTGCACGGCTTCCCGCAGTAAGTCGGGTGTGAACGTCAGTCCTTCGTTATTGCCGACGACCATCGCATCGTAGCCGGTTGCGTTCATGATCTCCAGGTTGGCAATCGCATTCGTGCCTTCCGTTTCCGGACTCATCCGGTCCATATGATCGCCGATGTCCAGCGTCAGCACTTGATCCGCCGGGTAACCGTCCCTGACACGGTTGAAATATGCGCTGATTTTGGGCATCATTTCGAAATGGCTGTGTAAATCGTTCGTATGTAATATAACAAGTCGTTGCAAGGGCTCAGACACGCCTCTCACCTCTCTTTCGCAGACAGCATGTCTAATCATTCGCCATATACGTATGTTCTTATTGCGGTTACTTCTTCATTTTCAATTCATCGAGCGTCACTTTGTTCTTAAAGCCGAAGGTCGCTTCCTCGCCTAACGCCGCATCATGCAAAAACCAGATATGTACGACACTCTTCACATTGAGGCATTCGCTGCTGCCGTCTGGAACGTAAAGGCGGATCGGATATCCCTTCTTCAGCGGTTCCCCGTCTTGGGCATACAGAAAGAACGCCGTTCCCATTTGATGCCACGGCATTAACGCTTGAAATTCATCAACCGCCTCGACTTTGACGTGCGTAGGATCGCCCTGCTCCGTCCCGCCTCTGCTGCTTCTCCAGCTCTCGTACCACGACTGTAAATCAAAGCCTTCACCCCGCACGTTCGGCACGCGGTCCTCAACGGCCAGCGTCCCGTTTGCCAGATGAACCATGTCCAATACCGTAAGCGATTCTTCTGTTATATATGGATCTGACACGTGTATGCGCAACTCTGCTCCCATCGTAACCTTTCTCCCTTCATCTCCCAAGCTCGGGCTTGCCAACGGCACAGCCCTACCCATTATACCATTTTCGCGCCAAAATATGATATGCTGTAAGGGATTCTACCATCAAAGTGTTTAGGAGCATAGCCGTGAACCTACATATCCAACTTTTCGCAGGACTCGTCGATCTGTTCGGGACTTCCGTCCTACATATATCACTGGAGCAAGAGACTGTTACGATCGAACAGCTCAAACAACGGATTGCGGACGACTATCCGCATGCAGCGCAGCAGCTCGTCTCCTGCTTCTTCGCCAAGAATCAGGCCTATGCCGGCGATGCCGATGCCGTAACCGAGCAGGACGAGCTGGCGCTCATCCCGCCTGTGTCGGGCGGACAGCCTGAGCTGTACGAGATTACACATGAAGAAATCGATGCCGGGCAAGTCGCCAAGAAAGTCAATCACCCGAATCATGGCGCCTCGCTGCTCTTCATTGGGACAACGAGAGAGATGACTCATGGACAGCGCACCGTCCTCCTGGAATATGAAGCCTACATACCAATGGCGGTCAAAACGATGGCGGCGATCGGTCAGGAAATCGGCGAACGATGGCCTGGCACGCTTTGCGCGATTACTCATCGTCTAGGTAAGGTCGCTATCGCCGAGGCCAGCGTCGTGATCGCCGTTTCGTCCCCTCACCGGCCCGATTGCTACGAGGCCAGCCGGTATGCGATCGAAAGATTGAAACAAATTGTGCCTATTTGGAAGAAAGAAATTTGGGAAGACGGCTCAGAGTGGAAGGGCAGCCAGACCGGCCCTTGGAACCCGCTCCTTACACCGCAATCGGATTAAAATCGGATCGGAGATGATGTTCGTGGATACACCTTTACATACAGGAACCGTTCAAGAAGTAGCGGAGGTGGACGCCCGTTATTCCAGACAAGTGCTCTTTTCCCCTATCGGGCTGGATGGCCAGCGCAAATTAAATGCCAGCCGTGTCGCCATCGTCGGCATGGGCGCGCTCGGTACCGTTCTCGCCAACCATATGGTTCGCGCCGGTGTCGGCTATGTGCGTTTGATCGACCGCGACTTCGTGGATGCCAGCAACTTGCAGCGGCAAATGCTGTACGACGAAGAAGATGCGGCGACGACGACGCCCAAAGCAATTGCTGCGGCCAGAAGACTGCAGCTTATCAATTCGCAGATCACCATCGAGCCGCACGTCACGGATTTGAATCCGACGAATGCCGAGGAGCTGCTGCGTAATGTAGATCTGATCCTGGACGGCACGGATAACTTCTCGGTCCGCTTCCTCGTTAACGATGTCAGCATCAAGTCGGGCATTCCGTGGATTTACGGCGGTGCCGTCGCTTCCAGAGGCGTGTCGCTGACGATCCTGCCGGGACAGACGCCTTGTCTGCGCTGCCTGTTCACCCAAGCTCCCGCTGCGGGAACAACGGAAACGTGCGATACCGCCGGCGTAATTGGCGGCATTATTCACGTTGTCGCTTCGTTCCAAGCGACCGAAGCTTTGAAGCTGCTCGTAGGCGCTAACGAGCATTTGAATCTCCGCATGCAGCAATGGGACTTATGGTTCAACCAACAGTCCTCCATTAGCGTTGCCGGCGCTCGCAAGCCCGATTGTCCCGCCTGTGCGATGCAGCGGTATGAGTATTTGGACGCAGACGTGGATAGCGACACGATCCAGTCGTTATGCGGCCGTAACTCCGTGCAAATTCACCCGGTCGTACCAATGGCGAAGCCTCTTGAATACTGGGAAGAGCGCTTGAAGCCGCTAGGGCCCGTCGAACGTAACCGGTTCCTCTTGAAATTCCAGGCTAATCCTGAATTGCAAATGATTATCTTCCCTGACGGGCGTGTGCTGATCCAAGGGACCGACGATTTAATTCAGGCCAAAAGTCTTTACAGCCGCTATATCGGGATGTAATATTATTACAATATACCTACACGATCATAGGACTGGGAGAGGAACTCAATGCGTATACACGTGCTTCAACTAATTGTTGGTGATAAACTGTTGTCCGATTCCTACAATCACGTAGGTCTGCATCTTTTATCTGCAGGAACCATAGTGGATGTGAGCGATATTAGAATGCTTAACCGCCACAATATCGAATATGTAGATATTGCCCCCAGACTTACGGAAGAACCGGTGCAGGTCCCGGCAGCCAGACAAGCACAGTTAAACTCGTTTCATGATGCGATCGAAGGAATTAAGGAGATTTTTCGCTCCGCCGAACAGGGGAGCTCCCTTTCCAATGAATTTATAGAATCCGCTTTCAATCCGCTCGTCGAGAGCTTCGAAGAAGAGAAAGACGTGGTTTCTCTGCTGCTTTCGCTGAACAGCCAAGACGATTATACGTTCCAACATAGTGTACAAGTAGGCATGCTTTCCTTCTACATAGCCAAGTGGATGAACAAGAGCTGTCAAGAAGCGCTCTATATCGGCAAGACCGGTTATTTGCACGATATTGGCAAATGCCGAATTTCTCGCGACATCCTTGACAAACCCGGCAAGCTGACCAATGACGAGTACAGTGAAATACAGAAACATACGATCTACGGGTACGATATTATTAGAAAGACGCTTCAGGACGACACGCTTGCGACCGTAGCTCTCCAGCACCATGAGCGTATGGACGGCAATGGCTATCCCTTGCGCAAAAAAAGTACGGAAATTCATTCGTACTCGCGTATTGTATCCGTTGCCGACGTATATAGCGCGATGATTTCCAACCGCGTCTATCAAGAAAAGCGCGATCTTCTGTTCGTGCTGAAAGAGCTCCATCGCATGAGCTTTGGTCAGCTGGATCCGAAAATCACGCAAGTGTTCATCCGCCATATGATTCCTAACTTTATCGGCAAAAAAGTATCCCTGAGCGATGGACGAGCCGGAACGATCGTAATGACTAACCCTTCCGACTTCTTCCGTCCGCTCATTAATATCAATCATGAATTCGTGGATCTCTCTCAGCTTAGCGGCGTCGAGATTACAAGCATCGCAGTCTAGATAATGAGCGAGCTGACGGCTAACGCAATTCCGATATAGACGGCCGCCAGCAGGGTACCGACGGCAACATTGCCTCCTTTTAACTGATCGGATAGTTTAACCCCCGGTGTCAGCCAGTCGAATACCCAGTACGTAGCGATTAAACAGACGTACCCTACCGCAAACCAGAGGCTCATATGCCAGATAGAGGAATTCGTGTAGGCAGCAATCGCCAATATGATCGCTGTCGCCACGAATTTGCCGCCCATCGTGATCCCGACGGCAACATTGCCTTTATTGATTTCTTCCATATCGCGGTAGGGTGTCATTAGGCTGAAAATATACATCCCTGCAAATTGCAGAAGGACAATTACAAATAAACTGATAATAAGGTTCAATACGATCATTCTGCCCACCCCCGAAATTTCGCCATCGATTGGTCATAATTGCTATAATCGTGCACTTCCTCCAGCACTACGGTAACTTCCTTCTTATCTTTGAAGCTCGCGTACCGTTCTTCCGGAATCGGCTGCTTCACTTTCTGCCCCGTCGGGAGATCGGCTACCGCAAAATAGCGGAATTTGCCGTCAAGCTCCGTTTTGTAGACCCCGATCAATTTCACATCCGTTTTAATTTCAACCTTTAGCTCCGCCAAATCTTTATCCGCTTCTTCTTTCGTTTTGAACGTTTTGATCGGCTTCCATTGCGACAATGTAACATCGTTCTTACCTTGGCTATCGGTTCTCATCGTCGCCTGCATATAACTGAGGACATAAATTTGATCGCCTGTCGCAAAATTTTGGTCATTGGATATCCGCTCGTTGCCCGGCAGCAGAACCATATCCCCATCGATCAAATCTCCGACTTTCGCCTGCTGCACTTGATAATCCCAAGGCACTTCGCCGCCGGCGCCGCTGATGCTTGCCGAGCTGCCCGCCGTAGACCTGCTTAAGACCGAAGGCTTGCTGCCTACCGCTTTGGTAATGCCCCATATGACCAATATGCCGATGAGGACGACCGCCGCGAACAGCCATAATCGATTTCGTTTCAAGTTGCTTTCACTCCAATCGCTACAAATTGACTTGCATTGCCTGTGATCATGCCGCCTGCCCGGCCCAGAAGCCCGCAAGGCGTTCCGTTCAGCACGAACAGTCCCGTTAACAAATGCCTCCTGCCATGGGCAAATTGCAATTCAGGCAAATCGGCCCGCTGCTGATATACTCTTTGGAAAAAGACACTCGTATCAAACCCGGCCTCGTCCTTGATCTCCAATTGTCCAGCGGCGTCATAGAGCTCTACAGAGCCGCCTTCTCTACCGAACATCGATTTGGATACATAATCTCCAGACAGCTCCGGGGTAAAAAACGTCGGCAGCATGTACTTCTCGATCGCTTTATGCTCATCATCCGTATAAAATTCCGAATTCTCTTGATGCAAGCCCCAGACAACAGCTTGCAAGCCTTTGGACTGCAAGATAACCGCATGCAAAGGATTGAACAATCGCACGAATTGTTCCTCAATGGCATAAGAGAGTGCTTCTCCCCCGTCATCAATCCCCATCCATTCCTTCGGATAGAGCGCGAACATGCTGGAGATGATCCGGTCTTCTCCTACTTTGACTACACCTTCGTCGATCCACAAATCCAGGCAATCGACGCAGGTCATCTTTCTTCCGCTATGCGCAACCAGTGCGTCAATCGTTCCCGTGTCCTCCAGATGCTGCCCATACGCGATGCAGGCCGCATAATCCGGCGCTTCTTCTTCCCATGCTGCGCGGACCAGCTCTTTCATCGGCTTATTGGGTGATAGCACTCCGGCCTGCTCGCATAACCACGGGGTCGCTATCGAAGCTTCCACATAACCGGTCGGCGTATCGGCATTCAGCTCCAGAAGCTTAATATCGCCCTGCTGATTCACCGTGAAATCAAACCGGGCATAGCGGCTTATGAGGCCCTCGCCGTTCAACTCCAAACGATCCAGCCCATCCCACAGCACCTCGGGAATCGACAATTTCTCATACATAGCTCTGTTGCCCGTTACATAGCGGACCGTGTGATCGAACACACGCCAAAGCAGTCCTGCGGCATGAATCAGCTCATCGTAAGATGATTGTTCCATCAGTACGATCTGATCCACCCAGTAAGCTTCATCCTCCAAATTAGCCCAGGTAAATCCAAGCTCAGCTAACTGCTGCACGCGGTGTTCTCGGTTGGGCGCAGGTGTGCCGGTGACTTCGAATACCAATGCCTTAACCTCCTGAACTGGATGAAGAGCTGAAGCCGCTTGATTTGCCACCGATGCTGCCTGTAGACGCAGAGGTCGATTTGGAGCCGGAAGTCGAACTGCTGCTTGAACCCGAGCTGCTTACGCTGCCCGTAGAGCCTGTGCTTGATTTCGTACCGGAAGACGACTTGTTCGTCGTGAAGCTGCCGGTTCCGCTGGATGTTGTCGGCGCTTTGGTTGCGGACTTGTTGGAGAAAGAGCTTGCTTGGTACGTTTTGGTCACATAGGGTGTATTCGAACGATAATAATAAGATTTATGACTGCTTCCCCAACTGCTCGAAGAATAAGGACTAGGGCTGTTGAAAATAAGATGGTACAGCAGCAGGTCATCCCAACCGAAGCCACTGCCTACGTGGTTGATAACGACCGGTGCCGTGCTTCCGCTTCCACTGCCGCTTGCCGCTGGCGTTGGGGTAGGTGAAGCTGCAGGCTGTACAGGCAAGTTCCAGTCTACCGCTGGGTCGAAATAAGCCTTCACCTCATCCGTGGACCATTCAACCAGCTTAGCCGAAGCCGCATTCGGCGTATCTGCCGCATGCGCGGGGAGCAGCAGCAGTTGACTGACGAGCACAAGACTTACCGATGCGGAAAATACTTTGAGCGGTCTCTTCACTCCCGGTTCCCTCCTCCTTCAGCGCCTACGGTTACAAGCAGCAGCTCAAACACATTCGAATCCAGGTTCAATCGTCCTTCAATCATTTCATATTCTTTACCGCCGACCAGCACATAGTTTGCTGCATCCAACGCTTGAATCAGCTTTTCATCCCATGGGCGCTCGCTAATTTTCTGAAGATGCCCACTGGCTAATTTCTCATATAGAGCAATCATCATTCGGCTTTATCCTCCTTCAATCCATGACTTCATACTAGATTTAAACGCATGAACTTCCCATTTGTTTCATTCTGGAAAAAAATAATAAAAAAGGCCTATCCCTAAGGATAGACCGGAATGGCTTAATAGACAACTCGTTTTGCGCGCAGGAATGTTTTTTTCCAATACGCTTTATTAATGTTGCTGATCTGAACCCCGTTTTTCGGCTCAGGGGAAGCATGAAGCATTTTCATATTCCCGATGTAGATCCCTACATGTCCTACCGTTTTATTCGTTTTGAAACGGCCCGGCACATAGAAAAACATGAGATCGCCTTTGCGCAGCGACTTGCGGCTGATCAGGTTCCCCACCGCCGCCTGCTGCCGCGCAAGCCTAGGCAGCTTGAAATTATACTTTCCATAAACGTATTGGGTGAACGTCGAGCAGTCAAATCTGCCCGTTTGCGGATAAGGGCCTGTGCCGAATTTATATTTGACCCCCAAATATTGTTCACCTTTGTTGATCATCGAGTTGACATTGATGTTTTTGAGAACCGGAACGGCTTCATCCGCATTGCCGCCAGAGCGCGCCCATACCTCCAGATCCTGCAAAGCCTTCGCGTCTTGAGCTGAAGCCGGATTGGCCCCTCCCGTTGCCTCCCCCTTGAAGGGGTCATTCGGATCGTCCGCAAAGGCCAGCTCCGGCGTATCCGCGCTAGGATCAGGCGAATCCTCGTTCTCTAGCGCGGCTGTTGGCGAAGGATGAATGTTCAATTGGCTATCTCTAATGTCATAAGCCATTTCGTCTTGGAATAGGTCGGCTATCGCGGAGACCGGTAAATACACGGCATCTCCTTCCTTGACAAAGGGCTGGCTCACATGAATATCGGCCCCGTCTTTCGAAGCTTTCTGAGTGTTCACCGACAGCTCGTAGCTGGCGTCATTGTCGCCGATTAACAGTTTCTGAGCGGCAGCGTCCCATTCGGACTGAAAGTTGAGCGTTTGGATAAGTTCACGAGCGGATACGTACTTCACATTGTTGATGACTTTAATAGGCAATACGGCATCGCCATTACCTAACGGGGTCATTCCATTCCCGCCCTGGGACAAAATACGCGGGGAGGAACTGCCGCTGCCTGTCACAGGGCTCGGCGTCGGCGATGAGGGATTGGGAGTTACGTTATTCTTCCCGCATGCCGTTGTGGCTGCCAGTACGACAACCATGCTCCCTATTGCTGCTAATTTCAGCCTTTTCCACATACCTTCACTTCTCTCCTTTGGGGACACATTATGATCCTTAATAGAGTGAGGTTCACGGGAAATAAATATGCATTTGTATGAGGTTGAACGGGTTGGAGCTTATTGGAAGAGAATGCTCTCGGTTCTTGTCCTGATCAGCATGAAAAATCGGATACATTTGCTATTTTCATTCTGCCTGACCATTGTATTCGATAAATCATATAAATTTTGCTATAAAGGCTGATTTCGATAATTCTGTATGAAAAATCACATATATTCGTGCAATTTTCGTTTATTCTGATTATTGTATTCGAACAATCATACAGATTGCCGGGGACCGGATAGGCGCGCAGGTAAGCGCAGCGAGCGTAAAAAAAAAGCATGCCTGCAAAGCAGGCACGCTTGTGTTCTTCATATTAACCGATCGAGCCTTCCATCTCAAACTTGATGAGACGGTTCATCTCAACCGCATATTCCATCGGAAGTTCTTTGGTGAATGGCTCAATGAAGCCCATTACGATCATTTGCGTAGCTTCCGCTTCCGTCAAACCGCGGCTCATGAGGTAGAACAATTGGTCCTCAGACACCTTGGATACCGTAGCTTCATGCTCCAGCGTAATGTTGTCGTTCATGATCTCATTGTATGGGATCGTATCGGACGTCGATTCGTTATCCAGAATCAGCGTATCGCATTTGATGTTCGCTTTGGACCCTTGGGAGTTGCGCCCGAAGGAAGCCAATCCGCGGTACGTTACTTTACCGCCATGCTTGGAGATCGATTTGGATACGATGGTGGATGTTGTATCCGGAGCCAGATGCGTCATCTTAGCGCCTGCATCCTGGTGCTGTCCTTTGCCGGCTACTGCGATGGATAGAACCATCCCTTTGGCGCCGCGGCCTTTGAGAACAACAGCCGGGTACTTCATCGTCAGCTTGGAACCGATGTTGCCATCGACCCACTCCATCGTAGCGCCTTCTTCTGCAACCGCACGTTTGGTAACGAGGTTGTAGATGTTCGGTGCCCAGTTCTGGATCGTTGTGTAACGAGCGCGGGAGTTCTTGAGACATACGATCTCAACAACCGCACTGTGCAGGGAGTTCGTGCTGTAGATCGGAGCCGTACAGCCCTCTACGTAGTGCACGAAGCTTTCCTCGTCGGTGATGATCAACGTACGTTCGAATTGCCCCATGTTCTCGGAGTTAATACGGAAGTAGGCTTGCAGCGGAACTTCACATTTAACGCCTTTCGGTACGTAGATGAAGGAACCGCCGGACCATACGGCACTGTTCAATGCAGCGAATTTGTTATCGCTTGGCGGAATAACCGTTCCGAAATATTTTCTGAAGAGCTCAGGGTACTCGCGAAGTGCGGAGTCCGTATCCATGAAGATAACCCCTTGATCTTCCAGCTCTTTCTGCATGCTGTGGTAAACGACCTCGGATTCGTACTGTGCGGATACGCCTGCGAGGAACTTTTGCTCCGCTTCAGGGATACCCAGCTTGTCGAAAGTTTCTTTGATTTCCGTCGGAACTTCTTCCCACGTCTTCCCTTGCTTCTCGGACGGTTTCACGTAGTACTGAATGTCATTGAAATCAAGATCATCCATGTTCCCGCCCCAGCGCGGCATCGGCATTTTGAAGAATTGCTCCAAGGATTTCAGACGGAATTCCAGCATCCATTCCGGCTCGCCCTTCATTCTGGAGATTTCTTCAACGATTTCACGAGTCAAGCCTTTTCCCGATTGGAAAATCGCTTTGTGCTCATCTCGGAAACCATATTTATAATCCTCGAGATCTGGCATTTGTTTTGCCATGGTTAATTCCTCCTTCATTTTGTTGGTTTACTGCCTGCGTTCCAACGTTCTATGCTATCGCTAATGCGTTAGTTATCGGTTTTTTGGGAATGTTCAATACCTTTGCGCAGCGCGTTCCATGCCAGTGTAGCACATTTAATCCGCGCCGGGAACTTATTGACCCCAGATAAAGCTTCGATATCTTCATATTCGAATTCGACCGGCTCGCCCTTCATCAGGCTGGAGAAATCCTCAGCCATGCGGAGCGCCTCATCGACCGTTTTGCCTTTGACGGCATCCGTCATCATCGAAGCGGAGGACAGCGAGATCGAGCAGCCTTCTCCGGTAAATTTGGCCTGCTTCACGATACCGTCTTCCACCTGCATTTGCAGCGAAATTTTGTCGCCGCAAGTCGGGTTGTTCAGATCGATGGTAACCGTTTCGCCGGACTCGAATTTGCCGCGGTTGCGAGGTGTCTTATAGTGATCCATTATGACTCTGCGGTATAAATCATCCAATTGCATGGCCAAAGTACTCCTTTGTTTTTTGTAAGGCCATCACAAGACGGTCAATATCCTCTTCGGTATTGTATAGATAAAAGCTTGCACGGGCCGTGCTGCTTACCTCCAGCCATCTCATCAGAGGCTGAGCGCAGTGGTGGCCTGCACGAATGGCTACACCTTCAGCATCCAGTACGGTCGCGACATCGTGCGGATGCACATCGCCAAGATTGAACGTGACGAGTCCTGCACGATTCGTCATCGGACCATACACCGTCAGATCTTCGATCTGCGTCATACGCTCCAGCGCATAATTCGTAAGCTGAATATCATGTTTGAAAATATTGTCCATGCCGACTTCCTGCAGAAAATCGATCGCCGCGCCAAGACCTACAGCCCCAGCGATGATCGGAGTCCCGCCTTCGAACTTCCAAGGCAGCTCCTTCCATGTCGATTCATACAGATCCACATGATCGATCATTTCGCCGCCGAATTCAGCCGGCTCCATGCTCTCCAGCAAGGCCTTCTTGCCATACAATGCCCCAATACCGGTCGGACCACACATCTTATGGCCGGAAAGCCCATAGAAATCGCAATCCAAATCCTGCACATCCACGCTCATGTGCGGCGTGCTTTGCGCGCCGTCAACCATGATTTTGGCTCCGTGCTTATGCGCGATTGCAGCGATTTCCTTGACGGGGTTAATGACCCCGAGCACGTTAGACACATAGACGACCGAAACGATCTTGGTGCGGTCCGTAATCGTGTTCTCGACATCTGCAAGCGCAATGGATCCGTCAGGTTGTAAAGGGATATATTTTAACGTAGCGCCAGTCGCCTTAGCGGCCTGCTGCCATGGAATCAGATTGCTGTGATGCTCCATCGGCGTAAGGACGATTTCGTCGCCTTCGCGCAAAACCGCTTTGGCGTAGCTGCTTGCTACGATATTGATAGCCGTTGTCGTGCCTCTGGTGAAAATGATTTCTTGCTCGCTGGAGGCGTTGATGAACTTGGCGATCTTCGCTCTAGCTCCTTCATACGCATCCGTTGCCCGGGAACCCAAGGTATGAACACCGCGATGAACGTTCGCATTGTCCCATTCATAGTAATGCTTCAGTGCCTCAATCACCTGAATGGGCTTCTGGGAAGTTGCAGCGCTGTCCAAATACACCAGTGGATGACCGTTCACTTCTTGCTTTAGAATGGGAAAAAGTTCACGTATCTCGGCAGTATTCATTGTCCCAGCTTCCTCTCCACTAAGCTTTGCAGCTGTTCTTCAACGCTCTTGATCGGAATCTCGGAAACGACTGGCGCCAAGAAACCGTAGATGATCAAGCGCTGAGCTTCTTCCTTCGTAATCCCGCGAGACATCAAGTAATGCACTTGCTCCGCATTCACTTGGCCGACGCTCGCCGCATGGCCTGCTTTAACGTCATCTTCATCGATAAGAAGAATCGGGTTAGCGTCTCCGCGCGCTTTGGGGCTGAGCATCAACACTTTCTCCGTTTGCTGCCCGTTACAGCCTTGTGCGCCTTTCTCGATCTTCGTAATGCCGTTGATGATTGCTGTCGCGCCATCTCTCATAACGGCACGCGTAATCATATCGCTTGTCGACGCTTTGCCCCAGTGTACGGCGCGTGTCGTTAAGTTAAGCTTCTGTTCCTGCGTACCTACACAGATGACCTTGGCATCGGAATCGGAGCCTTTGCCGTGCAGGATCGAGGTCGTATCGGACATTGTGTTACCATAGTTCATCTCGCCGACAACCCAAGCGATGCTCGCATCGTTGTCGAGAATGGCACGGCGGTAAGTCAGATCCGTGACGGAAGCCTCCAAGTTGTGCACGGACGCGTAGTTAACGCGGGCACCCGGCTTCGCGAATACTTCGACGATGCCGTTTTGAACGAGTTCCGCACCCGATACGGAGGATACGAAGTTATCCACGTAAGAAACGGAGCTGAACTGCTCAGCCACGATCAATACGTGCGGAGCGAATGTAGCTTCGGCGTCGTCCGTCAAGAACAGCGCTTGAAGCGGAGACTCGACGCGGACGTCTTTGGGCACGTAGATGAATACGCCGCCGTTCCAAAGTGCGGCATGAAGCGCCGTCACTTGGTTCTCGTTCGCCTCGACAGCTTTCATGAAGTAAGGCTTCACAAGATCCGCGTGATCGCGAATCGCTGTTTCCAGATCCGTGAAAATAACGCCTTGCTTCTTAAGCTCTTCGGATACTTGCGTGTACACAATCCCGGAATTGCGCTGAACAATCAGGTTATCCGAGTTGGTGAGTCCTTTTGCCGCTTCCGGAAGAGCATCCAGGGAAGCCAGCGGGGCTTGCGATTTATATGAACCGTAGGAGGAAATGCTCCAACGATCGATTCTTGTTTTTTCTAAAACCGGTAATTCCAAAGAATTGGCTAACGCTACCGCTTCCGTACGAAGAGCAGTCATCCACTCCGGCTCCTGCTTGCTGCGTGAGAGCTCGGCGACAGCGCCTAAATCTATGGAAAGTTGTGTTTGAGTATTCATGTTTTCCTCCATTTATAGGGATCTTTGACCGGAGATCTAAGCCTCTCCTTCCCGGGAGTTCCGATCCTTCAGATCAAAGTCTCTCCTTTCTTTAGTACTTCGGCGCTGTCGTGTTCATAGGAACTTTGAATTCTTCCTCGTCTTGACCAACCGTTTCGTCGACGATACCCAGTTCTTCTTTGACCCAGTCGTAGCCTTCCGCTTCCAGACGCTCAGCCAGTTCCGGACCGCCGGATTTCACAATACGCCCCTGCATCATAACATGTACAAAATCAGGTTTAACGTAGTTGAGCAAACGCTGGTAGTGCGTGATGATCAAGAAGCCGCGCTCTTCGCTGCGCATGGCATTAACGCCTTCGGCTACGATACGTAAAGCATCGATATCCAGACCGGAGTCAATTTCGTCAAGAATGACAAATTTAGGCTCAAGCAGAAGCATCTGCAGAATTTCGTTACGTTTCTTCTCACCGCCGGAGAAGCCTTCGTTCAGGTAACGATGCATGAACTCAGGGTTCATTTCAAGCTGTTTCATCTTCGCTTCCATTTGGCGGATGAACTTGATTAAGGAAATCTCGTTGCCTTCGCCGCGGCGCACGTTGATCGCGCTGCGCAGGAAGTCAGCGTTCGTCACGCCTGTAATTTCGCTCGGATATTGCATCGCCAGGAACAGGCCTGCGCGTGCTCTCTCGTCAACGGCCATCTCCAGCACGTCTTCGCCGTCCAAAGTAACGGAACCCTCGGTCACTTCATATTTCGGATGCCCCATCAACGCGGAAGCCAGCGTACTTTTACCAGTACCGTTCGGTCCCATGATCGCATGCACTTCTCCGCCTTTGATCTCCAAGCTTAGACCTTTCAAAATTTCCTTTCCTTCGACGTTCGCTCTAAGACCGTCTATTGTAAAAGTTGGTGAATTTGCCATTTTCATTAAGCCTCCATAATGTTTAAATGTACTAAATAAATGACAATCTTAAGGTGATTATCATTGATTCTCATTAGAATAATTCTATTATAACTTACATTGTCAAATCAAGAAAGGGCAATCGGATGAAAAAGGTGGGCATTTTGTGAAAATGCAACAGATTTATTCCGACAAAATGCGTTTCATTTCCTCCACCTTCACCGTGAATTCCTCATCGCTCAACACGGGAATTAAGGACGATTCGGGCGGTGTTTCCGCACCAAGGCCGATCCAAGATTTGCAGCCGATATAGGCCTGTTCAATCGGAATATGTAAGGGCTGAGCAAGCTTATATACTCTCAGAATCATAATATGCAGCGGATTTTTGCGCTTCCACTTCAATCTTTCTTCCGTGAAATTTTCCGTCCAGATATGATAAGGATACAGCTTGTTCAACTGCTCTTGATCGCTGATCTCGATATCCTCCACCATCCGCGCGTACGAGGTGATCCGGACCTGCTCATCCTGCGGGCTCCACCCGATCAGCGTGTCATCGATGACGCCGCGGTAATCTTCCTTCAGCAGCTCTTTTCTCTGATGCTCGTAAGTCGGATAAAGATAGAAATCGCCCGAGACGACGTGAAAATCTCGCGTTTCCTCAACAATACCCCCTTTGCGCATAATAAAAATTTGTGTGCCTTCTTCCAATGCTCGAATAGCCGATGCCCACTCTTTCAAGGCCTTTGGTCTTTCCATCCCTACCAACTCCTCGGTCTCCCCATAATCCATCTATTATAAGGAAAATCCAGGAGCAAAACAACCGGCCTCGGGAATGGCACAAAGAAAAGGATGGCTCTCAGGCCATCCCGAAGTCATCTATTTTACATCATCGGCGTAATACGTTTGTTGTATACGGGTAAACTGATCTTGATTCTGTTTCATCGGATTCGGCTCGCTCTCCTGAGACGGAGGGTCCGCTTCGAAGGCTATGAAGAGCAGGAACAAGCAAGCGGCGATTACCAGCAGCACATTCAGGATTTTCATCATGATCCGAATCCTCCATACACGGTTATGCAACCAGTATAGCGGAAGGACATCAGACGGATGTTCGCATGGCTTGAAGATTTTGTAAATGTTAGCCCAGGAACGACTGGAGCATCCAGCGGTGCTTCTCCAGCGAGGTTTGGATAGCGAGCAGCATGTCCGAAGTCGTTTCGTCCTGCGCTTCCCCGCATGCCTGCATGCCGGCCTTGAGCTCTTGCGTCAAGATGGTGAAATCTTCAATGACCGCTTCGACCATTTTGGTCGCCGTTTCGGTGCCTGAAGCTTCCTTCAGAGAGGATTGCTCGATGTACGCTTTCATCGTCGCCGCCGGCTGTCCGCCGATCGAGAGCAAACGCTCCGCCAGCTCATCGATGTGCAGGGCCGCTTCGTTGTACAGCTCTTCAAATTTCACGTGAAGTGTAAAAAATTGGCTGCCCTTCACATACCAGTGGAAGTTGTGCAGCTTGACATACAGCAACCCCCAGTTTGCAATTTGCTTATTGAGGATCGCCTGAACCGATTGAGCTGTCATTGTCACCATATTAAAAGCCTCCTGTTGTTATGATCTCATACAGCTTGTACACGCTAATTTACGTTATTTCATCAATTTTTATGTAATTTGTGCAACAATTCCGAAGAGAGTATTTCAAGTGGAACCTTTTTGTCTTATACTAGGAACAGATCATTAATACACAGTAATTTAGTTGGAATTAATTCCAATGAACTTATAGGAGGCTAAGCCATGTCTACATATCACCCTTTAAGTGAAGCTCAAGCGATCGAATATGCCCGCCGCATTCCAAACTTGTTCCAGCCCGGCTCGGAGCTGACCAGCAATGAAATCGGCGACGGCAACCTGAATCTCGTATTCCGCATATCGGAGAAGGGCACAGGCCAAAGCATTATTTTGAAGCAAGCGCTGCCTTATGCCAAAGTCGTCGGCGAGTCCTGGCCGCTGACACTCGACCGGGCGCGTATCGAAAGCGAAGCGCTGCTCATCGAAGAAGGACTGGTCCCCGATCTCGTTCCTCATGTCTATGCGTATGACGCCGATCTTGCGCTGACGGTGATGGAAGATTTGAGCGACCATGTCATCATGCGCAGAGGATTGATCGAACGGAACCAATATCCGTTATTCGCTGAACACATCGGCCGCTTCTTGGCGCACACACTGTTCTTCACTTCTGACTTAGGCAAGAACCAGCAAGAGAAGAAAATTCAGCAAGGGCGCTTCATCAACCCTGAGTTGTGCAAAATTACCGAGGATCTGATCTTCGACGATCCATACCGCGACGCGGATACGAACAGCATCGAGCCGCATATCCGCGACGCCGCCGAGCAGCTGTGGGCCGACAGCGAGCTGCATTTGGAAGTGGCGATTCTCCGCCAGAAGTTTTTGACGAATGCGCAAGCTCTGCTTCATGGGGATCTTCATACGGGCAGCATCTTCATCAAACCCGATTCCACGAAAGTGATCGACCCAGAATTCGCCTACTATGGGCCAATGGGCTTCGATATCGGCGCCGTGCTGGCGAACCTGATCTTGAACTATGCCGGCCAGGAAGGCTGGAGCCAGGATCAAGAGAGCCGCAAAGCTTACCGCGCGTACCTGCTGCAGACGGTGAAGGACGTCTGGACGCACTTCGAAGCCAATTTCCGCGCGCTCTGGAACGAACACGGCGTGGACCGCGTTTTCCGGACTCCGGGCTACCAGGATCACTTCGTTCAGCAGCTGCTCCAAGATACCGTCGGCTTCACCGGGGCCAAAATGGTGCGCCGCATCGTAGGTCTCGCGCACGTAGCGGATATCGACAAAATTGAAGACAGTGCGGCTAGAGAGCGCGCTCAGCGTTTGGCGTTAGCGATCGGCACCTCCCTCATCCGCACCCATCGTCAAGTGAGCTCCCTCGATGAGCTCCTGGCCATCGTCACCCAAGAATCAACTGTAGAAAGAGGATTTGTGCTATGACCCAACAACAAACAAGTCAGACCCTTGAGAACCAAGGCGCATTGCAGTCCTTGAAATGGAACGGCCAGCAGCTGGATCTGCTCGATCAACGCTTGCTGCCGGAAGAGATCGTGTATTTGCCGCTGGAGACGCCGATCGAGGTGTGGGAAGCGATCCGGCATTTGAAAGTGCGCGGCGCCCCGGCGATCGGCATCGCCGCTGCGTACGGCGTGTACCTCGGCGTTCGCGGCGTGGATGCCGGCGTGGAGGAGCTTCTGGCGGAAGTCCGGAAGCAGGCGGATTATTTGGCGACGTCGCGTCCGACGGCGGTGAATCTGTTCTGGGCGCTTGACCGGATGAGAGCGCAAGCGGACGCTTTGGCAGCAGCGGGTGTCAGCCCGGCTGACTTCAAGGCGGCGCTGCTCGAAGAAGCGCAGAAGATTCAAGCGGAGGATGAGGAGACGAACCGCTTGATCGGCGAACATGCGCTGACGCTGTTCGAGGACGGCTTCGGCGTGCTGACGCACTGCAACGCCGGCGGCTTGGCCACAGCCAAGTACGGCACGGCGTTAGCGCCGTTCTACTTGGCGAAGGAGCAGGGCATGAACCTGAAGGTGTTCGCGGACGAGACTCGTCCCGTGCTGCAAGGCGCGCGGCTCACAGCTTTCGAGCTGCAGCAGGCCGGCGTCGACGTGACGCTGATCTGCGATAACATGGCAGGCGCCGTCATGTCTAAGGGCTGGATCCAGGCGGTCATCGTCGGGACCGACCGTGTAGCCGCTAACGGCGATGTGGCCAACAAGATCGGCACCTACAGCGTTGCCGTCTTGGCGAAGGCTCACGGCATTCCGTTCTACGTCGCCTGCCCGCTCTCAACGATCGATCTGAATACGCCGACCGGCGGAGATATTCCGATCGAAGAGCGTCATGAAGACGAAATTACGCAAGGCTTCGGCAAGCGCACCGCGCCGCAAGGCGTGAAGGTGTTCAACCCTGCGTTCGATGTGACCCCGAACGAGTATGTGACGGCGATCATTACGGAGAAAGGGATCGTGCGCGCTCCTTATACCGAGAACCTGCGCAAGCTGTTCGAGTAATGAATAAAGGCTGTTCCCGGCGCCATATGGCGCGGGAACAGCCTTTTTGTTATCCGTGCATGCGGTCACGGTACCGGTTCGGCGTCACGCCGTGTGCTTTCTTGAATACATAATGCAAATAATTGCTGGACGCAAACCCATTCTTTTCTGCGATCTTCTCAAGCGTCAGCGAGGTTTGCAGCAGCTCGGTGCATACGTGCTTCAGCCTGACTTGCTCCAGATATTCGCTGAACGAGATATTCGCCTGTTCCTTAAAAATACGCTGCAGCTGTCTGGAGGAAATTTGCAGCCTCTCGGCAACGCCCTCCAGGGTCAGCGGCCGGCGGAAATTGTCCTCGATGAACTGCACGGCAAGCTGATACCGGTAGCTCTTCATATCGCGAGCGGGCAGGTTCGGACCGTGCCGATCCGCTTTGTAGGCGCCGATCGTTCTCAGCAGCATCTGGATAATTGACTGCTTGATGAGGGTGTACTGGCCGAGCGGGTTGTCCCGCCACGCTTCATACGCGACCAGAAAGCATTTCATCGCTTCCTGCCGGTCGAAGGCAGGCACATGCGGCAGCTCGCTTAACTGCCGGATGCACGCATCCGCTTCCTGCAGCTCCCACGCTTCTCCCCACCCCGTGGCGCCATTCTCCGCGTCCCCTGCTTCGTCCAGCTTCACGAAATCGACATGCAGGCACAGCTCATCCATCTTCTCCTGTTCATCCGCTTCCTGGCGATGGGAGACTCCCGGCGCCGTGACATACAGCATTCCTTCTTGTAAAGGATAGGTGACGCCGTCCAGGATGACTTTGCCTTTGCCGCTGGGAATATAATGGATTTCAAACTCGGAATGATGATGGAAATCAATGATCGTACCGGCCGGAAAAGAGGTCAGATGGCAGCGCAGCACATGGATCCCATAAGAACCCCACCGAAACCGCAGATCCAGGCGGTCCAGGGCCATCGGATTTTCTAGCATAGGTTCGAAATAAAAGGGCTGGCTCATGCTGTTCCTCCTTACTTGTCCTGCAGCCTGCTACTGAACCAGAGAGTCGATGCGTACCTGCTGCTTCGACTGTGCGGAGCGGTTGGACGCTTCCATCAGCTTCGTTAAATCCACCGCAAGTTGAATATTCTCTGTCGCTTTGGTGCCATTAAGAATATGGGAAACCCATTGGCTGAATGCCGGCGGTTTGGCTGCCGGTCCGTTCTCGTAGACGATCCAGCTCGCGCTCGCTTCCGGCAGCTTCTTCGTGCGTAGCATCACTTTGCCGTCATGCTCGGAGAACAGTACGCTTCCATCCGTGCCGTGAACTTCAATAACGAATGGGGAAACCGCATTGACGAAGCCGGCTTCTACGACGCCCAGCGCACCGTTGGCATACTGCAGCGTAGCCACGGCGTTATCTTCAACCTCGCGGCCTGTGACATAGCCGTAAGAAGCGCTTACAGCTTCCGGCAGCCCCAGGAACAGACGTGCCAAATACATCGGGTGGCAGCCGAGGTCGATCAGCGCCCCGCCGCCGCACTGCTCGGCATTATAGAAATGCTGCGGCAGCCAACCGTTGGGGTTCGCTTCCGTAGAGATACCGCCATTATGCGATAGACGGGTGCGAACGAGCGTAATCGGCCCCAGCAATTCCTTCTCGATAATTTCTTGAATCGCTAATGTATACGTTGGATTCAGGCGCGGCAATGAAACCGTCAGCGTGACGCCCGCTTCATTCACCGCGTCCAGAATCTCATTCACTTCATGTAAAGTCGGAGCAATGACTTTCTCCGTGAAAATGTGCTTGCCCGCTTTGGCAGCCGCAATCATCACATCACGGTGCATGTTGGTCGGCGTGTCGACGACGACAGCGTCAATGTCCTTATTGGCCAGCAGTTCATTCAGATCCGCATAGAAGGCAACACCGCGCTGCGCCGCTTCCGCTTGGCCGCGCTCCGGAATTTCATCCCATACGGCTACGATTTCCGTATCTTGGTGCTCCGTAACTTCTCTTGCATAGTCCTTCGCGTGCACGTGCCAAAAACTTAACATCGCTACTCTAATCATGTTAACCTCCAAATAAGTGACTTGGCTTCATTGTAACATGCCATAGCAGCCTGATAAATTTCGAATTAGCGACAGGCAAAGGTACAAAATAGCGACATCGTTTCGGTTCCATTCGGAATTACTTGGCGACAGGTACGGCGTTGTAGTACTCTTCCATCGTTACTTTTTTGGCCGCCATCTCCTTGGCTGCATCTACCCCAACATATCGAATATGCCAAGGCTCGTATTGATAGCCGGTAATTTTCTCTTTCCCCTTGGGATATCGGATGATGAATCCGTACTCCGGCGCATGCTTCTCCAGCCAGACGGCTTCCTTCGTTCCGCCAAAGCAGTCGGACGCCGCACACTTCCCGTCGCTCCCCGACACATCAATGGCCAGTCCCGTTTCATGTTCACTCGTTCCAGGGACGGCGCTGTACGTCTTGGCTTTCTCCTCGCCGTCCTGCTGCACGTAGCGTTGGAACAACGCTTTCTGTGTTGCATACGAGCGGTAGGCCGATACGCCGGCAAGGTTGATACCGTCCTTCTTCGCGCCCTCGAACAGCTTCTCGATCGCCTCAGCCGCGACACTGCGCATTTTGCGTTTCTCCACCTTCTCCTTGAATGTAAACGGAATATCCGGATAGACGAGATCCGTCGGCTCGTAGCTCGAAGGCAGAGCGAACTGCTTATTCACCAATACCGTTACGCTCTCCGGCTTCGCAATGACCTGCAGGCCATCGTTCTTGGCCGGTGGCTTTGCAGATGCAGCCGGGCTCTGAGACGGCTTGCTGCTCGCCGTGATCTGCGGCGATGCCGATGCTCCTGCGGACGGGGCCGGGCTGGATGTCGCAGGCGGCATGGTTGCCGCAGCGGTAGGGACTGGCGTTGATGTCGCCGCAGGGCTGTTTGCCGCGTTCTCCTTTTGACTGCCGCAGCCGGCAGCTAATATCGATATCGCCATCAGGAAGATTAGCGATAGTTTAGACTTTGTGCTCATGTTCGTAAAATGCCTCCTCAAGTTAACAAGCTATTCATGAAATAGACTTCATGCACGGATGAAAAGTTTCAAAACAACGTAAAAAAGGCTGCGTTCAGCTTATGCGCCTAAATCGCAGCCTTCTCATATTTTATTCGCTATGCTGGATCGATACAAGTTATAAAGTGCTTAATGGCAATTGCCCCCTAGGCTTGGCTTGCCGCAATCGCTTGCTCCAGATCGTAAATGATGTCTTCGACGGCTTCCGTCCCGACCGATAAACGAATAAGTCCAGGCGTTACCCCCGTGGAAATTTGTTCCTGCTCATTCAATTGGGAATGGGTCGTAGACGCAGGGTGAATGATCAGCGACTTGGAATCACCGACATTCGCCAGATGCGAGAACAATTGCACGTTATGAATCAGCTTTTTGCCTGCATCTACGCCGCCCTTGATCCCGAAGCTCAGAATAGCGCCCTGCCCCTTCGGCAAATATTTCTGTGCCAGCTTATAGGACGGATGGCTTTCTAAACCTGCATAGCTCACCCATTCAACCGCCTCGTGCGATTCCAGGAATTGCGCAACCTTCAGCGCATTAGAGCTGTGCCGCTCCAACCGGAGATGCAGCGTCTCAAGTCCTTGCAGCAGCAGGAAGGCGCTGTTCGGCGAGAGCGAAGCTCCCAAGTCGCGCAGCAGCTGCACGCGTGCCTTGATGATGTAGGCGATCGGTCCGACCGCTTGCGTGTATACAACGCCGTTATAGCTCGGATCCGGCTGCGTTAGGCCTGGGAATTTGCCGCTGGCTGCCCAGTCGAATTTGCCGCCGTCGACAATAACGCCGCCGATGGTCGTGCCATGGCCGCCGATGAATTTGGTCGCTGAATGGACGACGATATCGGCACCATGCTCGATCGGTCTCAGCAGGTATGGACTTGGGAACGTATTGTCCACGATCAATGGAATGCCGTTCTCGTGAGCAATCGCCGCTACGGCCTCGATATCGAGCACGTCGCCTTTCGGATTGCCGATGGATTCGGCGTATAGCGCTTTCGTTTTATCAGTGATTGCACTGCGGAAATTTTCCGGGTTGCTCGGATCGACGAACTTCACGGTGATGCCCAGCTTAGGCAAGGTGTTGGCAAACAAGTTGTACGTTCCGCCATACAGCGAAGCCGCAGAAACGATTTCGTCCCCGGCGCCGGCGATGTTCAGGATGGAGAACGTGATCGCCGCTTGGCCGGAAGCCACAGCAAGTGCCGCAGGGGCGCCTTCCAAAGCAGCAATCCGCTTCTCAAACACATCCGTCGTCGGATTCATGATCCGTGTATAGATGTTGCCGAACTCTTTGAGCGCGAACAAATTAGCGGCATGGTCCGTATCGTTGAAAACGTAGGACGTCGTTTGATAAATCGGCACAGCCCTCGACTTGGTTGCAGGGTCTACCTCTTGGCCTGCGTGGATTGCTAATGTTTCCGGTAAGTACTGGCGTTTGGAATCTGACATTGAACGTGCCTCCTCGGAATGGGGATGAAATAGATGAGTGAAACGAAAACCCAAAACTCGATAATTCCTACTGGAATAGTATGTAATACATTCTAATGGAAATATCTAGCTATAGTCAATATATCACAGTGGGATATTTTTCTATACTAGTCTCGCTATTCTTTCTATAAATCTATTAGGCGGTGTCACGGCTAACGGGGTAACGGTGTAAGGTCGGCGATCACTTCAGCTAACAGACGGGTAACGAGCAGACGGCGGTCACGTTAGGCTAACGGACACAGCGGCCGTTATTCGGTCGATTTGGGCCGTTTTGGAATTGTAACGGACACCAGTAACGTTATTTGCTCTTCTGTGCTGCCATTTCGCCGAGAAATCGGCAAATAAGCGCACTGGTGACCGTTAGATCGGTAACGGGGCTGGTTTCACTGTTTTAACGGCTTTGGTGTCCGTTAGCATGCCCCGTTTCCCGGCTTGCCGGGCGTGCTGCAGGACGGATCTGCCCGGCGGCTGTTCGTGCCAGGGCTAACGGACACAGCGGCCGTTATTCGGTCGATTTAGGCCGTTTTGGAATCGTAACGGACACCAGTGACGCTATTTGCTCTTCTGTGCTGCCATTTCGCCGAGAAATCGGCAAATAAGCGCACCGGTGTCCGTTAGATCGATAACGGGGCTAGTTTCACTGTTTTAACGGCTCTGGTGTCCGTTAGCATGCCCCGTTTCCCGGCTTGCCGGGCGTGCTGTAGGACGGATCTGCCCGGCAGCGGTTCGTGCCAGGGCTCGTGCCACGGCTAACGGACACAGCGGCCGTTATTCGATCGATTTGGGCCGTTTTGGAATCGTAACGGACACCTGTGACGCTATTTGCTCTTCTGTGCTGCCATTTCGCCGAGAAATCGGCAAATAAGCGCACCGGTGTCCGTTAGATCGATAGCGGGGCTAGTTTCACTGTTTTAACGGCTCTGGTGTCCGTTAGCATGCCCCGTTTCCCGGCTTGCCGGGCGTGCTGCAGGATGGATCTGCCCGGCGGCGGTTCGTGCCAGGGCTCGTGCCACGGCTAACGGACACAGCGGCCGTTATTCGATCGATTTGGGCCGTTTTGGAATCGTAACGAACACCAGTGACGCTATTTGCTCGTCCGTGCCGCCATTTCACGGAGAAATCGGCAAATAAGCTCACGGGTGACCGTTAGATCGGTAACGGGGCTGGTTTCACTGCTTTAACGGCTCTGGTGTCCGTTAGCATGCCCCGTTTCCCGGCTTGCCGGGCGTGCTGCAGGACGGATCTGCCCGGCAGCGGTTCGTGCCACGGCTAACGGACACAGCGGCCGTTATTCGGTCGATTTGGGCCGTTTTGGAATTGTAACGGACACCAGTGACGTTATTTGCTCGTCCGTGCCGCCATTTCACGGAGAAATCGGCAAATAAGCTCACGGGTGACCGTTAGATCGGTAACGGGCTGGTTTCACTGCTTTAACGGCTCTGGTGACCGTTAGCATGCCCCGTTTCCGGCTTACCGGAACAGGCTTGCAGGACGGATCTGCCCGGCAGCGGTTCGTGCCACAACTAACGGACACAGCGGCCGTTATTCGGTCGATTTGGTACCGTTAAGGACCAACCCGTCTTGCCGGACTACAAATATAAAAAAGGAGCCAGCCGGCTCCTCCTCCATTTGCTATATTTATTCACCGTACTAAAGCAGCATCCAGCGCGAGAGTGTACTATAGAGCACTTCGAGCACTTAGTCACTTAGATCACCTCAGCCACTTACAGCACTCATACACTTTAGATCACCTCAGCCACTTATAGCACCCATCACTTCAGATCACCTCAGCCACTTATAGCACCCATTCACTTAGATCACCTCAGCCACTTATAGCACCCATTCACTTCAGATCACCTCAGCCACTTATAGCACCCATTCACTTCAGATCACCTCAGCCACTTATAGCACCCATACACTTTAGATCACCTTAGTCACTTACAGCACTCATACACTTTAGATCACCTTAGCCACGTACAGCACTTTATACACTTTAGATCACCTTAGCCACTTACAGCACTCATACACTTTACATCACAATAGCCACTTACAGCACTCACACCTGCTTTAGATCACCGTTTGGCACTTGAAGCACTTTGGCACTTTGGCACTTTGGCACTTTGGCACTTTGGCACTTTGGTACTTTGGCACTTTGGCACTTTGGCATTTCGGCATTTCGGCATTTCGGCACTTTGGCACATCGGCATCTTGGCACTTTAGCACTTCGGCATTTCGGCACTTGGAACACTTAGTCACTTTGATACCCTAGCCACTTACAGCACACATACACATTAGATCACCTTAGGCACTATGAGCACTTCAAGCACCTTAAAGCACTTTAGATAAAAACGCCTTCGTCCGCTCCTGCTGCGGATTCTCGAAAATTTGTTCAGGTCTGCCTTCTTCTACGATGATGCCCTGTTCCATGAACATGACCCGGTCGCCAACTTCGCGGGCGAAGCCCATCTCATGCGTAACGACGACCATCGTCATCCCTTCCTTGGCCAGCTGCTTCATGACCGCCAGCACCTCGCCGACCATCTCCGGATCAAGCGCCGAGGTGGGCTCATCGAACAGCATAATCTTCGGCTCCATCGCGAGCGCGCGGGCAATCGCCACACGCTGGGCTTGACCGCCGGAAAGCGAATCCGGATAAGCTTCAGCCTTGTCGGCCAATCCTACTTTGTTCAAGAGCTCCAGCGCTTTCTTGCGCGCTTTGTCCTCCGGCCACTTCCTTACTTGCATCGGCGCCAAGGTAATGTTATCAATGACTTTCATATGCGGGAACAAATGAAAACGTTGGAACACCATGCCCAATTCCATGCGCATCTCGTTGATTTTGTTGGCGGGGTCCATAATATCTTTGCCTTCAATCTTGATCGAGCCGCTGTTCGGCTGCTCCAGCAAGTTCAGGCAGCGAAGAAACGTCGATTTCCCCGAACCGGAGGGTCCGATAACGACAAGCACTTCCCGAGTCTGAATATCCGCGGAAATATCCCGCAGTACGACGTTGTCGCCGAACGCTTTTTGCAGATGTCTAACTTCAATCATCGCTGTCATATCTCTACACTTTCCTTTCCACATAGCTAAGCAGCTTGCTTAGAGAATAAGTGAGAATGAAATAAATAAGAGCTGCCGTCAAGTAAGGCTCCCACACTTTGAAATATTGGCTGCGCATCGCATTAGACCAATACATCAGTTCCGGAGCTGCAATAATTGCAAATAAGGACGAATCTTTAATCAAGACGATAAATTCGTTCCCGAAAGGAGGAATCATCCGCTTGATCGCCTGCGGTAAAATAACATTCTTCATCGTTTGGTAGTGTGTCATCCCCAAAGAGTGAGCGGCCTCCGTCTGTCCTTTATCGATGGACTGGATACCGGCTCTGAAGATTTCGGCCATATAACCCGCCGAGTTCAGAGATAAAGCCACAATCGAAGCGACGATGGCGTTGGTGGTGCCAAGAAACAGCGGAACGACCCCGAAGTGCACGAGCAAAATTTGCACGAGCAGCGGCGTGCCGCGGAAGAAGTTAACGTATATGCTAGTGGGCCATCTCAGATAGCCGCGGTGCGACATTTTGCCTAATCCAACCGCAAGTCCGAGCACCGAACCGAAGCAGATGGAGAGAATGGAGATGCCGATGGTCCATGCGGTACCTTTCAATAAGAGCGGTATATACTCAACAATAATGTCAAAACGAAAATCCATTCCACACTTCCTTTCTCCATGGTATTATGCGGATAACAGAACAACAGCATGCGCAAGGATGAAGTCACGCATGCTGCCTGTTTTATTATTTTTGCTCAAGCAATTTTTTGGTGTCGGGCTCTTGACCGAACCATTTTTTGTACACTTTGGCGTAAGCGCCGTTCTCGATCACTTTCTTGATCGCCGGATCGAGCTTCGCTTTCAGCTCGCTGCCTTTCGGAAGCAGAATGCCGTAGTACTCGGATTCGAAGTTCGTCGCGTCACTGATCGTTACGAACTTTTTGTTCGGATTATTTTTCACGTATTCACGAACAATAGCAATATCGGCTACAACCGCGTCAACGCCGCTGTTCTCAAGCTCCATGAGCGCCAGCGTGTTGTTGTCCAGACGCTTCAGGTTTTTGTTCGTTTCGCCCATGATTTTGCTCATCAGCGTGTCGGCTGTCGTGGAAATTTGCACAGCGACTTTCTTGTCCTTCAGGTCCGTTGCGCTTTTGATCGGGCTGCCTTCTTTGACCAGAATCATGTTCGTGGACTCGAAATAAGGAATGGAGTAGTCATAAGTTTGCTTGCGCTCATCTGTAATCGAAACGGAAGAAATACCTGCGTGGAACTCTTTGCCTTGCTGAACGCTCGTCAGCATCGTGTCCCAACCTGTATTCGTGATTTCGTAGGAAAGTCCTGCTTCCTTCATGACTTCAGCAAGAAAATCGATGTCAAATCCGGTCATCTTGTCTTTGTCCATATATTCCATTGGTGCGTATGCAGCATCCGTTGCGAACTTGTATTTCGTGCCGCCGGCGCTGTCTTTAGCTCCGCAGCCTGTTAAACCGATAACCAGCGCTGCCGCTACTACAAAAAAAGATAATTTTTTCAAAATAATTCCCCCCGTTCTATGTATTGAACGAATCATATTTTAACACTTGGTCAATAAAATGACAACGCCTCTCTATAGAAAATATCGAAGGAAATTGCAGGTAACAGCGATTTTTGTTCATTTTCGGATTGGCGCACAATAGAGCGGCAGTCCCTTTGTACGCTTTGCCTATAAGGAAATAGAAAAACGCCCCGGATCTCCACGATCCCGAGCGCTTAAATTTCCGTAAGTATCGACAGCTACATCATTCTTAAAATGGCTTCCCTGCCGGTCATGCCGGCTACAATGCCAAGGTCCTCCGCCGTGTAAGTCACCGATTCCAGCGGTGCTTCCAGCAGCTCCTCAATGGTGCGTACGCCCGTTGCCCTGGCCGCGATGATGTTGCGTTCTCTCAGCCGCTCGTTCAAAAGTCCCACATCGAGCGCACCGCACATGATATAACCTTTATCCGTCGTCACCACCAGCAACGTCGTCTTGGGCAATTTGACCTCTATGGCAATTGCAGTATGTCCCTCCAGAGTAATGGGTTCTACGCGCATCATGCTCTGCACAGCTCCTCTTTGCAGTCTTACGGTAGTATATGCGCGTGCGGCTAGTACGGTGTGATAGTTCGCGGAAAAGAATTTAACCACGTCGCAAAACGAATCTATATTTGGGTACCATATTCTGATATAGTTAGATGACGAGCAATTTTTCTAGGCTGCAAGGAGGCCATATGAGTCAAGGAAAACCAAACCACACAGGTCATTTATTTACCGTTGAAATTCTAGTCGAAGAGGCCACGAACGGTCTTGCCATGGAAAAGCTCCTTCATCTCTTGAACACCCCGTCGGTCAAAGATTATCGAATCGTCAAAGGCATCGAGCTCGGCAAATTAATTGAACTGAACACGACTAAAGAGAGCACGCCTCCCTCACATACAAGCAAAAAGGCAGCAGCAGCTCCCCCTCCTGCCGCTCCGGCGCCGCCCGCAGCAGTACCCGCGGCTAGCGAAGCCGCCGATCTCATCATTAAGCAATTGGAAGGCTTCAAAGCGAACAACACGCTGATCCGGCTTACGGTCATCAAGGGCCAGGGCATCAAGCTGAATCTTCCTTGCCGGATACTCAATTACGACAGCAGCAACCAGAACGTGACCGTTTATCACGTGGACGAGAAGAAAGTGTATTCCTTCAAACTGAACGAAATTGACGACTACGTCGCCTTCTAGCCCACGCATAAGGTGAGCCCAATCCGTATCGGATCGGGCTCACCTTATTTGTTATTTGGCCGGCGCAGCAACACCTTCAGCCAGCATGCTCTCCAGCTCCTGCGCGTTCACAGGCGGACTGAACCAATAGCCCTGCACTTCGTTGCATCGGTTCTGGTGCAGGAAGTGCAGCTGCTCCTCGGTCTCGACGCCTTCAGCGATAACCTTCAAATTCAGATGGTGGGTCATCGCGATGATCGTTGCGACGATCGCCGCGTCATTCGGGTCCACCATAATATCGCGAACGAAGGAACGGTCGATCTTCAGCTTATCAATCGGGAATTTCTTCAGATAATAGAGAGAGCTGTACCCCGTTCCGAAATCATCGATACTGACGTGCACGCCCAGCTCCTTCAGCTCCAGCAGGGACTGAATGGCGTGGTCGACGTCCATGGTCATGCTCTCGGTGATCTCCAGCTCCAGATACTGCGGGTCCAGCCCGGTCTGGTCCAGCACGTGCGATATTTTACCCTTGAGATTATGCTGGAAAAACTGTCTCATCGACAAGTTCACGGATATCGGCATCTTCGGGAAGCCCATGTTCTGCCAGGCTTTGTTTTGCTTGCAGGCCGCGCGCAGCACCCATTCGCCGATGGGCACAATGAGTCCGGACTCCTCGGCGAACGGAATGAAATGGTTCGGAGAGATCAGCCCCTTCTCCGGGTGCTGCCACCGGATCAACGCTTCGGTGCCCACAATGCGTCCTGTTTCGATGTCAACCTGCGGCTGATAAAATAGGACGAACTCTTCTCCGGCAATCGCCCGGCGCAGTTCATTCTCCAGCTTCAGCCGGTTGAGCGAGACGGATTTCATGTCGGTGTTGAAGATTTGGAAATCGTTGCGGCCCTTCTCCTTGGCCCTGGCAAGCGCAATGTCAGCATATTTCATCAGCATATCGGCATCTTCCGCGTCTTCGGAGGAAATGGCGATTCCGATGCTTGCCGTAATATGTACTTCGTACTGTTCCAGCAGAAACGGCTTTTCCAGTACGCGGTTAATCTCTGCGATGACGGCGATAGCATCGTTGGAGTCCGCTACATACGAGTAGAAGAACGCGAACTCATCACCTTCGGTCCGCGCCAGATAATCGTTCTCCTTCACACAGCGCATGAAGCGCTCGGCCAGCTGCAGCAGCAGCATGTTGCCGTAATCGTAGCCGAAGCTGTCGTTCACCAGCTTGAAGCGGTCGATGTCGAGGTAGAAGACGGCCACCTTAAATCCCATTGATTTGCTCATGCCGAGCCGCTCGTTCAGCTGGTCCCGGAACAAGCGCCTGTTCGGCAGACCCGTCATATCGTCATAATAAGCCATATACCGGACTTGCTCGTCTCCGCGCTTGCGCTCCGTAATATCCTGGCAAATCAAAATATAACCATGGACACCGTTCTGCAAGTCAACGGGCACGGCCGTCGCCTGCAAATCCACGCGATAGCCGCTCTTATGCGAGACCGTCGTTTCGAAGGAAGCCGAGGTACCGCCATTCGCCTGCTGAAGTTGCTTGCAGGTCAGATCAAGCTGTTCTTGGGACACGAACCGGCTGAAGGGCTGACCGATCAAATCCGCGGCGGAGTAGCCGAGCATCGTTTCGGCCGCTTGATTGATCCGAATGAAGGTCCCCTCCTGATCGAAGATCCCGATCGCATTCGGATTGTGTTCGAATAAAGAATCCAGCACATGATGGTACGCCGGACCTTGCATCACCGGTTCTGACGGCGGCCGGGGTTGCCCGGTCGTCCTGAGCAGCTGCACGACTAGCGGCATTGATGCAATCAAGCAGATCCATGCGGCATACGGCTTTACATAAAGGCTTACGAATATGGCCACGAGTACATACGCGCCGATATAGAGCCTGTTTCTCACAAGATTGCCTCCTCTTGCTGTCTCCCTTAAAGGAATAGGAAGCGTCACACTGACTACAGTTCCTTATCCATATGGCGTGTGATCTATTCGACACACGTCCGTATCTTCGAAACCTTATTTCTACATGAGTCGAGCTTTTTCCTGCATATCTGTCATGAATAAAGAAAAAAGAGTCGGATTTCCCAGACTCTTTCCATTTCTTTTTATTTTAGCGCAGCAATCGCCAGCAAAACCCAACCGACAAGGAAGCTTACGCCGCCAAGCGGGGTAATCGGTCCAAATATTTTGAGCCCGGTCAGGCTCAAGGCATACAAACTGCCCGAGAACAAAATAATGCCGATAAAGATCAGCCAGCCGGATGCATTCACCAAGGAAGTGCTGGCCAGCTTGTCGGACAAGATGGCAATCGCCAGCAGCGCGACCGCATGAATCATGTGATAGTGGACGCCGGTCTGAAAGACATCCAGCTTCTCAGGCGTTAGTTTCCCTTTCAAAATATGCGCTCCGAAAGCGCCAAGCGCGACAGAGAGAAAAGCGTTCAAACTGCCGAGCAATACAAATAGTTTCATCATGCTCGTTTACTCCTTTTCCTTACGGCACTCGCAATCATTCCACTTCGCCGATATCATGTTGGCCGACGATCAGGCGAACCGGCTCCAGATAGACTCTCGTGACCGACGGTTTTTTTATCAAATCGATTTCAATATCTACAATTTTGTTGCGCGCGGTTTTACCTTCTCTGCGATCGTACACGACATCGAACTGTTTAAGACCCAATTGATTCATGAGAACAGAAGCGCCGATGGACAAGCTGATGCCTTCAAATTCCCCGTGCTCGAACAACACCTCGGATAAAATCTCTTCATTCATGTCCACGATCGTAACATACTGGCAAAATTGGTATTTCATCAAAAGCTGCCCCCTTTGAATAATAGCTGAAATAACCATTTCGCCGAAAAATGTCGAAAGTCCTGCTCTTTTCAATTATTACCCGAAATGTTCACAGAAAACCCAATAAATAGATGACAATCGGTATCGTAAACATACTTAACAGCGTGGATGTAAACACGGCCTGAGACGAGAACTCCGCTTCGTTCTCATACTCAATGGCGAGCAGCACGCTGCTGAGCGACGTCGGTACCGCACATGAAAGAATAAGCGCCTTGGCCGTCAATCCGTCGATCCCAAGCAGCCACACAACGAAGAATCCGATTAGCGGCGCAGCGGCAAGCCTTAATACGAGCGAGACGGCCACGTTGGAGAAGTGAAACTCCCACTTCATTCCCCCCAGCTGCACGCCAAGCGTAAGCAGTGCCGTAGCCATGAACGCATTGGCAATATACGTCAGCGGCAGATTGATAGAAGAAGGCACCGGCAGGTGGAAGTAGCGCAGCAGCAGCGCAAGCGGAATCATGTAAATGACCGGCAAGGACAGGATCGTCTTCATCGTGGCCTTCCAGTTTGATCTATGGGCATTCAGCGTATAGATGCCGTACGTGTTCGGAAGCAGCGTCTGCATAATCATGATCACGATTTGGATCGACAGCGTATACGCATTCCCGCCGAAAACGGTCTGGTTAAGCGGCAGCGCATAATTCGCACTGTTATAGAAAATAACGCTGTTGCGCATCGCAATGCGCATTCCGCGCTGCAGCTTGCGAATCCGTATGTAAATCTCAATCAAGGCAAAAAGAAGGCTAAAGAAAAGGACGAAAAACAAGAGAACCTGCAGCAGAACGTGCAAGTTCATCTCGGATTCATACAGCTTGACGAAAACAAGAGCCGGTGAAAACACATAGAAATTGAGCTTGGATAATGTCTTGATGTCAAGATGAAAAGCACGATACATCACAGCCCCGATGGCGATCATAATCGAAATCGGCACGATGTTGTTAACTAAGATGTAGACAAAATAACCCATTTCAATTCCTCACTTAAATGAAGTTCCGTTACTGTAGTAGGCCTCTTTGGCGTAGGTCGTGAACGCAACCTCAACCTCCGGAATGCCCAGGCCAAGCACATGGTCGGTAATCGCTCCGGCCACGCCATCCCGGACCTCGTCTCCTCGTTCGAACCACGCGACTTCAACGAACGGGTACGCCTCTACCTGTTTCCCGCCGAAGACGGCGGCATGCTGGATACATTCCAGCGTGAAATTATCACGGTCACAGCTGCAAACAACTGCAAGCCGGTCGACCAGTGATTCGCTGATAGCGCAGAGCTGTTCGACGGTGATTCCTCTGAACGTTAATCTTGGCATGCTTCTAGCTCCAATCCTCTCAGCCGTGCGGACTGCTACGTAGTTGATGCGTTGACGCTGTGGATGATGCGTTTCAACTGTACATTGAAGTTGTGAATTTCCTCCGGCGACAATCCGCTGGAAGCCAGCAGCGTCTGAGGAATGCAGAGCGCTCTCTCATACAAGGCAAGACCGGCTTCGGTAATGACAATGTTCACGACGCGCTCGTCTTGCGCGGATCTCTTCCGCTGCACGAGCTGCTGCGCTTCCATCCGCTTGAGCATCGGCGTGAGCGTGCCTGAATCCAGATCAAGCTTCTCGCTCAGCTCCTTGACCGTGCTCTCCTTCTGCTCCCACAGAACGAGCAGGACCAAATACTGCGGGTACGTAATGCCCAATTCTTCAAGAAAGGGGCGGTACATCCGGGTAATCGCTCTGGAACTTGCATACAAGCTGAAGCACAGCTGATTCTCTAGTTTTAAAAGTTCACTGCTGTCCATAACGAAGCTCCTTTCTCTTTGAGTCTTATTGCGAACAATCGATTTGCTTCCAATGTATATAAAAATACCCCCTCTGTCAATTATGAATAGTCAGATAAGTTCATAAATGTTGCATGATTTCATCTTGTGCCCTTTTGCGCGGGGGTGATATGGTAGTAATACTGTTAGTCCGCGTGGAGGAGGCATGCCTGTGAATGCAAACAATTCGGGAGATAACCGTAAGCTGTATATCAAACTTTTATTGAGCACAATTCTGTGTACTGTCCTCACTCTGTTAGTATCCTCCGCCATTTACTTCGTCAATTACCGGAACATCAATTTGAACCAGGTGTATCAGACCGATTTGGAGAATCTCACCCAAACCAGCCGGGAAGTCATCTCCATGACGGAAAGCGCGCAATCGCTTACATTCCAGCTGTACCGGAACGGGAACATCAGCAAGCTGATGTTTTACGAGAACCCGGATATTTACGATACGACCGCGGCCATGAGGGAATTAAGCAATTACTTGAATTCCATGCCTTACATCGATTCCATCTACGTATACAATCCCAAAGCCAGTTATGTATATATCGCCTCGAACTCGGGTCAGAACGGTCTCATGACCAAGGAAGAGCTGGCGGACAAAGACATTTTGAACGTACTGGACCATTTTCAGGAATTCAAGCCTTTCGTGCCCATCCCCAGAACTTATCTGAAAAGCGCTTCCAGCGCGGAGAAAAGCAAGGTGTACACCTATCTGTGCTATGATGCGATCGGCAACAATAACGCTTTGAACTCCGCGATTATCGTCAACATCTCCACCGATTGGATCAATAAAGATATCGGCAAGCCCAAAGGCAAGGAAGGAAGCAGCTCCTTCATTATCGATATGAAAGGCCGAACGCTCGCCGGCGACCTCCCCGACTTCGCCCAGGCGCTGACACCGGATTCGGCCATTACCAAGCAAATTATGAGCAATAAAGGCTCCGGCTACTTCATCGATCAGGTCGGAGGACATAAATCGTTGATTTCTTACACGGCCCCCGACTCGCTGGAATGGCGGTACATCCGCATAACGTCTTATGCAGCAATCATCGAGAAAATCAACAACATACGGACAACGACCATTTACATCGGATTTGCTATCCTGCTGGCCGGTCTGCTCGTATCCTGGCACTTGTCCCGTAAGCTCTATGTACCGATCGATCGAATCGTAACGAGAATGAAAGCGTTGGAATCGGATAAACGGAATTCACTATTTACGCTGAAACAAGATGTCCTGCGGAAGCTGCTTCAAGGGCAAGAGCCCGTTACGGCCAAAATGATGCGGGATAAACGCAGCGAGCTTGGCATCTCCTTCGATTTCCAAAGCGATTACCGGTTGATTCTGCTGCGGATTGACGGGTTTGAGCCTTTCATGCACAACCATCAGGACGACCTGCACGTTTATAAATATGCGATTATGAATATTTCCTCGGAAATAGCTTCGCAAGCGTTCCAGGTGGAAACGGTGGATATCGGCAGCGATAGCACGGTGCTGCTCGTGAATGCGCAGAACACGCCGACGGGCGGAGATCAGAGTATGCTGCAGGCGCTTCTGAAGCAAATTCAGAAAGCCGTCAGCGAGCTGCTCAAAATCAGCTTGTCGATCACCTATAGCCCGCTCAGTTCCCAGCCGCAGGATCTTGTCCCTCTGTACCGCAGCGTTGTCGAGGCTTCGGAGCATCGCGTGTTCCTCGGACCGGGCTGCCTGATCGCCTCCTTGGATCACCAAATGCGGGAAACGGACGATTACTTATTCACCGTGGAGAAAGAGAAGAAGCTGATTGATGCGTTAATGGCCGGCAAGGTTGCCGAAGCCAAGAAATTGTACAGCGTTATTATTGAAGAAACACGGCCTTATCCGATCAGCGTCTTTCAAGCAACCTTATCGCGTTTAACGATCACGTTGAATGGCGTCCTGCATACGATACTCAAGAATAACGCCCTCGATGTCCCCGCGGGACTGCAGTTATCCCGTCATTCGTTAGCCAAACTCGAAACGATCGAACAGATTGAAGCCGTCGTCTTCGAAATGTTCGATGACATCAAGCGGCGGCTGGACGACAAGCGGAGCATGAAGCAGGACGATCTCATCCGTAAAATTAACGATATGATTGAACAGCACTGCGGTAACCCCAACCTTTGTCTGAACTGGATAGCCGATGAGCTGGATATGTCGCCGATCTATTTGAGCCGGGTCTATAAGCAAAACACCATGAATGCCGTTGTCGATGTCATTAATACGATGCGGATGGAACGCGCCAAAGATCTGCTCAAGCATTCCGATTTGCCGATTGCCGATATCGCCGAGCGGATCGGATATACCAACAGTTCCTATTTCTACCGCATGTTCAAGAAAAATTTTGGCGTTACGCCTACCGATTACCGCAAAAGCGAGCTGCTCGAGCCCGGCAACCAAGCCTCGACCTAAAACAGGTGTCCCGGAAGTGGGACACCCACTTTAGGTTTGGCGGGAGCCTGCTGATTCAATTCGAAAAATCATACACATTTGTTGGTTTAACGGCGGATTTGATAATTTTATATGAAATATCATACACATTCCCGCTTAGGGAGAGATTTCTGATGATTGTATATGAAAAATCATATATAATCCCATATTTGGTAGGAGCCTTCGGCCAGATCGCTAAGCTTGACGCGAGGTGAAGTCTGCTCCGCACATAACGCACAGCGGACTAACCGCACGACGTGGCTCCAAAAACCGCCGAAAGAGGGTGTCCCAAAAGGCACCCTCTCTCAATTCCGTCATCTGCCCCAATTTACAACTCGCCGTTACATTTACTTTGGGGACAGCTCCGGTTCCTTATTTAATACCTTTCTCACTCACATATTGCAGCCATTGCTTCTTGTACTCGGCTTGAACCTTCTCTAGTCCGGCCTGTTTGGCCTTCTCCATGAACGTTTTCAAGCCTGCTTCCACATCCGCTACAAGCCCCATCTGCAGAGGCCACAAGTACTGCTTCTCCACTTGCTCCAGCGCCGCCTTCTCCGCTTGATAGGAGCTGTAATCTTCGGCAAAGCCCGTGAACAAGTCCGGCTTCTGGATTTTATCCAAATCATTATAGATCGCTTTCACGCCATCAAAGCTCTTCTCGAACAACATAAACTGCGGATTGCGCCATGCCCAGGAATTCATGGACTCGCGAGGAAAGCCGTTCGAGTTGTTATCGCCGATCATTTTATAATAGCCGTTTTCAACCTGGAAGTTTTTCCCTTCAATGCCGTAAGAGGTTAGCCAGTTATACGTTTTATCCGTAACCATTTTCTCGTAAAATTCGAGCGCACGCTCCGCATTTTTACTGCTTTTCGGAATGGCGAAGCCATTGTGGATCGGATGAACCGGCGTCGCATACCCTTTGATAACCGGGAATGGGTAATACTCCAGATTCCAATCCGGATGCGTCGACTTCATTTTGTTCAGGGAATCGTTGAAGCGCGCCGGGTTATCCCCGAACTCCGCCGCCGCTTTCCCGCTGACCAGTTGGTCCCAGGTGGAATCCTTCACGTTCAGCACGTTTTTCGGAATGAAGCCTTTATCCATCCAGCGCTTGGCGATCTTGATGTCGCTCAGATGCTCCTCGGAGCCCCAGTAAGAATAGACCTCGCCAGGCTTATTGTAATTGATGCCAATGCCATAAAGCGGCGAGCCAATGCTGTTATGGACGACGTCTCTCAGCCCGTTAATAATCAAGTTGCCGTCACCGCCGCTGGCGAATGGCAGCATGTTCGGTTCATTTTTCTTAATGCCGTCCATGTAGGCTTCGAAGGTTTCCATCGATGTCGGCTTCGGCAAATTATATTTCGCCCTCAAATCCTCGCGCCAAACGAAGCCGTTAGTCACATATTCTTTGAAGGTCGCCGGTACGGTGTAGATTTTGCCGTCGATTTTCACGGCGTCCCACATGTCCTTGGGGACATACCGGTTCAGCGTCGGGGCAGCTTTCGGCAAAATGTCGTCAAGCGGCAGGAAGGCGCCCTTCTTGGCATACGATTGATACTGCGTCCAGTCTGCTGTGAAGATCAAGTCCACTTGCTGTCCGGAGGAAAGCAGCAGCTTATATTTCTGATCCCAGTCGGTCCAGGTGGTGTAATTGAATTTGACTGTCGTATTCAAATCTTTCAGCGCCAGCTTGTTCACTTCGTCCTGAATGATTTGCAGATCTTTGGGAGCATTGCCAAGCATATAGAATTGCAGCTCGACCTTCTCTCTTTTGGGCGCTTCCGCCTTGGCTGTAGCCGCCGGGGCTGCCGCACTCGCTGCCGGTGCTGCCGTTTCCTGTTTAGGCTCCGGGGCGCTGCTGCAGCCTGTTAGAGCCGTAACAACCAGCGCTCCGGACAGGATGGCCGAGAATCGGGGTGATGATGGCTTTTTCATGTGAATCCTCCCTTTAGTGTGTAATGATATGTCAGCCGAGAAGGTGGACGCATGCTTGCTCCTTCTTCGGTTCTAACCTTTGACAGCACCGATTGTCAATCCCTTGACGAAATATCGCTGCACGAACGGATACAGGAACAGGATCGGCCCTGTGACGACAATGGCCATCGCCATCTTCGTCGATTCCGTCGGCATTTCGCCCGTCATGACGACACCGGTGCCTGCCCCCATCTGCGAGATGAAGCGCATCGTGTTGATCACGTTGTACAAATAATATTGCAGCTCATACTTGTTCGGATCATTGATGAACAGCGAGGACATGAACCAGCCGTTCCAATAATGCAGCGCCAGGAACAAGCCGACGGTTGCGATGCCGGGCATCGACAATTGCAGCACGACGCTGTAGTAAATTTTGAAATCGTTGGCACCGTCAATCTTGGCGGACTCGATGAGTTCTTCGGGAATGGCGGATTTCATGAAGCTGCGCATCAGAATGATGAGAAACGGGCTCATCAGTCCCGGCAGCACAAGCACCGCATAAGTGTCCGTCAGCTTCAGATAGCTGGCCAGAAGAATATACCAAGGGACCAAGCCGCCGCCGAACAGCGTAGTGAAATAAATATAGAACGCGAATTGATTGCGGTAGCGAAAATCTTTGCGCTGCAGCACGTAGCCCGCCATCGTCATGAAGAACAAGCCGAGCGCCGTTCCGACAATCGTGACCAGAATCGTTACGCTGTATGCCTTAAGTACCTGTTCAGGGAAGCGGAACACCGTTTTATAGCCTTCAATCGAAAACACCTTCGGGAAGAAGTGATAGCCGCTTCTAAGAATCGACTCGTTTTGCGTGAAGGACGCTGAAATTATCATCAGGAAGGGAAACAAACACACCAGGAAAGAGACGATAATGACGGCGTAGGCCAGCGTTTGAAACAGCAGCATATAGTTCTCATCCTTGACTCTCAAGCTCTTAGCACCTCTTTTCCTAAAATAAAGCGTAATCGTCGTTGATTTTGCGAATGATGTAATTCACCGTCACGATCAGAATAAAACCGAACAGCGATTGATAAAGCCCGGCCGCCGTCGCCATCCCCACATCGAACGTCACTTTCAAGGAACGGTACACATAGGTGTCGACGATGTCCGTGGCATTGAACAACACGCCGTTATTTCCAATTAATTGGTAAAATAAGTCGAATTGCCCTTTCATAATACTCCCTAACGCGAACAATAGCAGGACAACAAAGGTTGGCTTCAGCATCGGGATTGTAATGTGCCAGACACGTTGAAAAATGTTAGCGCCGTCGATCTTGGCGGCCTCGTAATATTCATCGCTGATCCCGGTTATGGCAGCCAAATAGATGACCATGCTGTATCCGAGATTCTTCCACAGGTAAAACAAAATAATGAGGAAAATCCAGGCCCACGGCGTGTTGTACACATCGACCGGCTCATAACTGAACTCTTTTAACGTCGTATTCAGAAATCCGCTTTCGTAGTTAAACAAGTTGTAGACAATAACGCTCAGGATAACAAAAGAAATGAAATACGGCAGGAACATGACCGATTGCGCCATCTTCTTGAACCAGGCGCTGCGAATCTCGCTTAGCAATATAGCGCACATAATGGCGAATACGTTGCCTAATATAATGAAAGCCAAATTATAGCCAAGCGTGTTCAGCGTCAATCGCAGCAAAATGCCGGATTTCCATAGAAATGAGAAATTATCCAGGCCGACGAATGGGCTGCCGAACAGTCCGGCGTTGAAATCGAAGCGCGTAAACGCATAATAGATGCCCACCATTGGAATGTACGAGTTAATGAAGAAGAAGATCAGCGTGGGGAGCAGCATGAGAAACATAATTTTGTTCGTCACAATTTCATACAGTAAACCTCTTCGTTTGACCATGTTCCGTTAGATCCTCCTTGGGGCGATGTGTCTTAGGATGATCATAATCAGCGGCTGTGCTTCTGGGTAGTGAAGCCTCGCTACGTCTGTGAACATAGTGGTGAAACGGGGTATGAACTATCTTAACTTCCGTGAACTGGTGATAAAAATCGATTGCCACCCGAAAGATTTCATGCTAGGCTTATTTCAAGAATATACCAATAAAGGGGAAATTGACCTATGTTGTGGTTGAATGCACATCGAGCCGATCTGGACGAGGCATTTGCCGAAGGGGAACGTATCATCAACATGTTTCCTGACGGGTTGAATCGTCTCGGACTTGCTTATTTCGCCAAATTTGACATGCGCCGGGAAGATAGCACCAAGAACTACATCTGTTACCTTCTTCCCTATTGGATGAAAGAAATCGTAGCTGTGCCTGACTCGGCTGCCCGGAAGCTGTGCTTGGCCAATGTCTTCGTCATGCTGTATTACTTCGTCGTGGACGACGTTATGGATTCCGCCACTGGAGAGCACCGGGACAAGCTGCCGCTGGCCAATCTATTTCAACTGCAGTTTCAGTCGATCTATCGGGAGCTGTATCCGCCGCACTCCCCTTTCTGGCACCATTATGAATCGTATGTGCGGGAATGGGCCGATGCGGTTGCAGGCGAGTCCACACGGGATCCCTTCTATACGGATCGCAAACAAGTGGCTTGGAAGGCCAGTCCCGTCAAAAACGCCTCTACCGGCGCCCTGCTGCTTGCAGGCCGGGAAGATCTTGTGCCCGTCGTGACGGAAGCGGTCGATCAAGTGCTCATCTGTTTGCAAATGCTGGATGATTGGGTCGATTGGGAGGAAGACTTGGCGGAAGGAACGTATAACTGCTTGTTGGCTTTCTTGCGAAGGAGTGCGGATCGCCCCGGAGAAGAGCCGATGACGGCGGAGTGGGTCAAGCAGCAAGTGTTTGTCCAAGACCGGCTTGAGGGCTTCAAGGAGATTGCCGCTTCGCATCAGGAAGATGTGCGGAGGCTGGGACTGCCACTGCATGAACTCGCTCAGTTTCAAAGCGGACTCGTGAACGACCTGCAGGCGGCTGCGGATGAGATCAAAGAAAAGCGATTAAAGTTACTTTCCGGCGGTTTCTACTATTTTATGTCGGAAACTAGCAATTTTTGATAGAAAATTTTGAATATTCGTGCTATAATGATTTTGCAGGAAAAATTAGGAATTTATCCTGCGAATGACGGACTATTTTACTAGTCCGTTCAACTAAAAAAGGGGAGTGATCTGTTATGTCAACGAATGAACAACTCAAAGCGAAAATTATTCAAAAAGCCTGGGAAGACGAAGCTTTCAAAAACCAACTGTTAGCGAATCCTAAAGCTGCGCTCAAGCAAACTTTCGGTATCACCATTCCGGATGACTTCCAAGTGAAAGCCGTCGAAGAAACTTCTACCGATTTTGTACTCGTGATCCCTGCGAACCCGGCCAAGGTGCTGGTAACTGCGGGACCATCCAACCCCAACTGGTAAACTACATAAATAGAAAGGAGTTGAGCAGCTTGCTGCTCAGCTCCTTTTTTTGTTTGCATGTTGGGAGCACGTGATCGCGCAAAAGCGGGGACGGGTGAGGGGTGACGGGAAGCGAGATGAGCGGGCTGTGGCCGGCTAGGCTCGGGCGGCTAACGGACACAGAAGCCGCTATTCGGCGGTTTTGCGCCGATTCCGGGTCCTAACGGACACAGTGGACGTTATTTGCCTCGATCGGCGCGATTCTCTCGCGGAAATTGGCAAATAGCGGCTCCCCTGTCCGTTAGAGCGCAAACCGGCCGCGTTCCCCGGCATTAACGGCCGTGGTGTCCGTTAGAGCGGCGTACCTCGGATCGGCAGTTGTGGGCCACCGACACAGCTCGGCTCCGGTGTTCACGGCCGCGCCTGTTCACGGCGCACGAAGCTCCGCGGCCGAGGCCCGGAACCGGCTAACGGACACAGAAGCCGCTATTCGGCGGTTTTGCGCCGATCCCGGACCCTAACGGACACAGCGAACGTTATTTGCCTCGATCAGCGCGATTTTCACGCGGAAATTGGCAAATAGCGGCTCTCCTGTCCGTTAGAGCGCAAACCGGCCGCGTTCCCCGGCATTAACGGCCGTGGTGTCCGTTAGAGCGGCG